>NZ_AP025944.1:5525000-5825000 GCF_024349685.1 Pseudomonas sp. LRP2-20 | reverse complement strand
AGGCCACCGGTCAGGTTGATGATTTCCGCTCCCTGGCCGGTGGCCGGGCGTTTGCTGAAGCTGGCCATGACCGTGCCGTAGCCCTTCTCGGCAATCACCACCGGGTAGCCGCCATCGAGTGCCAGGTTGTAGTCAGGCGTAGGGTTGCGCTCGAAGTAGTAGGGGATGGCGTCGCCGCTGGTTTCTTCGGTGGTGTCGATCAGCAGCTTGAACTGCCGGGCCAGGGGCAGGTTTTCATCCTTGGCCACTTTCAGTGCATACAGCGCGACGATGATGCCGTTCTTGTCATCCTCGGTGCCGCGGCCGTACATGCGGTCGCCGACCTGGGTGACCTTGAACGGGTCGAGGCGGGTGCCGTCGGCCAGTTTCCAGTTGTCCGGGTTGACCGGTACCACGTCGGCATGGGCGTGGATGCCGACTACTTCCTTGCCTTCGCCCAGCGAAATCTCGTAGACGCGGTTGTCGACATTGCGGAAGGTCAGGCCGAAGCCCTCGGCCAGGGCCTTGATCTTGTCGGCGATCTTGAGGAACTCGGGGTTTTCGTGCTGCGGCACGCCGTCGACGCTGAACGTGGGGATAGCGACCAGCTCGCGCAGGTTCTCTGTGGCGGCCTTGGCGTACTTGATGCGGGTGTAAAGGCCGAGCAGGCGGTTGATCTCGTTCTGCTGCTCGGTTGCGAGCGGCTTGCCGGCCAGGTAGGCGTCGAGCGTGGCAGCGAGGTTGTCGGCCTTGGCCAGCTCGCTACTTTTGAGTTTGCCGAGGAATTGCTTGAAGTCAGCCGGGTTGCTGCCCTCGAAGGCTTTGACGATGGCGGCGGACTGTTGCTGAGTTAGGTTGGCCTGGGCCGGTTGGGTGAACAGGCCGATGCTGGCCAGTAGCAAGGCGGTGGAGGTGAGCTTTTTCAGGTGCATGCGCGCGCATTCCTTCGCGAATCATTGTTGTTGGGTGCCCGTCGGATACGGGAAGGGGCCCACGCTAACATCAATGACCCATGGCACGGGAGTGCCAGAAACGCGACATGTCGCACAAATGAAAAAGCCCCGGGAGTGATCCCAGGGCTTTCTGATATGGCGCACTCGGCGGGATTCGAACCCACGACCCCTGCCTTCGGAGGGCAGTACTCTATCCAGCTGAGCTACGAGTGCAACGCGCACGCATGATACCCATCTGATTCGGCGGCGTCCATCGCCTTGATCTAAGGCTGTTTTTCTCGGTTGACCGTTCGTGGCTGAAGCCTCTCCCACAGCTTCTGCGCGGTCTGCCGGAGCGGCGTCAGCCTCGAAGGGCCTGTACAGGCCAACCCAAATCCGTCTATCCATATGCGATATCAGTATTTCCTTACCTCTTCTTATGCCCTCTATGATCTGGTCACAACTTGTTATAACAAGTCATCGATCAGCGAAGAGACCCATGGCCGAACTGCTCCCCCTGTCCCCGGTACCGCTTTACACCCAGCTCAAGGAATTGCTGCGCGAGCGCATCCTCGACGGTACGTACCCACCGCATAGCCGCATGCCCTCGGAAAGCGAGCTGGGCAAGGCTTTCGATGTCAGCCGTATCACCGTGCGCCAGGCGCTCGGCGATCTGCAGAAAGAAGGGCTGATTTTCAAGATCCACGGCAAAGGCACCTTCGTCGCCAAGCCCAAGGCGTTCCAGAACGTCAGCACCCTGCAGGGCCTGGGTGAGTCGATGACGCAGATGGGCTACGAGGTGATCAACCGCCTGCGCAGCTTCCGCCATGTGCCGGCCAGTGCTCTGGTGGCCGCGCGCCTGCAGGTCGAGGAGGGCAGCCCGGTCACCGAGATCCGCCGGGTAAGGCTGATCAATCGCGAGCCGGTATCGCTGGAACTGACCTGGCTGCCCAAGACCGTCGGCGAAAAGCTGGAGAAGGCCGACCTGGTCACTCGCGACATCTTCCTGCTGCTGGAAAACGACTGCGGCATCGCCCTCGGCCACGCCGACCTGGCCATCGACGCGGTGCTGGCCGACAGCGACCTGACCCAGGCGCTGGAGGTGGAGGAGGGTGCGCCGATCATGCGCATCGAACGCCTGACCCATGCCGCCGACGGCACGCCGCTGGACTTCGAACACCTGTATTACCGCGGCGATGCCTTCCAGTACCGCCTGCGCATCGACCGCCAGAAGGGGAGCAAGGCATGAGCATCGAGACCCAGGATTACGACATCATCGTCATCGGCGGCGGCACTGCCGGGCCAATGGCGGCGATCAAGGCCAAGGAGCACGACAAGCAGTTGCGCGTGCTGCTGCTGGACAAGGCCAACGTCAAGCGCAGCGGCGCCATCAGCATGGGCATGGACGGCCTGAACAACGCCATCATCCCCGGCCATGCCACGCCCGAGCAGTACACCAAGGAAATCACCGTGGCCAACGACGGCATCGTCAACCAGGCCGCCGTGCATGCCTACGCCACCCACAGTTTCGAAACCATCGAGCAGCTCGACCGCTGGGGGGTGAAGTTCGAGAAGGACGAGACCGGCGACTACGCGGTGAAGAAGGTCCATCACATGGGCGCCTATGTGTTGCCCATGCCCGAGGGGCATGACATCAAGAAGGTGCTCTACCGCCAGCTCAAGCGCGCCCGGGTCGAGATCAGCAACCGCATGGTCTGCACCCGTGTGCTGCTCGATGCCGAGGGCGCCGCTGCAGGTGTGCTGGGCTTCGACTGCCGCACCGGCGAGTTCCGCGTGGTCCGGGCCAAGGCGGTGATCCTCGCCTGCGGCGCCGCCGGCCGCCTGGGCCTGCCGTCGTCGGGTTACCTGATGGGCACCTACGAGAACCCCACCAATGCCGGTGACGGCTATGCCATGGCCTACCATGCCGGTGCCGAGCTGGCCAACCTCGAGTGCTTCCAGATCAACCCGCTGATCAAGGACTACAACGGCCCGGCTTGTGCCTACGTCACCGGCCCGCTGGGCGGCTACACCGCCAATAGCAAGGGCGAGCGCTTCATCGAGTGCGACTACTGGAGCGGGCAGATGATGTGGGAGTTCCACCAGGAGCTCGAAGGCGGCAACGGCCCGGTGTTCCTCAAGCTCGACCACCTGGCCGAGGAAACCATCCAGAACATCGAAGAGATCCTGCACAGCAACGAGCGCCCCAGCCGTGGCCAGTTCCATGCCGGGCGTGGCACCGACTACCGCCAGCACATGGTCGAGATGCATATTTCCGAGATCGGCTTCTGCTCGGGGCATTCGGCCTCGGGGGTGTGGGTCAACGAGAAGGCCGAGACCAGCGTCAAAGGCCTGTACGCCGCAGGCGACATGGCGGCGGTACCGCACAACTACATGCTTGGCGCGTTCACCTACGGCTGGTTTGCCGGTGTGAATGCCGCACAGTACGTGGCCGGGCGGGAACTGGCCGAGGTCGATGCCGGGCAGGTCGAGCGCGAACGCGCGCGGGTGTTCGCGCCGTTGCAGCGTGAGCATGGTCTGCCGCCGGCGCAGGTGGAATACAAGCTGCGACGCATGGTGAACGATTACCTGCAGCCGCCGAAGGTGACCAGGAAAATGGAAATCGGCCTGGCGCGCTTTGCCGAGATCGAGCGTGATCTCGAGCAGATGAAGGCCAGCAACCCGCATGAGCTGATGCGGGCCATGGAGGTCTCGGTGATCCGCGACTGTGCCGAAATGGCGGCGCGGGCCTCGTTGTTCCGTGAGGAGAGCCGCTGGGGCCTGTACCACCACCGGGTCGACTTCCCCGAGCGCAACGATGGCGAGTGGTTCTGCCACTGCCATCTGAAAAAAGGCGAAAACGGTGAAATGACCAGTTTCAAGAAAGCCGTCGAGCCGTACCTGATCGCGTTGGATGCCGAAGAGCAGACTGCCTATGACCGGTTGCGAGTCAAAGCCAATGCCGCCTGAGCGACACCTAACCTTGCGGGAGCGGGTTCACCCGCGAACACCGGCGAAGCCGGTGCCATCGACCGTGTTGGATTCTTCGTGGGTAAACCCGCTCCCACAGGGAAATGTGCAAGCCTCTAGATGAAAAGGTGCCCATGAAGGCCCCAAGGACCCCGTGAAATGGCCTACCAGCCCCAGGAAATCTTCTTTCGCAGCAGCGCCCCGGTGACCATCGACGAAGACAAGTGCATCGCCGAAAAAGGCTGCACCGTCTGTGTCGAGGTCTGCCCCATGGACCTGCTGGCGATCAACCCGGCCACGCAAAAGGCTTACATGGCCTTCGACGAGTGCTGGTACTGCATGCCCTGCGAGAAAGACTGCCCCACCGGCGCGGTCAAGGTCGATATCCCGTACCTGCTGCGCTGATTGATCCCCGCCATCCGGCGAGCCACCGGACGCGCCTCCTGTAATGCCCCCCTCGTTTCCCACCACCCAAGCCCGGTGGCGGAGACGATTACACAACTCAAAACGATTCGAGGGGAAACACCCATGCGCCTTGTAGCAACCGTGGCCGGCCTCGCGCTGGCGCTCACCGGCCTGAACGCCAGTGCCGAAACCATCCGCATCGCCATCGGCACCCAGGACACCACCATCAACTGCGCTACTGGCGGCCTGCTGATCCGTGAACTGGGCCTGCTCGACAAGTACCTGCCGCACGATGGCAAGTACAAGGATGCCCAGTACCAGATTGAGTGGAAGAACTTCACCAGCGGCGCGCCGCTGACCAACGAGATGGTCGCTGGCAAGCTCGACTTCGGCGCCATGGCCGATTTCCCCGGCTCGTTCAACGGTGTCGCGCACCTGGATGCCGGCAAGCGCAGCCTGTTCATCAGCGTGCTGTCGGGCAGTGTGCACGGCAGCGGCAACGGTATTGTCGTACCGGCAGCGTCGAAGGTGCAGTCGCTGGCTGAACTCAAGGGCAAGACCATCTCCGTGCCGTTCGCCTCCACCGCCCACGGTATGCTGCTGCGCGCCGTCGCGGCCCAGGGCTGGGACCCGCAGAAGGACGTGCGAATCATCGCCCAGGCGCCGGAGATTGCCGGTTCCGCCCTGCGCAGCAACCGCATCGAGGCCCACGCCGACTTCGTGCCGTTCGCCGAGCTGTTCCCCAACCGCGGCTTTGCCCGCAAGATCTACGACGGTGCCCAGGCCAACGCGCCGACGTTCCATGGCGCGCTGGTGGACGCCGACTATGCGAAGAAGTACCCGGAAGTGGTCACCGCTTATCTGCGCGCCAGCCTCGAAGCTGACCGCCTGATCGCTGCAGAACCGGAAAAATACAGCGAACTGATGGAGAAGGTCACCGGCATCGAGGCCGAGGTCAACTACCTGTTCCACGGCCCGCTCGGTCTGCAGACCCGCGACCTGACCTGGAAGCCTGAATACCGCCAGGCGGTAACGACCTCCATCGACACGCTCAAGCTGCTGAAGAAGACCGACCGCGGCCTCGACACCGACCAGTTCATCGACGACCAGTACATCCGCGCAGCCTTCAAGCAGGCCGGCTTGGATTACGACAAGGCGCTGAAGAACTACGGCCCGCTGCCGCTCAAGGCCAACGATGCGCTCACCGGCAAGCCGATCACCGACTTCAGCCGCCTGGCGCAGATCTGGGTGCGCGGTGAAGACAAGGTACGCCACTACGCCTCGCCGGAAGCCGCCCTTGGCGCGCTGGCCCAGTTGGAGCAGGAAGGCAAGGACATCCGCGCGATCTACGCCCAGGCTGCCGACAGCGGCATCAAGCTGCTGGCCAACCAGGCCTGGTTCGTGCGCAATGCCCACGGCGAGCTGGCTGCATTCCTGCTCAAGGACCAGGCCGAGCAGTACGCCAAGGCCCATGGTGGTGAAGCGCTGGACTTCGTCAGTGCCAACCAGAAGCTGGTCGCCCAGCGCTGACCGGGAGGCACCGAGATGACTCGCCACCTCAAGCGCTGGCCCGTGCGCCTGGCTTCGCTGCTGGCCTGCCTGCTGTTCTGGCAAGTAGCGGCCAGCGTCAAGCTGGACCTTGGCCTGCTGACCTTCACCTATGTCCCCACGCCGCAGGCGGTGCTGGCGGCAGCCTGGCAGTTGCTGACCTCCAGCGCCCTGCTGGCTCACCTGGGCAGCAGCCTGTCACGGGTGTTTGCCGGATATGCCGCTGCGGCACTGCTGGGGGTGGCCCTGGGCTTGTTGATCGGCCGCTCGAAATGGGCCGAGGACACCTTGCTGCCGCCACTCGAAGTGCTGCGGCCGATACCGGCGGTGGCGTGGATCCCGCTGGCGATCCTGATGTTCCCGTCGTCGGAGCTGTCGATGGTGTTCATCACCTTCACCGGTGCGCTGTTCCCGATCCTGCTCAACACCGTCCATGGCGCGGAGGCTGTCGACCCGCGCCTGGTCGCCTCGGCGCGCAGCCTCGGTGCCGGGCGCTGGTCGATCCTGCGTGAAGTGGTACTGCCTGGCGCGTTGCCGAGCATCGTCACGGGCCTTGCCATCGGCATGGGCACCTCGTGGTTCTGCCTGGTCACTGCCGAGATGATCGCCGGGCAGTTCGGCATCGGTTACTACACCTGGGAGTCATACACCTTGCAGAACTACCCGGACATCGTTGTCGGCATGCTGTTGATTGGCATGCTGGGCATGGGCAGCAGCGCCCTGGTCAAGCGCCTCGGCGCATTCGCCACGCCCTGGTACCGCACGCGGAGGGCCAGCTGATGAACAGTTATCAACAGGCCGGGCGGATCGATGGGCATGGCCTGTCGATTCGGCTGGGGCAGGGCCGAGAAGCCTTCGAGGCGGTGCAGCGCCTGGACTTTGCCGTGGCGCCGGGGGAGTTCGTCTGCATCCTTGGGCCATCGGGTTGCGGCAAGTCGACCTTGCTCGGTGCCCTGGCCGGGCACCTTGTGCCCAGCAGCGGCCAGTTGAGCGTGGACGGCCAGGCTATCACCGGGCCGTCGCCGCAGCGTGGCATGGTGTTCCAGCACCACACCTTGCTGCCGTGGCGCAGCGTGCTCGACAACGTCGGCTTCGGCCTGAAGATGCAAGGCCTGGGCAAGGCCGAACGCCGCCAGCAGGCCGGCGAAATGCTCCAGCTGGTGGGCCTGGCCGACTTCGCCGAGCGCTGGCCCAGCCAGTTGTCCGGCGGCATGCAGCAGCGTGCCGAAATCGCCCGGGTGCTGATCAACCGCCCGCGCCTGCTGCTGATGGACGAGCCTTTCGGCGCTTTGGATGCGCAAACCCGTTCGCGCATGCAGGAATTGCTGCTGGATATCTGGGCGCGCATCCGCACCACCGTGGTGTTCGTCACCCACGATATTGATGAAGCCTTGTTCCTGGCTGACCGCATTCTGGTGATGAGCCCGCGCCCCGGTCGCTTCATCGAGGACCTGCGCCTGGACTTTGCCCGCCCGCGCCGCGCCAGCCTGCTGACCAGCCCTGAATTCACCCACCTCAAACGCCATTGCCTGGCCTTGCTGCGCCATGAAGAAGGCCGCGAACTGCCGCGCCTGACGCCACTTGGCCTGCCAGCCACCGACCATCCGCCGCTCAGGATCGCGCTATGACCGAACGAAGCACCGACAACCCCGAAATTCTTGAACTGCTGCCACGCCTCGGCGCCGATGACGCCGGCGTGCGGCGCATTGCCTTGATCGAACTGGCCGACCTGGAAGACCTCGATGCCTTGCCGTGGCTGACCGATGCCCTGTTGGTCGATGGCGCCGACGACGTGCGCGCCGAGGCCGCGCGCCTGCTGGAAGCCTGGGAGGAGCCGGAAGTGGTTCAGGCTTTGTGCGCCGCACTGGCGGATGGTGCCGAGGCGGTGCGCCTGGCGGCTGCGCAGAGCCTCAGCGAGTTGAAGAGCCCGGAAGCCGGCCAGTTGATTCTGCCGTGGACGACCCACGCCGATGCCTTTGTCCGGGCCAGTGCCTTGCGTGCCCTGCGTGAGTTGCGCCTGGGCGACGCCGCCGGGCCTGCGCTGCGGGCGCTGGAGGACCAGGACGCGGCGGTGCGGCGCGAAGCCGTGGGTATTCTGGGTTGGCTCAAGCACGAGCCCGCGCTGCCTGCCTTGGCGAAACTGGCCGAGCACGAGCCCGACACCGAGGTACGCCGTGCCGCGATTGGCGCCTTGGGGCTTGCGCGTGATCTTGCTGTGTTGCCGGCGCTGGTTGGCGCCCTGCGCGATGCCGCCTGGCAAGTGCGCGAAGAAGCCGCGACGACGCTGGGCAAGGTGGGCCATGCTCAGGCGGGGCCGGCACTGGTGGCGGCGCTGGGCGATGGCTTCTGGCAAGTACGCCTGCGCGCTGCCCGCTCATTGGGCCGCTTGCGTCATGGCGAGGCGCTGGATGCCCTGGCCGACTTGCTCGGCCATGGCATTGCCAACCTGCGCAAGGAAGCCGCGCTGGCGCTCGGCGAACTGGGGCAAGCCCGTGCCTTGCCGGCGTTGCAGGCGGCTGAGGCGGACAGCGATCCAGAAGTGCGCAAGGCCGTGCGCATCGCCTTGGCGCAGCTGCGCGGGGCTGCTTGATGAACAGCCCCAATGCAATACGCAATCAACGCGAGGCAGGGCAACTGACCGTGCGCTGGCAGGATGGCGAGCAGGTCATCAGCCATGCGCGCTTGCGCGGTGCCTGCCCGTGCTCGCAATGCCGCGCCGCCCATTGGCGCGGTGCAATTGGCGTGGTGCAGGACGATGTGCGGGTAGAGCACATCGAGCCGCAGGGGTACGGCGTGCAATTGCTGTTCAGCGACGGACATCAACGGGGTATCTACCCCTGGGAATACTTGCGCGGGCTGGGGGTGGCATAGCAGTACCCCATTAATCACCTCGGGGCGGAGCAGTTTCAACGCTTTCAATCCGAGGAGCATGAGCATGAGCGACCCCTACGAGCAGAGCCTCGAGTGGCTCAAGGACGCCAAGGTCATTGTGGAGAAGGCCCGGCGATATCGGGAGGCATTTCCTGACCTGCACTCGCTGGCGCACGAGCAGGCAAGCGCTTATCTGTCGACGCAGACCGGCCTGGCGCTGGACCCCGACCAAGTGTGGTGGCACCACTTCCGTATGGGGGACAACCGGCGAGCCCGCTGCTTTACCGGTTGGACACACCACCGTGCACCGGTCAGCTCAGTGACCTTTACCGAGTTGTGGATCAGGCGGCTTGATGTGGAGGTGCAGGATGAAGATGCCGACGCTATCTTCAGCTTGAATGGGTTTTACAATGAAGGCCCTGACGCGAAGGCATACGGTGCAGAGAATGAAGTGAAGCTTGACCCGGTGCAGGTCAGGAGCCATTTTTGGGAACTCGACTTTGCCAGCGTGGTGCGTGAGCGTACGGATCAATTCTGGCGCAATGAAGGCAAGGACTTGCCGCTGCTGCTCAAGGTTCGTTTCATCGCCGCCATCGAAAGCAGCCTCTCCGATGGCCACATCACCACCGAGGATCGCCAGCGGCTATGGACCTGGATGGGGCTGGAGGCCGGGAAGCGTCTGAGCCTGGCCAGTTTGCAAGACCCAGGCGGCGGCGGAGACTATTCGGTTCGCTACTACCCGATGCACGGTGGGGGGCACCTGCTGACCTTCGCTGTCCCCAGTGGCCGCTTTCTTCTCTATACCCCGACTGCGGACGTGGTACTGCGTGCATTCGATGACGTAGCCGCTTTGCGCATCTGGGTCTCCAGGCGTTTGCACGCGGAAGATGGGCTGCGATGGTACGACGCCCTGCACCAGCCCTACGCCCAGGTTGACGAGGCCACGCGCAAGGCGGGGCTGCAGATACTGCGTGAGCGCAGTGGGAAGGGGCCGGTGCCACACTGGCCGTTTGGCCTGGGCGCCGAAGTCTCTCGGCCGCTGTTCGAGCAGATGGCTGACTGGGTCAAGGATGACATCGAGGCCAGCCACCGTGTTCTGGTCTCCAACAGCGACCTGCGCAAGCAGCTCTGGCGCCATGCGCTGGGTATCGCGATCACTGCACTGAGTGTGTTAAGCCTGGCATGGCAGCCCTTCGGCATGGTGCTGTTCGTGCTCGGCAGCGTCCGCCTTGCGCTGGATATCGATGCGTTGGTGCATGCTCCTACCAAGGCTCAACGCATTGAAGCGTTCACCTCAGCCTTGGGCGACGTGCTGGTGATAGCGTTTTCGGTGTTCTCGCTGCTGCCCAAGGGGGTTCCTGAACAGTGGGACACCTACATGGCGGTGGATGACACGTCCAGCGACCTGGTTTCGCGTGCTGTGCGCCAGCGTCACAGAGGCTTGCTGAACCAGGCCGACTTGCCCGAGTTCGAAGGGCACATGGCGCCAATGGACGAATTCGGTACGCCGCATGTCGAGCGCCAGGGCAAACGCTTCTACAGCTTCAAGCACGAAGGTGAAGTGCACAACAACCTGATCGAGCAATACAGCAGCCACATGGCCAAGGCCAACGATGTGTTCAGTATCGGCAGGCAACGCTTGGCGGCAGTACCTGAAGACGAGTTGCGGGCTTACCTCGACAACCTGTTCGACTCGATGGAGCAACTGCCTGCCAGCGATGCCAAGGTACTGTGGCGCGGAGGTCGTGGCCCGCGTGTGACCATCGGGGCGCGCTGGCGGGCTGGTGCAATCCGCCAGGGTGATGTGCTGGTCAGCACCGACATCACGTCGTTTACCGAAAGCCCGTTCATCCCGCGCCGGTTCATGCTGCCCAAGGAGGCGGCCAACCTGCCGCTGGAACAGGTGGCGGGGCATTTCGATGACAATACGGTGTTGTACGAGCTGCTCGCCGATGGCCAGGCCAGTGGTGTGCCGGTGGCCTCCCTGTCGTTGAACTGGCAGGAGGCTGAGGTACTGTTCACGCCGGGGCGTTACTTCCAGATCGAGTCCGCCGGTGAGGTCAGCGGTGCCCATTACCGTTTCCTGCGCATCCGCTTGCGTGAGGTCGCCAAGCCCACGGGCAAGCCGGTTTACGCCATGCGCACCGGCTTGCCCTTCGACCGCCAGGCTTACCAGCAGCTGGTGCAGCATGACGCTGTGGTCGAGCGTTTCTTCCCGGCTTCGGAGTGGACCTAGAGGGCGATCAGTTCGGGCCGCAATCCCTCTACCCGGCGTGCTGGCGGCGGCAGGTAGCCGCCGTCGCCAGTGATCTGGTGCAGGACCTTTTCGCGCAGCCCATGCAACGCCACACCGGTGCGCAGGCGCGGGTGCGGCAGGCCGATTTCCACCACCGACTTGATGCGACCGGGGCGCGGTTCCAGCACCACAACCCGGTCGGCCAGGTAGGTGGCTTCTTCGGCATCGTGGGTCACCAGCAAGGTGGTGATGCCGGCACGTTCGCGGATGGCCAGCAGTTCGTCCTGCAGCTGCTGGCGGGTCAGTGCATCGAGCGCGCCGAACGGCTCGTCGAGCAGCAGGATGCGCGGGCTGGCCACCAGGCCACGGGCAATCGCCACGCGCTGGGCCATGCCGCCGGACAGCTGGTGCGGGTAGGCCGATTCGAAACCGACCAGGCCCACCAGTTGCACGAACTCGTGCACACGCCGGGCGCGCTCGCCCTGGGTCAGGTTTTCGTTGACCAGACCCAGGCCGATGTTCTGCTCCACCGTCAGCCAAGGGAACAGGCGATGCTCCTGGAACACGATGCCACGCTCGCCGCCGATGCCGCTGACCGCCTGGCCATCGACGCGGATGCTGCCGCTGTATTCGGTGTCCAGCCCGACCAGCAGGCGCAGCAGGGTCGACTTGCCGCAGCCCGAGGCGCCAACGATGGCGATGAACTCGCCTTCGTTGATGGCCAGGTTGAAATTGCGGATGGCCTCGAAGGGCTGGCCATCGACGCTGAAGGTTTTGCCGACGCCTTCGAAGCTGACCAGCGGTGGCGTGGTGTCGGCCTGATTGGCCGCGAGCAGGTGCGAGGCATTGAAGGCGTTCATGCGGTTCTCCAGCGCGTGGCGCGCGATTCGAGGTGTTGACCGAGGGCGCCGAGCAGGGCGCCGACCAGGCCGATCAGGACCATCGCGGCCATCACCTGGTCCATGCGAAACAGTTGTTGTGCGCCGATCATCAGGCTGGCGATGCCGCCGTCCGAGGGCATGAAGTACTCGGCGCCGATGGTGCCGAGCCAGGCATAGATCAGCGACAGGCGCAGGCCGGCAAAGATGGCCGGTGCAGCACCCGGCAACACCAGAAGGCGCAGGCGTTGCCACAGGTTCAGGCGAAGTGTGCGGGCCGCCTCGCCCAGTTGCGGCGAGAGGCTGGCGATACCTCGTTGGGTAGCGATCAGCAGCGGAAAGAATGCAGCCAGGCCGACGAACACGTTCTTGGCCCCTTCGCCCAGGCCGAACCAGGCGGTGAGCAAGGGGACCCAGGCGAACAGCGCCACTTGGCGCAGGGCTGAAAGGCTTGGCCCGAAGAGGCGTTCTGCGTGGTGGGAAAGCCCCAGCAACAGCCCGCTGAGCAAGCCGGCGCCGCCGCCCAGGAGCAGGCCGGTCAGGGTGCGCTGCAGGCTCAGCAGCATGGCCTCTGGCAGCGAACCATCGGCCAGCCCGCCGAACAGTGTGTGCAATACGTTCAGCGGCGAAGTGAGGATGTTCGGGTCGACCCAGCCGAAGCTGTTGCTGGCTTGCCACAGCGCCAGCAGTGCCGCCGGTAGCAGCAGGCTTTGCCAGCCCCGTGGAATGGGCCCGCGATGTTGTTCGCCAGTGGCCGGTTGCGGCCAGAACAGCAGGCGCTTTTCCAAGGTCGAGAAGCCACGCTCCAGCAGCGCGCCGACCAGGCCGATCACCAGGATGCACAGCAGCACCAGGTCGAGCATGAACAGCTGCCGGCCCCAGACCATCAGGTAACCGATGCCTTCGCTGGAGGCAAGCAATTCAACGGCCAGCAACGAGGTCCAGCCAGTCGCCAGGGCCAGGCGCACGCCGGTGAGGAAGGCGGGCAGGGCGGCCGGCAGCAGCAGGCGCAGGAACAACAGATGGCGTGGCAGGCGCAGGGCGGTGGCGGCTTCGCGCAACTTGGGCTGGGCATCGCGCACGCCAACCAGGGTGTGCAAGGTGACCGGCACCACCACCGCCTTCACCAGCACCACCAGCTTGAGCAGCTCGCCGATACCGAAGAACAGCATGAACAGCGGGATCCAGGCCAGGGTGGGGATCTGCGCCAGGGCCACGAAGGTCGGCAGTACCAAGGTCTGCGCATGGCGAGAGGTGCCCAGCCAGCTGCCGAGCAGCAAGCCGCTGCTGATGCCCGCCAACAAGCCCCAGAACAGCCGCTGCAGACTTATCCACAAGTGCCCCCAGAGCTCACCGGAGCCAAACTCCAGCGCGCTTTGCCACACCAGTGAAGGTGCCGGCAGGATCTGCTCGCTCATCCAGTGCTGCCGGCTCGCAACCACCCACAGCAGCGCAATCAACGCCGGCAGCAACCAAGGCAGTGCCCGCTCCCCGGAGAGGACGCGGTCCCTGTGGGAGCGGCCTCGCGCCGCGAATGGGCCGCGCAGCGGCCCCCCTCGAATCCTGCTCAGAACTCCATTCATCGGGCATCTCTCGAAGCGTTCCAATGTTATGCACTTATGGAATTAAAAATTCACCAAAGCGACTTTCAAGAGATAAGAGCATGCAAGCCATGCATGCGGAACCCCCTCGTCATTGCGTTTTGCTCATATTTTCCATGCGTTTCCCGCAAGCCCCTCCGCGCCCCGCATGGATGCTGATTTATGTCTTTCAGTTACTAAAAAATGAAGTTTTGATCTTTGTAGGTTCTAACCAGACCTGCCTAGCTTCTGGCCAAAGCGCCGGCCATCGCCGGTGGCAGCCTGCCAAGGAGCCTTGCCATGAAAACCCCACTGCGCCACCTGATCACTGCCCTCGGTCTGGCCTTCACCCTGAGCGGTCACGCGGCCGAGCTGGCCAAGCCAGAGAGCATCCGCATCGCCGTGCCCGACCTGAGCGCTGGCAGCAAGCACAGTGCTGGCGGCGTGGTCGATGTACTGCGTGACCAGCAACTGCTGGAAAAGGAATTCGCCAAAGACGGCATCCGTATCGACTGGCACTTCTTCAAGGGCGCAGGTCCGGTGGTCAACGAAGCCCTGGCCAACGGCCAGGCTGACTTCGCCTACCTGGGCGACCTGGCGGCGATCGTTGGCAAGGCCAATGGCCTCGACACCCGCGTGCTGTCAGCCGGGGTGCGTGGGGTGAAGAGCTACCTGGGCGTGGTACCGGGCTCCGGCATCAAGACCCTGCACGACCTCAAGGGCAAGCGCGTGGCGGTGTTCCGCGGCACCGCCAACCAGCTGTCATTCGCCAGCGCGTTGGCCAGCCAAGGGCTGTCGGAGCGCGACCTGAAAGTGATCAACCTGGATTTCAACGCCGCCAACGCGGCACTGGCCGCCAAACAGATCGACGCTACCTGGGGCTTGTCCAACCTGCTGTCGCTGCGTGAGCGTGGGCTGGTCGAGCTGCCGGTCAATTCCCGCGACCTGGCAGGTGCCGGCAGCACCCAGGCGGTATTGCTCGGCACGGGCGATTTCATCCGCAAATACCCCGAGCTGGTGCAGCGCCTGGTCAATACCCAGGAGCAGGCCACCCGTTGGCTGCGCGACGAGCACAACCGCGATGCCTACGTTGACCTGGTGGCGAGCAACGCCAATTGGCCACGCAGCATCCTCAGCGATGACCTGGCCCAGGAAGACCTCGCCCATTACTTCGATCCGCGGCTGGACGCCGATTTTGTCGCCCAGTTGCAGCAGGGCGTCGACCTGGCCGCCCGCGAGCGCCTGATCCGCCGAGGCTTCCAGGTTTCCGATTGGATCGAGCCGCGCTTCCTCGATACCGCTCTGCAGCACGAACAGGCCGTGCAGGCCGCCCGCTGAACCCACAACCCGACCATCACCGCAAGGACCACGACCATGAGCAATGCCGCACTGGCCTCCGCGCCACACGCCCTCGAACTCGACATCCATCCGGTTGCCGGCCGTATCGGTGCCGAAATCCGTGGGGTGAAGCTGTCCGCCGACCTGGATGCCGCCACCGTTGACGCCATCCAGGCCGCCCTGGTGAAACACAAGGTGATCTTCTTCCGTGGCCAGACCCACCTGGACGACCGGGGTCAGGAAGGCTTTGCCAAGCTGCTCGGCGAACCGGTCGCCCACCCCACCGTGCCGGTGGTGGACGGCACCAGCTACCTGCTGCAGCTGGACGGCGCCGAAGGCCAGCGGGCCAACTCCTGGCACACCGATGTGACCTTCGTCGATGCCTACCCCAAAGCCTCGATCCTGCGCAGCGTGGTGGCGCCGGCTTCCGGTGGCGATACCGTGTGGGCCAACACGGCGGCGGCCTACCTGGAACTGCCCGAGCCGCTGCGCGAGCTGGCCGACAAGCTGTGGGCGGTGCACAGCAATGAATACGATTATGCGAGCATCAAGCCCGATGTCGACCCGGCGAAGCTTGAGCGTTATCGCAAGGTGTTCACCTCGACCGTGTACGAGACCGAGCACCCGGTAGTGCGGGTGCACCCGATCAGTGGTGAGCGGGTGTTGCAGTTGGGGCATTTCGTGAAGCGCATCAAAGGCTATTCGCTGGCCGATTCGCAGCACCTGTTCGCGGTGCTGCAGGGGCATGTGACGCGGCTGGAAAACACCGTGCGCTGGCGTTGGGAGGCGGGGGATGTGGCGATCTGGGATAACCGCGCCACGCAGCATTATGCCGTGGATGACTACGGTACCCAGCCGCGGGTGGTGCGTCGGGTGACCTTGGCCGGTGAAGTGCCGGTTGGGGTGGATGGGCAATTGAGCCGGACTACGCGTAAAGGCTAAGCCCTGCGCAGAACCTGTCTTGCTCAATTGTTAAAAGCTGGCGCGATCCCTGTGGGAGCCGCGCTTGCCGGCGATGGGCCGCGAAGCGGCCCCGCGATTTCAAGGTTGTTGCATAAATTGCCGGGGCCGCTTTGCGGCCCATCGCCGGCAAGCGCGGCTCCCACAGGTACGGCGTACTCCTGGGAGCTGCACCCTTCAGATCTCGGTATCACAGGCAATCAGCTGCCTGACCAACCCCTGCGCCAGCGGCGACAAGCCATACCCCACCCGGCTCACCACCCCATAGCGGGTATAGAACGCCTCTTCCTGCTCCGGTGCCAGGTCCACCAGTTTCAATGCAACCAGTCCCCGCTCCATCTGGTAAGGCCGCAAGTTGGCATTGCAGGCGATGCCGATGGTGTCCGAATGCATCACCACGTTCAGCAATGCATAGCCATGCTCGCACTCCACCGTCGGCAGAAAGTCCTGGCGCCCGCTGAGGTCGCTGAGGATCTTGCGGATGTTCGGCGGGCGGAAAGTGGTCGCCAGCGGGTAGTCGAACACATCCCGTGCACGTACCTCGGCCTGCTCGGTCAGCGGGTGCCCGGCCCGGCAGCAGAAGTGCCAGCGCTGCGGAGCCAGCTTGTGCACGCGGTAGTCCGGGTCGGACTCGAACTGGCGTGTGTCGGCAACGAAGAACTCGATCTCCTCGGCGATCAGCTTGCGGTTCAGCGCCTGCCAGTTATCCACCTGGAAACAGGTGCGTGCCGCCGGGTACTCAGCGACGAAGCGTGCCACCGCCCGTGGCACCAGGCCGCCGGCGGGTGCCGGGCCGGAGCCGAAGCGCACCACGCCGGTGGTGGCGCCATTGAACTGGTGGATCTCGTTGACCAGGTTATGCGCGCCATGCACCAGGCGCCGCGAGTGCTCCAGCACCAGCAACCCCTGGCGGGTGGGGGAGAGTTCCTTGCTGGCGCGGTCGACCAGGCGGCAGCCGATGTTGTGCTCCAGGGTCTGGATGCTACGGCTGAAGGCCGATTGCGACAGGTTCACCGCAGCCGCCGCGGCGACGAAGCTGCGGTGCTCGACAAGGGCGATGAAGTGGCGGAGCTGGCGGAGGTCGATATGCATTTTCTACATGAAAACTTTCGGTCGAATGCAATTGCTGACAAGGGTTAGCCACCTTATAAAGGGTGTTACTTATTCCACAAAATATGATTTACAAATATTTATATCTCTTAAAAGAATATAAGCCCAACTGACCGCGATTCGGTTCCGCCAACGGAAATGCTCGCCCAGGGCCCATGCCTCAAGGAGCATCTGCATGTCCGGACTTTCCCGTTGGCCTGCGCGCGCGTCGCGTTTCACCTTGCAACCCTTGGCCGCCGGCGTGTTGCTGGCGGCATCCAACGGCAGCTTTGCCGATGAACCCGTCAGCGTTACCCCGGCTGTGGAACAGGAAGCCAAGCTCGGCACGGTCACGGTCAATGCCCGCCGCCGCGAAGAAACCGCGCAGAGCGTGCCCACGCCGATCAGCGTGCTCAGCAGCGAAACCCTGGAAACCCAGCGCATCTACCGTGTGCAGGATCTGCAACAGCTGGTGCCAAGCACCAACGTCGCCTATGTGCATGCACGGCAGTCGAGCATCTCGATTCGGGGCCTGGGCAACAACCCGGCCAGCGACGGCCTGGAAGGCAGCGTCGGCATCTATCTGGACAACGTCTACCTTGGCCGCCCGGGCATGGCAGTGTTCGACCTGCTCGACGTCGAGCAGCTGGAAGTGCTGCGCGGCCCGCAGGGCACGCTGTTCGGCAAGAACACCACGGCAGGCGTGCTGAACATCACCTCGCGAAAACCGACCTTCCAGCCGCAAGGGAGCATCCAGCAATCGGTTGGCGAGGATGGCTACCTGCAGACCCAGGGCAGCTACTCCGGGCCGATCACCGAGACGCTGGCTGGGCGCATCAGTGCCTATCACACCGAGGACGACGGCTATGTGAAGAACATCCACAACGGCGACGAGCTCAACGGCGGCAAGCGCCAGGGCTTTCGTACCCAGTTGCTGTTCAAGCCGAGCGAAACCTTCAACCTGCGCTGGATCGGCGAATACAACGAGGAAGACTCCAACAACGGCATCCTCAGCCTGTACAGCACCGGACCGACCATCAACGGCGTCAACCGCTACGAGAGCCTGGCCGCCCAGGCGGGCGCGACGCTGGTGTCAGGCAAGGACCGCAAGGTCAACTTCGATGCCGACCAGCAGGTGACGGTGTTCCAGGGCGGGACCTCGGTGGAGGCCAACTGGACCCTGCCCAATGACTTCACCCTGACTTCGATCAGCGCCTATCGTTGGTGGGACTTCACCCCGCGCAACGACGACGGCCTCGATGTGCCGGTGTTCTACAGCGCCGGGGTGTCAGTGCGCGACAAGCAATACTCACAGGAAATCCGCCTGGCTTCGCCTACCGGTGGCTTGTTCGACTATGTGCTCGGCGCTTACTACTTCAAGCAGGACCTGGACAACAAGTCCTTCACCTATTACGGCCCCCAGGCCGACATCTGGAACATCACCCCGGCGGGCGCCCTGGCCAACGTCAATACCATCGGCAACGGCCATATCGATACCGACAGCTACGCGTTGTTCGCCCAAGGCACCTGGCACCTCACCGACCGCCTGGACTTCACTGCCGGCATCCGTGGCACCTACGAGGAAAAGAGCGCCTGGGTCACCCGCGATGCGCCAACCGGTGGTGCTGCCGTGACCGGTGCCGCCGCCGCTGCGCGCCAGGGCCGGGTAGGTGCGTACGATTCGGGTGACCTCAACCAGTACAGCTTCAGCCCCTCGGGTCTGCTTGGCCTGAGCTACCGCTTCAACGAGCAACTGTTGGGTTATGCCACCCTCACCCATGGTGAGAAATCCGGCGGTATCAACCTTACTGTCGGTGCCGCGCCACGCTTGGGTACCGACTCGCTGCTGGTCGGTACCGAGCGGGTCAACAACGCCGAACTGGGCCTGAAAAGCTCGCTGTTCGACGACCGCCTGCAGCTCAATACCAACCTGTTCTGGGCCCAGGTGCACGGTTATCAGGCCAACGTCTATGACCAGATCAACCGCGTGCAGTACCTGGCCAACGCTGGCAGCGTGCGCTCGCGCGGTCTGGAGTTCGAAGCCACGGCGCTGCCGATCCGCGGCCTGACGGTCAACTTCAATGGTTCGTGGAACGACGTGCGCTACACCGAGTACAAGGATGCTCCTTGCCCGCCTGAGGTGAGCCTGGCCAATGCCACCGCCACCTGCGACCTGTCCGGCCACCAGGTGGTGGGCGCCTCCAAGTACATCGCCAACCTCAACGGCGAATACAAGTGGCAGGCCAGCCAGCACGTCGAGCCCTACGTCACCGCCAGCTACGCGTTCCGCTCAAGAGCAGTGGGCACCATCGACGATTCCGACTTCGGCCAGATCCCCAGCTACGCGCTGGTCAACCTCTCCGCCGGTGTGCGCCTGGACCAGGGCGACGGCGTGGTCGACCTGTCGCTGTGGGTGAAGAACGCCGGCGACAAGACCTATTTCACCAGCCTGTGGAACTCCGCCAACGGTGGTTATGCCGGCGTGCTCGGTACCCCGCGCACCTTCGGCGCCACCGCCCGTTATGACTTCTGAGCACAAGGAGCTTTGCCATGAATGCCAAGACCGAAACCCCCGCACTGCCTGAAGGCGCCTGCCTCACTGCCAAGGTCCCCGAGCGCAACGAGGCGCTGCTCGGCGATGTGGTGGTCAACCCGTACCGCCTGGCACCGCTGACCGCGATCATCCGCGACGGTGGGCGCAGCCTGAGTGCCACCCATGTGCGGGTGCGCGGCAAGGGCGAGCGCGGTGTGGACATTACCTACGAGGTGTCCGAGCGTTCGCTGTGGACCTATGGCGGCATCCCGGTATTCGGCCTGTACCCGGATCACGTCAACCAGGTGGAAGTGACCTACAAGCTCGATGGCGAGCGCATCCGTGAGCAGTACCAGATCTACGCCCCGGCCGTGCGCCTGCCGGTGGTGGCGAAACAGACTGCGGCACTGCCGCAGGTGGAACCGGTCAAGGTGGCGCCAGGCTTCGAGCAGCGCCTGTACCTGTTCAACCACCTGCAAGGTGACATCCCCGGTGCTCGCGCCTTCAAGTGGAACGGCCTGGGCGGCGCTGCCGAGTGGGACCAGGTCGGCAACAACTGGATCGCCGACAGCAACGGCGATGTGCGCTGGTACCTGGACATCGAGCAGATCCATGATTCCAACCGCCGTGATGGCCTGGGCGGGACCATGGGCTTCCAGCAGACCCGCGACGGCAAACTGATCTGGGGCCAGGGCCAGACCTACTCCAAGTACGACCTGCTCGGCCGGCGCATCTGGCAGCGCAACCTGCCGGACAAGTTCGCCGACTTCTCCCACGAGATCCGCGAAACCAGCAACGGCACTTACCTGCTGCGAGTCGGCACCAGCGATTACCGTCGCCCGGATGGCAAGCGGGTGCGCTCGATCCGTGACCACATCATCGAGGTCAGCGAAGCAGGCGACGTGCTGGACTTCTGGGACCTGAACCAGATTCTCGATCCCTATCGTGGCGACTTGCTGGAAACCCTGGGCAAGGCGGCCATCCAGCTGCCCGAAGGTGTGCAAAAACAGGATGACCGGCTGGCCAACGAACTGGCTGAAGGCAACCTGCCGTTCGGCGACACCCCGGGCGTGGGCACGGGGCGTAACTGGGCGCACGTCAATGCCATCGACTACGATGCCGATGACGACAGCATTATCGTTTCAGCTCGGCATCAGGGGGTGGTGAAGATCGGTCGCGACAAGCAGGTGAAATGGATTCTCGCTTCCCCACAAGGCTGGCCGCAGCACCTACGCGAGAAAGTGCTGACCCCCGTCCAGAGTGAAGGCTTCGACTGGTCATGGACCCAGCACACCGCCTGGCTCACCGGCAAGGGCACACTGACGGTGTTCGACAACGGCTGGGGCCGCGACTTTGCGCCAACCAAGCTCAGCGGAAACTACAGCCGGGCGGTCGAGTACAAGATCGATGAAGCCAAGGGCACGGTGGAGCAGGTCTGGGAGTACGGCAAGGAGCGTGGCGACGAGTGGTACAGCCCGGTGACCTCGGTGGTCGCCTACCGGCCGGAGACCGACACGCAGTTCATCTATTCGGCTTCGGTGAATTTCCTCACACCGGAGAAGCTGACCACCACGGTGCTCAATGAGGTGCGTCGTGGCACCCAGGAGGTATTGGTGGAACTCAAGGTCCACAGCCGCCAGCCGGGCTCGGTTGGCTACCGGGCGCTGGTGATCGACCTGGCCAAGGCATTCTGATCGATTCCTGCCGGGAGGGCCGTCGGTCCTCCCATCACATTTCCTTCAGCTGCATCGTCTAACCTGTACCGGCCTCTTCGCGGGCAAGTCGGGGCGCCGAACCGCCGCTCCCACAGGATCTCCACAGTTTTCAGTGCCTGTGCAGTACCTGTGGGAGCGGCGGTTCGGCGCCCCGACTTGCCCGCGAAGAGGCCGGTTGCCACTGTGCAGAATCATGAATTTTTACCCAGTCTGTTCGACCATTCGTTCTTTTTTTCGAACAGCCTATTGTCCAACACCCCAGCAGCCGCTTAGCATTCGTTTGAGATTTCAAACGCTCGATGCCCTGCCTTGGGCGCTTTTCAAACAATCAACAATTCGGGAAGCCGACATGCAGCTCAAAGACGCTCAGTTGTTCCGCCAGCAAGCCTTCATCAACGGTGAGTGGCTGGATGCGGACAGCGGCCAGACCATCAATGTGACCAACCCGGCCACGGGTGAAGTCATCGGTACCGTGCCGAAGATGGGCACCGCGGAAACCCGCCGCGCCATCGAAGCTGCCGACAAGGCCCTGCCGGCCTGGCGCGCACTGACCGCCAAGGAGCGTTCGAACAAGCTGCGTCGCTGGTTCGAACTGATGATCGAGAACCAGGACGACCTGGCTCGCCTGATGACCACCGAACAAGGCAAGCCACTGGCCGAAGCCAAGGGCGAAATCGCCTACGCCGCCTCGTTCATCGAGTGGTTCGCCGAAGAAGCCAAGCGCGTCTACGGTGACACCATCCCGGGTCACCAGCCAGACAAGCGCCTGATCGTCATCAAGCAGCCAATCGGCGTTACCGCGGCCATCACCCCGTGGAACTTCCCGGCCGCGATGATCACCCGTAAAGCCGGCCCGGCCCTGGCCGCTGGCTGCACCATGGTGCTCAAGCCCGCTTCGCAGACCCCTTACTCCGCCCTGGCCCTGGTCGAGCTGGCCACCCGCGCCGGCATCCCGGCTGGTGTGCTGAGCGTCGTTACCGGCAGCGCTGGCGAAGTCGGCGGCGAGCTGACCGGCAACTCCCTGGTACGCAAGCTGTCCTTCACCGGCTCGACCGAAATCGGTCGCCAGCTGATGGAAGAATGCGCCAAGGACATCAAGAAGGTTTCCCTGGAGCTGGGTGGCAACGCCCCGTTCATCGTGTTCGACGACGCCGACCTGGACAAGGCGGTCGAGGGCGCGATCATCTCCAAGTACCGCAACAACGGCCAGACCTGCGTCTGCGCCAACCGTATCTACGTGCAGGACGGCGTCTACGACGCGTTCGCCCAGAAGCTGGCCGCTGCAGTTGCCAAGCTGAAGATCGGTAACGGCCTGGAAGAAGGCACCACCACTGGCCCGCTGATCGACGGCAAGGCTGTCGCCAAGGTCCAAGAGCACATCGACGATGCCGTTGGCAAAGGCGCCAAGGTGCTGTCCGGTGGCAAGGTCATCGAAGGCAACTTCTTCGAGCCGACCATTCTGGTCGACGTGCCGAAAACCGCTGCTGTGGCCAAGGAAGAGACCTTCGGCCCACTGGCGCCACTGTTCCGCTTCAAAGACGAAGCCGAAGTCATCGCCATGTCCAACGACACCGAATTCGGCCTGGCCTCGTACTTCTACGCCCGTGACATGAGCCGTGTGTTCCGTGTCGCCGAGGCCCTGGAATACGGCATGGTGGGTATCAACACCGGCCTGATCTCCAACGAAGTCGCGCCATTCGGCGGCATCAAGGCTTCGGGCCTGGGCCGCGAAGGCTCCAAGTACGGTATCGAGGACTACCTCGAAATCAAATACCTGTGCATCAGCGTCTGATCGCCGGGTAAACGGTTTTACCTCTGCCAGCGGGGCGCGAGAGCGACGTCTCGCTGGCCTTTTTGACATCGCAGTACCTGGTGGCCAGGGCGTTCACGGCAGTCGATCAACGAATACTGTTCGCGAGCACACCCAGCCACCCCCGAATAAAAGCGCCGCTGATCGGCGCAAATGAGGGCACTATGAGCAAGACCAACGAATCCTTGATGCAACGTCGTGTAGCCGCCGTCCCACGTGGCGTCGGCCAGATTCACCCGATCTTCGTCGAATCGGCGAAGAACTCGACGGTGATCGACGTTGAAGGCCGCGAACTGATCGACTTCGCCGGCGGCATCGCAGTACTGAACACTGGCCACCTGCACCCGAAAGTGGTTGCAGCTGTGCAAGAGCAGCTGACCAAAGTCAGCCACACCTGCTTCCAGGTGCTGGCCTACGAGCCTTACGTCGAGCTGTGCGAAAAGATCAACAAGCTGGTCCCAGGTGACTTCGCCAAGAAGACCCTGCTGGTTTCCACTGGCTCCGAAGCGGTTGAAAACGCCGTCAAGATCGCCCGCGCCGCCACTGGCCGCGCTGGCGTGATCGCCTTCACCGGCGGTTACCACGGCCGTACCATGATGACCCTGGGCCTGACCGGCAAGGTCGTGCCGTACTCCGCTGGCATGGGCCTGATGCCAGGCGGCATCTTCCGCGCCCTGTTCCCGAGCGAACTGCATGGTGTGAGCGTTGACGACGCCATCGCTTCGGTCGAGCGCATCTTCAAGAACGACGCCGAGTCGCGCGACATCGCCGCGATCATCCTCGAGCCAGTACAAGGCGAAGGCGGCTTCCTGCCAGCGCCGAAAGAGCTGATGAAGCGCCTGCGCGAGCTGTGCGACAAGCACGGCATCCTGTTGATCGCCGACGAAGTGCAGACCGGCGCTGGCCGTACTGGCACCTTCTTCGCCATGGAACAGATGGGCGTTGCGCCTGACCTGACCACCTTCGCCAAGTCCATCGCTGGCGGCTTCCCGCTGGCCGGTGTGTGCGGCAAGGCCGAGATCATGGACGCCATCGCTCCGGGCGGCTTGGGCGGCACCTACGCCGGTTCGCCGATTGCCTGCGCTGCGGCCCTGGCCGTTATCCAGGTGTTCGAGGAAGAGAAACTGCTGGATCGCAGCAAGGCTGTCGGTGAGCGCCTGACCACTGGCCTGCGCGAAATCCAGAAGAAGCACCCGATCATCGGCGACGTCCGTGGTCTGGGCTCGATGATCGCTGTGGAAGTCTTCGAAAAAGGCACCCACACCCCTGACGCTGCTGCCGTTGCCCAGGTTGTGGCCAAGGCGCGCGACAAGGGTCTGATCCTGCTGTCCTGCGGCACCTACGGCAACGTCCTGCGTATCCTGGTTCCGCTGACCGCCGAAGACGCGTTGCTGGACAAAGGTCTGGCGATCATCGAAGAGTGCTTCGCTGAACTCGCCTGATGTGACGCGTTTCTAAAAAAAACCCGCTTCGGCGGGTTTTTTTTGTGCCCAGAAAAGCCGCGTGGCGCTATGGTTGTGGGAGGATTTGCCTTGGAAGCTGCGAAGGACTGTGTGTCAGGGATATTCAGGAGTTGGCCATGAGTGCTGCAGACCCCACGCCGCCGTGTGTATTGATTGCCGAAGGCGACCCCTGGGTGCGCGAAATGTTGAGCGAAATGTTGCTCAGCGTGCGTTGTGACGCCCGCTTGCAGGTCTGTGCCGACGGCACTGAAGCGCTGACGGCGCTGGCCAGCAAGCCTGACCTGATCATCGCTGCCCGCGAACTGGCTGGCTTCGATGGCCTCGACCTGCTGCGCAAGGTGCGCACCAAGGGCCCGGGGCTGCCGTTCATTCTCATGAGCAACCGCAGCGATAGCGCCAGCGTGCGCGAAGCGTTGCCGCTGCACCCCACGGCATACCTGAGCAAGCCGCTGAACCTGGAGAAGCTGCGCAAGAGCCTGGAAGAGCTGCTGCTGGCCGTGGGCGAGCAGATCGCCTGCCCGGTACCGCCGTTGCAGCCCGGCGCCAACCTGCCGGCCTACCTCGAACAACGCCGCGCCACCGCCGATGGCGGGCCACTGTTCGCCGACGTGCAGGTGGCGATCAAGCGCGCACTCAACCCGCAGGGCCTGAACCTCAAGGTGCTGGAAGAAGAAGTGCGCGACGACCCGCAGATCACGGCGGTGCTCATCGCCGCTGCCAACAGTGCCAGCCTGCACCGTGACGCACCGGTGCAGACCCTGATGCAGGCGCTGAACAAGCTCGGCAGCACCCAGAGCATGAACCTGATCCTCGGCCTCACCCTCAAGCGCAGTGCGCGCCTGAGCGACCCGCTGCTGACGCAACATGCCACGCATTACTGGAACCTGTCGCTGCATACGGCCGAATACGCCCGCTCGCTGGCACGCATGCTCGAGCTGGATCAGGAGCGCTGCTACTGCGCCGGCCTGCTGCATTGCCTGGGCGACCTGGCGGTGTTGCGCTGTCTGCAGGAGTGGCGCCTGGCCGGTGGTGAACTCGATGAGGACCGGGTGCAGTTGTCGCTCAACGAGTTCGGCGCGGCATTCGGCTCGGCGTTGCGTACCCGCTGGCGTTTGCCGCTGAGCCTGCGCGAGCTGATCGCGGCGATCTACCAGCTGGGGGGTGGGGTGTATTCGCGGGAGATCCTGGCCTTGAACCTGGCCGGGCAACTGGCGCGCTTGCCGGCGGCTCAGGGGTTGGAGAAAGTGGCTGGCAGCAAGACCGCGCGCTTGCTGAAGGTTGGGCTGCCTGAGCTCAGCCGGTTGCGCAAGGTGGAGAACCCTGAGGTGAAACCGCAGGGTGAGGAACCACCTGCTGCTGAAGAGCCAGCTTCGACTTGAGAGGCCGCTTCGCAGCCATTCGCGGGCGAGCCCGCTCCCACAGGGATGGTAGAACTCTAGAAGGCGGCGCGGTACTTGTGGGAGCGGGCTTGCCCGCGAAGGGCTGCGCAACAGCCCCAATCAGCCTCGCACTATCTGGTTCTTGCCCTGCCGCTTGGCCCGGTACATCGCCGCATCGGCACGGGCGAACAAGCTGTCCAGGGACTCGTCTTCGTCCGTCAGCACGGTCAGCCCCTGGCTCACCGTAACACTGTACGTCTCATCGCCATGGCTGAAGCCCTGCCGCTGAATCTCCCGCTGCAGGCGTTCGGCAATCTGCTCGGCCACTTGTGCATTGCAGCCCGGGAATACTGCCGCGAACTCCTCGCCACCGATACGCCCGAACAGGTCGCCGCGGCGTAATACGGCCTTGCCGCTGTCGGCGATGCGTTGCAGCACCTGGTCGCCTTCCTGGTGTCCGTAGCTGTCGTTGATGCGCTTGAAGTCGTCGATGTCCAGCAGCAGGAAGGCCAGCGGCGTGCCGTCTTCACGGGCACTGTCGAAGGCCTGCTGGGCACATTCGAAGAAGTGCCGGCGGTTGCTGCTCTGAGTCAGCACGTCGGTGGTGGCCAGTCGCTGCAGTTCGCCTTCGAGCTGCTTCTTTTCAGTGATGTCTTCGGCGATGCCGACGATGATCACCCGGTCGCCGTCGCTCTGCTGGTTGATGTAGCACTTGTCGCTGAGCCAGCGCACTTGGCCGCTGGCGTTGAGAATTCGGTATTCGCGGTCTTCCACTGCACCCTTGAGCAATACCTGGGCCAGGCTGCGTTCGGCGAATTCCAGATCGTCGGGGTAGATGCTGTCACGCCATTCGTTGTAGTCGGCCAGCACCAGGCTGGCCGAGCGACCGAAGATGCGTTCGTAGGCGGGGCTGACGTAGAGCACCTGGCGAGTTTCCCAGTCGAAGGCCCAGAGCACGGCGTTGACGCTGTCGAGCAGCGAGCTGTAGAGCTGTTCGCGCTCACTCAGGCGAGCGACCTCGCCCTGGGCGTGGAGCAGGGCTAGCAAGGTTTGAGCGGCTGCGGGAGGCGGGGTACCTGAAAACGACGAAGGAGGGTTCTTGGCCATGAGCACGGAGCAGTTCTCATTGATGAGGCGCGCGGCCACGAACCGGCCCGCCACGCGTGCGATATGGCGGGTTTGAGTGGATTTTCAGGGGGGAAGTTCCAGCAGGCACGCCCCGTTGCAGGGCGTGCCGATCAGCGGCTATCAGGCGCCAGTGGGGCGCAGCGAATAGGTTTTCAGCTGTGCTGCGAAGTCGCGCAGGGCATGGATGCCGCTGGCCTCGGCCTCGTGTACCCAGTCCTTCATGGCTGCCAGCATGTCGTGGCCGTTGGCGCTGGTGCGGGCCCAGATCTGTTGCAGGGCCAGGCGCTTCTCGTAGATGGTCTTCAGTGCATGGCTGTGGGCAAGCATGCTCTCGATGCGCACGTGGTGGCGGTCTTCCAGCAGGCTGGTCTCCCGCGATAGCAGGCGCTTGGCACGGCGGAAGCGGTGACGTACCGAAGCATCGACCTTGGCCAGCTCCTGCTTGACCAGCGGGCCGATCACCAGCTTGCGGTACTGGGCCATGATCTGGAAACGGTTGTTGAGGATGGCCATGGCCGTGTCCATGTCCAGGCTGGCCTTGCCTTCGACGCGGTGGGCGATGGGGGCCACACGCTGCACCTTGGCCAGGCGCAGCAGGCAGAACAGGCGGATCCACGCCCAGCCCATGTCGAACTCCCAGCGTTTGACCGAGAGCTTGGCCGAGTTGGGGTAGGTGTGGTGGTTGTTGTGCAGCTCTTCGCCACCGATGACGATACCCCACGGCACCAGGTTGGTGGCGGCGTCGCGGCATTCGAAATTGCGGTAGCCCACCGCGTGACCCAGGCCATTGACCACGCCGGCGGCCCAGAATGGAATCCACATCATCTGCACCGCCCAGATGGTGATGCCAATGGTGCCGAACAGCAGCAGGTCGATGACCGCCATCAGCACGATGCCGCCGAGCTTGTAGCGTGAGTAGAGGTTGCGCTCGATCCAGTCCTCAGGGCAGTTCTTGCCGTAGATGCGCAGGGTCTCGAGGTTGCGTGCCTCTTCGCGGTAGAGTTCGGCGCCTTTGCGCAGCACCGTGCCCAACCCTTTGTACACCGGGCTGTGCGGGTCGTCCGGGGTTTCGCACTTGGCGTGGTGCTTGCGGTGCACGGCCGTCCATTCGCGGGTGTTCTGTGCCGTGGTCAGCCACAGCCAGAAGCGGAAAAAGTGCTTGAGCGCGGCATTGAGTTCCAGGGCGCGATGGGCGGAGTAGCGATGCAGGTAAATGGTGACGCTGACGATGGTCACGTGGGTCATCAGCAGGGTGACGCCCACCAGTTGCCAGGCCGACAAGTCGAGCAGACCGTTGTACCACATAGGTGTAGAAGCCCTCGGGAATGCAGGGAGAAGGGTGTGATTATCCCTTGGCAGGGAAATAAAACCAGTCACCCTTTCAGATAGGAAGTCACGGCATGTTTCAGCCTTTATAATGCCCCATCCTTTTTCATGGGCTTTCCCCCCCGACATGTCTGTTTCCGTTCGCGACGCCTTGCGCATGGCCGCGCTGTATGTGGTGCTCTCGTTCCTCTGGCTGGTGCTGGCCGAGGTGGTCCTGCGCAGTATGTCTGACGACCCCCTGGCGTTGACCGTGGGCCGGCAGATCAACGTGGTGGTGTGGGTATTGGTCAGTGCCCTGCTGATCTTTGTGTCCCGTGCCCGCCTGCTCAACTTCATCGGTATCGGCGCGCGCCTGCGCAGCGAGGACCGCGAGCGCCTGCGCATGGCCGCTGCGGTGTTCGACAGCACCCTGGAAGGTGTCTTGGTGACTGACCGCCAAGGCCTGATCGTGCACGTCAACCGCGCCTTCATGCGCATCACCGGCTACCAGCAGGAAGAAGTGCTGGGCCAGCGCCCCAGCAAGTTCAAGTCGGGGCGCCACGGCGTGCCGTTCTACCAGCAGATCTATGCTGCTTTGGCCGACAAGGGTGAGTGGAGCGGCGAGATCTGGAACCGGCGTAAAAGCGGTGAAATCTATCCGCAATGGCAAACGATTTGCGCGATTCGCGATGACAGCGGTGAGCTGAGCCATTACGTGGCGGTGTTCAGCGACATCAGTGCGATCAAGCATACCGAGCAGGAACTGGCGTACCTGGCCCACCATGACCCGCTCACCGGCCTGCCCAACCGGCTGTTGTTCAACGATCGCGCCGAGCAGGCGCTGGCTGCGGCGCAGGCCAACAAGCGCGGCTGTGCCTTGCTGCTGCTCGACCTCGATCACTTTCAGAGCATCAACGATGGCCTTGGCCACACCATCGGCGACCAGTTGCTCAAGCTGGTCGGCGAACGCCTGCGTGACACCGTGGGCAACAACGTGACCCTGGCGCGCCTGGGCGGTGACGAGTTCGGCGTGCTGGCCGAGAACTGCCAGCAGGTTGGCCAGGCTGGCAAGCTGGCGCAGGGCATCATCGAGCGCATGCGCGAGCCCTTCGAGTTCGATGGCCACCGCCTGTTCATCAGTGCCAGTGTCGGGATCAGCCTGTTCCCCAATGACGCCCTGAGCGCCGAGCAACTGTTGCGCAATGCCGATTCGGCGCTGTTCAAGGCCAAGGGCAATGGCCGTGCCTGCTACGCGCTGTACACCGAGGAACTGACCGCCCACGCCCAGCACCGGGTGGAAACCGCCAGCGAGTTGCGCCGGGCGCTGGCCAAGGATGAGCTACGGGTGTTCTTTCAGCCCGTGCATGACCTGTTCACGGCGCAGATGGTCGGCGTCGAGGCGCTGGTCCGTTGGCAACACCCGGAGCGCGGGCTGGTGCCACCGGGCGAATTCATCCCGATCGCCGAGCGCACCGGGCTGATTGCCGAGATCGATGCCTGGGTGTTGCGTGAGGCCTGTCGGCAGATGGTCCGCTGGCAGGAGGATGGGCGCATGCTGGCGTTCGTTGCGGTCAACATCTCCAGCCGCCTGTTCGGCCAGCGTGAGTTGTATCGGCAGGTGGCCGATGTGCTGCACGAAACTGGCCTGGACCCGGCGTTGCTGGAGCTTGAAGTGACCGAGAGTGCGGTCATGGAAGACCCGGAGGTGGCGCTGGAGCAGCTGCATCGCCTGCGTGAGCTGGGGTTGAACCTGGCCATCGATGATTTTGGCACGGGATACTCCTCGCTGCTGCGGCTCAAGCGCCTGCCGGTGCAGAAGCTGAAGATCGACCAGGGTTTCGTGGCCGGTTTGCCGCTGGATGATGATGATATCGCGATAGTCCGGGTGATCATTGCCCTGGCGCGGAGCATGGGCATGCAGGTGCATGCCGAGGGCATCGAACAGGCTGAGCAGGCGCGGTTCCTGCTGGAGCAGCAGTGCCAGCTGGGGCAGGGGTACTGGTTCGGGCGGCCGGTGCCGGCTGGGGATCTGCACTGGGGCTGAGAGGTACGGCTGAAGTTGTTCAGCGCCTGTGAGATCGAGCGCCGCCCGCGCGGCGCATCGCGAGCTGCGCTCGCTCCTACGTTTGTTTCTGGCCAGTAACGCCTGTGACAGGCGCGCGCGACCGCCCTGTTGGTACGACGCGATATCGCGCCATGCGCCAGAGCGTTCGCGCGCAAATCCCGCAGGATTGATTGGCCCGAAACAAACGTAGGAGCGAGCGCAGCTCGCGATGCGCCGCGCGGGCGGCGCTCGGTCTCACAGGCGCAGAAGATGTTGTGGCGGGCACCTCAACGCTTGTTCAAGCCTTTCGCCAACCGGTCCCCACCCAGCTGGATCAACGCCACCAAGGCCACCAGCATGGCAATCACGGTCAACATGATCTGGCTGTCGAAGCGCTGATACCCATACCGATAGGCAATATCCCCCAGCCCCCCCGCGCCAATCGCTCCGGCCATCGCTGACGAGTTGATCAGCGTCACCAAGGTAATGGTGAACCCACCGACGATCCCCGGCAGTGCCTCGGGCAGCAGGACATGCCAGACGATGTGCCAACGCCGGCAGCCCATGGCCTGCGCTGCTTCCACCAGGCCATGGTCGACCTCGCGCAGGCTGACTTCGGCAATCCGCGCGAAGAACGGCGTGGCCGCAATGGTCAGCGGCACCACGGCGGCCCAAACGCCATAGGTGGTACCCACCACCAGCCGGGTGAAGGGGATCAGCGCGACCATCAGGATCAGGAACGGGATCGAGCGGAACAGGTTGACGAAGGCACCCAGCACCCGGTTCAGCAACGGTGCCTCGAAGATGCCGCCTTTGTCGCTGGTGACCAGCAGCACTGCCATCGGCACACCCACCAGCAGCGCGATCAAAGAAGACACGCCCACCATCAGCAGGGTGTCGAGCAGGCCTTCGAGCAAGCGATCAAGCCACATGGCCCAGTACCTCCACGTCTTCGGCCCAGCGGCGGGCGCGTTCGAGCAATTGATGCGTATCGTGCGGCGAGCCCTGTATCGACAGGATCAGCTGCCCCAGAGCATGCTCGCCGATGGTTTCCACGCCACCCTGGAGCAGGCGCACGCGCCCGCCCAACTCAGCGAACAGGTCGGACAGCGCCGGCTCGCCGAGCAGGGTCAGTTTGAGCACCACTGCGCTGTCACGGCCCACCGGGCTGGCCCGCAGGTTGGCCTGCAAAGCCGCAGGCAGCTTGGTCTGCAACGGTGCGAGCAGGGTGCGGGTGACCTCATGGCGTGGGCTGCCGAACACGCGCCAGACATCGCCCTGTTCGACCACCGCACCACGTTCCAGCACCACCACGCGCTGGCAGATGTCGCGGATCACCGCCATTTCGTGGGTGATCAGCACCACGGTCAGGCCCAGGCGCTGGTTGATGTCGCGCAGCAGTTCCAGGATCGAAGCCGTGGTCTCGGGGTCCAGCGCCGAGGTGGCTTCGTCGCACAGCAGGATCTCTGGGTCATGCACCAGCGCCCGGGCGATGCCGACCCGCTGCTTCTGGCCGCCGGACAGCTGGGCCGGGTAGACGTGATGCTTTTCCTGCAGGCCGACCAGTTCCAGCAGCTCGCGGACCTTGCGCTGGCGCTCGGCCTTGGCCACGCCCGCCACCTTCAGCGGCAGCTCGACGTTCTGCCACACGGTCTTGGCCGACATCAGGTTGAAGTGCTGGAAGATCATGCCGATGCGCCGGCGCAGCGCCACCAGGCGGTCCTCGTCGAACGGCGCGATGTCGACCTGGTCGATCAGCACACGGCCCTGGCTCGGCTGCTCGAGGCGGTTGATGGTGCGCAGCAGTGACGACTTGCCTGCGCCGCTGCGGCCGATGATGCCGAAGATCTCGCCACGGCGGATGTTCAGATCGATGCCTTGCAGCGCGGGTTGCTGCTGGCCAGGGTAGGTCTTGCCCAGCCCGATGAAACGGACATGGGCTTGGTTGACCTCCGGGCGCAGGGCCTGCTCCCTGGCCGTTGGCGGCGATGGTTGTGCGGTGGGCGCCCTGAGCGCGTTGGCCTGGCTCATGTCAGCCTTCCCAACCGGCCTGGTACAGGCTGCCATGGGCCTTGTTCAGCGCCGCGCGCACGGCCGGCGAGTGCTGGTAGATATCGACGAACTTGGCCAGGCGCGGGTCGTCCTTGCTTTGTGGGCGGATGACGAACTGGATCACGTATTCCTTGTTTTCCAGGCCATCGAACAGCAGCGCCGAAGTGGCATCGAAACTGTTGGCCAGGCGGATATAGGCTGGGTAGCCCTGAACCAGATCGGCGTCGTCGTAGGCGCGCACCAGTTGCACCGCTTCGACCTGCAGGATCTTCAGCTTCTTCGGGTTGGCGACGATATCGTCTTCGGTGGCCTTGTAGCCGACACCCGGCTTGAGCGTGATCAAGCCAGCCTTGGCCAGCAACTGCAGGCCACGGCCGCTGTTGATCGGGTCGTTGGCGATCGCCACGCTGGCGCCCTCGGGCAGTTCGGCAAAACGCTTGTACTTTTTCGAGTACAGGCCGACGTTGTTGATGATGCCTGGGGCGTAGGGCACCAGGTTGAAGCCGGCTGCAGCCTTGGCGTTCTCCAGGAAGGGGATGTGCTGGAAGTAGTTCACGTCGATGTCGCCGCTGTTGAGGCTGACATTCGGCGCGATCCAGTCGCTGAACTCGATCAGCTTCACTTCCAGGCCTTGTTTGTGGGCTTCTGCCACCGCTGCTTCCAAGGGAATGGCGAAGGCGGCCGTGGTACCGATCTTCAGTGGTTCGGCCGCGAACGCGCTGGTGGTCAGGCCGAGGGTAATGGCGATGGCCGCGACGGGCCGGATCAGTTTCTCAAGCATGGTGCGGGGCTCCAGTCGGGGCAGGGACAGGGATGTTGCGGTAGGTAGAACCGGGGTGATCGGCCGGGAGATACGGGTGATCGCTGGCGAACAGCTTCTCGCGCAGGGTGCCGTCGGCGTAGGCGGTCTTGTAGCGGCCACGCCGCTGCAGTTGCGGGACCACCAGGTCGATGAAGTCCGCATAGCTTTCCGGGGTCACGGTGCGGGTCAGGTTGAAGCCGTCCAGGCCGGTTTCGTCGATCCAGGCGATCAGCTGTTCGGCAACCTGGTCGGGCGCGCCGACCAGGGTTACATAGCGCCCGCCCAGGGCGTGCTGTTCCAGCAGGCGGCGACGGGTCCAGGCGTTTTCCTGCAGTTGGCGGGTGGCCGACTGGATGGCATTGCCCTTGCTGGCGCCGATGGGCTCGTCCAGCCCGTAGGCGGCAAAGTCGATGCCGGTAGAGGCTGCGAAGTGCGCCACGCCGGCTTCCGCGCTGGCATGCTGCAGGTACTCGGCGTACTTGGCCTGGGCCTGTTGCTCGGTAGGCGCGACGATCACCGTGATGCCCATGAAGACCTTCACCGCTTGCGGATCGCGGCCGGCGGCCTTGGCGGCGGCGCGGACCTTGTCGACCTGGGCGCGGGTGGCGGCCTTGTCCTGGCCGCTGATGAACACGCACTCGGCATGGTTGCCGGCGAACGCCAGGCCGCGCGGCGAGCTGCCCGCCTGGAACAGTACCGGCGTGCGTTGTGGCGAGGGTTCGCACAGGTGGTAGCCTTCGACCTTGTAGAACTCGCCCTGGTGGCGGACCTTGCGCACCTTGCCCGGCTCGGCGTACACCCGGCGTGCGCGGTCGTTGACCACGGCATCATCGGCCCAGCTGCCTTCCAGCAGCTTGTACAGCACCTGCAGGTATTCGTCGGCCTGGTCGTAGCGGCGGTCGTGTTCAGGCTGCTGCTCCAGGCCCATGGCGCGGGCGGCACTGTCGAGGTAACCGGTGACGATGTTCCAGCCGACCCGGCCGTTGCTCAGGTGGTCGAGGGTGGAAAGGCGCCGGGCGAACAGATAAGGCGCTTCGTAGGTCAGGTTGGCGGTGAGGCCGAAGCCCAGGTTGCGGGTCACGGCAGCCATGGCCGAGACCAGCAGCAGCGGGTCGTTGACCGGCAGCTGGATCGACTCCTTGAGGGGCACGTCGACTGAATTGCCGTAGATGTCATAGGTGCCGACGATATCGGCGATGAACAGGCCGTCGAACAGCCCGCGCTCCAGCAGGCGCGCCAGGTCGGTCCAGTATTCCAGGGTCTTGTACTGGGTCGAGGTGTCCCGCGGGTGGGTCCACAGGCCATGGTTGATGTGCCCGATGCAGTTCATGTTGAAGGCATTGAGCAGGATCTGCCTGGCCATCAGATGGTCCCCCGGCGTGGTGGGTTTTCGTTGTTCAGGTAGTAGTTGCCGATGGCGTGGTACTTCCAGCGCACCGGGTCGTGCAGGGTGTGCACGCGGGCATTGCGCCAGTGGCGATCGAGGTTGTGCTCGGCCAGGGTGGCCTGGCTGCCGGCCAGTTCGAACAGTGTGGTGCCAGCGGCGAGGGAGACTTCCGTGCTGATCGCCCGTGCTTCGGCAACGGCTATGGAGGCTGCCGCCACGCTGTCGGCATGGCTGTCGGCCTGGGCACGGTCAAGGAATTCGCCGGCACGTTCGAGCAACGCTTCAGCGGCATGCAGGCGGATAACCTGCTGGCCGAAGCTTTTCAGGGTCAGCGGGTCGTCGCTGGCCTTGTCCAGGCCGGAGTCGACCCATGGCCGGCTGCGTGTGCGCACGAAGTGCAGGGCATCCTCCAGGGCGGCGCGGGCGATGCCGGTGTCGATGGCAGCGTGAAGAATCTGTGCCAGCGGGCCGACCGGGGTCGGGCGCTCGAAGGCACTCTGGAACGGCACCACGTCGTCGGCATTGACCCAGACGTTGTCGAACGTCACCGAACCGCTGCCGGTAGTGCGCTGGCCGAAGCCGCTCCAGTCGTCGATTACCTGCAGCCCCTGGCTGTCGGCGGGGACGAAAGCCAACTGCTGGCGGCCTTGATCGTCAATCACCGAGGTCGGGATACGCTGGGCGTAGAGCGCGCCGGTGGCGTAGAACTTGCGACCGTTGATGCGGTAACCGGTGCCATCGCGGGTCAGGCGGGTGCTGCGGTCGTGTGCGGTTTTCGTGCCCAGTTCGGCCAAGGCGTTACCGAAGCGTCGGCCGGCCAGCACTTCGGCGTACAGGCGCCGCTGCTGCTCGGGGCTGCCGTTTACCCGTAGCACTTCCAGGGCATAGAAGTGGTTCTGCGGGATCTGGCCGAGCGAGGCATCGGCCTGGGCGATGCGGGCGATGACCTGGGCCAGGGTGACGTTGGACACGCCAGCGCCGCCGAAGGCCTTCGGGACACTGATGGCCCACAGGCCGGAGCGGGTGAACAGCTCCAGTTCGGCGTGGGGCAGGCGGCGCTCGCGGTCGCGCAGGGCGCTGTCGCGTTTGAGTTGCTGGGCGATTTGCTCGGCGACAGCCAGGGCTTGGCTGTCGTTGGTGATAACTGATGTTGTCATGCTGTTCTCCGGGGCCATGGGGCCGCTGTGCGGCCCATTCGCGGGGCAAGCCCGCTCCCACAGGAGTTGCACAGTTGCTGAGAGCACGCTGTAGCTGTGGGAGCGGGCTTGCCCCGCGAATGGGCTGCAAGGCAGCCCCCGAGGCCCTCAAATCAGATCCAGGAATGCCGGGCGGGCAGGGTGCCGTTGAGGTGATAGGCGCCAACCGCGTGGTACTTCCAGCGCACCGGGTCGTGCAGGGTGTGCACCCGGGCATTGCGCCAGTGGCGGTCGAGGTTGAACTCGGCCAGGCTCGCGCGGCTGCCCGCCAGCTCGAACAGCTTCTCGCTGGCCTGCAGCGAGATCTCGGTGGTCAGCACCTTGGCCTCGGCCACGGCAATCGACGCCCGCGCGGCGGCGGCAGCATCGATCGGCCCGGCATTGACCTCGTCGAGCACGCGCGCGGCCTTGCGCAGCAGTGCCTCGGCGGCATGCAGCTCAAGCTTCAGGCGGCCGATGTCGGCAATCACGTAAGGGTCATCGCTGGCGCGCTCGACCTTGGCTTCGATCCAGGGCCGGGACTTTTCGCGGACGAAGGTGATGGCGTCGTCGATGGCGGCCTCGGCGATGCCGGCATCGATGGCCGCCTGGATCAGCTGCGAAGCCGCACCCTGGATATTGGGGATATCGCGCTGGCGCCAGTTATCGATGACCAGTTCGGCGTCCACCGGTACCTGGTCGAGCAACACGGTACCGCTGGCGGTGGTGCGCTGGCCGAAGCCGGACCAGTCGTCGACGATGCGCAGCCCCGGGCTGCCGCGGCGGACAAAGGCCAGGCGCTGGCGGCCTTCGTCGTCCAGGGCCTTGACCGCCACCCAGTGGGCGAACAGTGCGCCGGTGGAGTAGAACTTCTCACCGCTGATGCGATAGCCGTCGCCGCTGCGGGTGATCCTGGCCTTGAGCGTCAGGGTGTCTTTGGTGCCGCGCTCGGGGCCGGCGTTGCCGATGCGCCAGCCGTCCAGCACGCTGCGGAAGATCAGCGCCTGCTGGGCTTCGGTGGCGGTCAGGCGCAGCAGTTGCAGCATGCCGAACTGGTTCTGCGGGATCTGCCCCAGAGCCGGGTCGGCGGCGCTGATCAGGCGGAACACCTCGGCGACGGTGGCAAACGAGACGTCCGGGCCGCCGTAGGCCTTGGGTACGCTGATGCTGCCTAGGCCGCTGCGGGTGAACTGTTCAATTTCTGCCCAGGGCAGTTTGCGTTGCTGGTCGCGACGGGCGGCTTGCTCACGGGCGCTCGCGGCTAGCTCACGGGCGGCTTGCAGGGCTTCGGCGTCGGTGCGCAGTACCTTGGCCGGTAGCAGCAGGGGCGAGCTGTCGAGGTCGCTGTGGAATGGCGTATTTGGCTGGGTGGTCATCAGAACCGAACCTCACAAAGTGGATGCGTCGCTTCAGCTGATGGCGACAAACGTTTGCTGGTCCGGTGGTCCGGTTTATATACCCTAATTGCTTATCAAAAGTTTATGAACTAACTTTTTGGAATAATTATAGAAGTGCCGGCCTTTCCGCGAACAAGCCCGCTCCCACAGGGAATTGCACAGGTCTTGAAGCCTGTGCAATTCCCTGTGGGAGCGGGCTTGCCCGCGAAGAGCCCAGCAGGGATCTTCAGTCTTGCGCAGCGGCGGTTCCCAGGAACTTGCGCAGGAACTGCCGGGTACGTTCTTCCTTCGGATTGGCAAACAGCGCCTTGGCCTCACCCTGTTCCACGATCACGCCCTTGTCGAAGAAGATCACCCGGTTCGCGACATCCCGGGCAAAGCTCATCTCGTGGGTGACGATGATCATGGTGCGCTTTTCCTCGGCCAGGCCGCGGATGGTCGCCAGCACTTCGCCGACCAGCTCCGGGTCGAGGGCCGAGGTGGGTTCGTCGAACAGGATCACCTCAGGCTCCATGGCCAGCGCGCGGGCAATCGCCACACGCTGCTGCTGGCCGCCGGACAGGCGCCGTGGGTAGGCATCTTCCTTGCCCGCCAGGCCGACCTTGGCCAGCAGCCGCCGGCCGAGTTCGACCGCTTGTTCGCGGGGTGTCTTCTTGACGATCACCGGCCCCTCGATGACGTTTTCCAGAGCCGTGCGGTGGGGGAACAGGTTGAAGTTCTGGAACACGAAGCCCGCCTGCTGGCGCAGGCGGCGGATCGCACTTTGCTGGCCGCCGAGCGGGCGGTTGGCATCGATGCTGATGTCGCCGATCTGGATCTGCCCGGCATCCGGGGTTTCCAGCAGGTTGAGGCAACGCAGGAAGGTGGTCTTGCCCGAGCCACTGGGGCCGATGATGGCCACCACTTCACCGGGTTGCACGGTCAGGTCGATACCGTTGAGTACGGTCTGGCCCTTGAACTGCTTGGTCAGGCCTTTGACTACGATCATCTCATTGCTCCTGGTCGTGCTGGTTGACCCGCGCTTCCATGCGGTTCTGGAAGTGCGCGAGGATGCTGCAGAGGATCCAGTAGATCACTGCAACGGCCAGGTACATGGTGAACACTTCGAAGGTGCGCGCGGTGATCAGCTGCGCCTGGCGGAACAGCTCGGGCACCTGGATGGTCGCGGCCAGCGCGGTGTCCTTGACCAGCGAGATGAAGCTGTTGCCCAGGGGTGGCAGCGCGGTGCGCAGGGCCTGGGGCAGGATCGCCCGGCGCATGGCCTGGGTGCGAGTCATGCCGATGCTGGCGGCGGCTTCCCACTGGCCACGGTCGATCGAGGAGATCGCCGCACGCAGGATTTCGCAGATGTAGGCCGCCATGTTCAGTGACAGGCCGATCAGCGAGGCCGGGATCGGGTCGAGTTCGATGCCGATCTGCGGCATGCCAAAGTAGATCACGAACAGCTGCACCAGCAGCGGTGTGCCACGGAAGAACGACACATAGACCCGGGCCAGCCAGTTCAGCGGCAGGATCTTCGACAACCGCATCAGCGCCAGGGCAAAGCCCAGCACCAGGCCGAAGAACATGCCGCCAACACTGAGCAGCACCGTATAACCCGCGCCCTTCAGCAGGAAGGGCGTGGAGTCGGCAACGAGTTGCAGGCTTTCAGCGATCATTTGGTGACATCGGCACCGAAGTATTTCTCGGACAGCTTGGCCAGCGTGCCGTCGGCCTTGAGCTTGTCGATGGCCTTGTTGATGGCTGCCAGCAGCTCAGGCTCACCCTTGCGCAGGGCCACGCCGCTTTCCAGGCGCGAGAATGCATCGCCGGCCAGTTCGGTGTCCTTGGCCTTCTGGGCGTATTCCAGTGCCGCCAGGCGGTCGATCAGGATGGCGTCGATGCGACCGTTGCGCAGGTCGGCAAACTTGCTCGGGTCGTCTTCATAGGTGCGCACATCAGCCTTCGGCACGTCCTGCTTGACCCATTGCTCGTAGTTGGTGCCCAGGCCTACGCCGACCTTCTTGCCGGCGAGGTCTTGCGCGCTTTTGATATTCAGCTGCTCGGCCTTCTTCTTCAGGATCAGCGCCTGGATGCCGGAGATGGTGTAGGGCTCGGAGAAGTCATACTTCTTCTTGCGCTCTTCGGAGATGGTCACCTGGTTGACCACCACGTCCAGGCGCTTGGACTCCAGCGCAGCAAGGATGCCGTCCCACTTGGTCGGCTGGATCTTGGCCTTGACCCCAAGCTCCTTGGCCAGCAGTTCGGACAGCTCGACCTCGAAGCCGGTCAGCTTGCCGTTTTCATCCTGGAAGCTGAACGGCGGGTAGGTACCCTCAAGGCCGACGTTGATCACGCCTTTTTCCTGGATGGTCTTCAGTTGCTCGCCGGCGAAGGCCTGGCCGAGCAGGCCGGCACCCAGCAGGATGGCCAGGCTGGCGTTGAGAAGCGGTTTGGCGAATTTCGACATGTCAGAGCCCGCGCTTGTTGTTGAAGTAGTGGGTGGCGACTATAGAGTTGGCTGCATAGGCCAGGAAATAATAAAAACTTATTTTGTTATTTCCATTTTGATCTGGGCCAGGTTTTGGCTGCTTTGAGGGTAGGCCAGGATACTGCGGCCGTCATCGCGGCTTATGCCCGACATAGCGCAGGATGGAATAAAGCGTTGTTTTTTCCAAGGGGCGGATTTGCCGTAGAGTGGATTGCATAACGACAGATTGGCCACCTTCGGCAGGAGAACAGCGTGAGCGAACAACCTTCATCTGGGCACTGGCAACTGCACAGCATCGTCAGCGGCCTGCGCGGTGCCCGCGAGCAATGGCGCAGCCGCAATGGCCGCAGCAGCGGCGAGCAGGGCGGGCGCGAACTGCCTTCGCGCGAGGCCATGCGGCAGATTCTCGAACAGCTGTGCGGGGCATTGTTCCCGATGCGCCTGGGCCCGGTAGACCTACGGGAAGAGAGCGAAGACTTTTACGTCGGCCATACCCTCGACGCAGCGCTGACCGCATTGCTGGTGCAGGCGCGGCTGGAACTGCGTTATGCCGCGCGTCAGAGCAAGGCGGAACTGGAGGGCGTCGACGCCCAGGCCCTGCGTTTGATCCAGGACTTCGCGGCGGCCTTGCCGGGCCTGCGTGTGCTGCTCGATACCGATGTGCTGGCGGCCTATCACGGCGACCCGGCGGCGCGCAGCGTAGACGAGGTATTGCTGTGCTATCCGGGGATCCTGGCGATCATCCATCACCGCCTGGCTCACCATCTTTATCGAGCGGGCTTGCCGCTGCTGGCGCGGATCAGCTCGGAGCTGGCGCATTCGGCCACGGGTATCGACATTCACCCAGGCGCGCAGATCGGCCAGAGCTTCTTCATCGACCACGGTACCGGCGTGGTGATTGGCGAAACCGCGATCATCGGTGAGCGGGTGCGCATCTATCAGGCGGTTACCCTGGGTGCCAAGCGCTTCCCAAGCGACGAGTCGGGGACGTTGCACAAAGGGCTGGCGCGCCACCCGATCGTCGAGGACGACGTGGTGATCTATGCCGGGGCGACGATCCTGGGGCGGATCACCATCGGCAAAGGCTCGACCATTGGCGGCAATGTCTGGCTGACCCGCAGCGTGCCGGCCGAAAGCAACATCACCCAGGCCAACCTGCAGCTGGATTGCCAGGACAAGAACTGACCTATACCTGTTCCGGCCTGTTCGCGGGCAAGCCCGCAGGTGACTCGCAGCATTCAAGATTCGTGATGCCCCTGTGGGAGCGGGCTTGCCCGCGAACAGGCCGGAACAGGAGGGCGCCAATCGGCGCCCCGGTTCGCATTGAACGCCGATCCATGTTTAACTTGAACGCTTGTTCAATGAAAAACGCTGGTCCGCTGCCGGTGTTCAACAGGAGGATTCCTTTGCTGAACCCGTTCATTCCGAACCTCACGTCGATCGACGAGGTGCCTGTTTCATGAGTGCACCGTCCCCATCCCTTGCCACTGGCAAGATCCGCATGAACCCGCCGGTGTTCTACTTCGCGGCAAGTTTCATTCTCCTGTTCGGCCTGGTGGTCATCCTGTTCCCGCAGGCGTCCGGCGAGTGGCTGCTGGCGGCGCAGAACTGGGCGGCCAACACGGTCGGTTGGTACTACATGCTGGCCATGACCTTGTACCTGGTGTTCGTGGTGGTCACTGCGTTGTCCGGCTACGGCAAGATCAAGCTGGGTGCCGACCACGACGAGCCCGAGTTCAGTTACCTGTCATGGGCCGGCATGCTGTTCGCCGCCGGCATCAGCATCACGCTGTTCTTCTTCTGCGTGTCCGAACCGCTGACCCACATGCTCACCCCGCCCCAGGGCGAAGGGGGCACGGCCGAGGCCGGGCGCCAGGCGATGGAAATCCTGTTCCTGCACTGGGGCCTGCATGGCTGGGGCGTGTTCGCCTTCGTCGGCATGGCCCTGGCCTACTTCGCCTACCGGCATAACCTGCCGCTGGCCTTGCGTTCGGCGCTGTATCCGCTGATCGGCAAACGCATCAACGGCCCGATCGGTTATGCCGTGGACGGATTCGGCATCATCGCCACGGTGTTCGGCCTGGGCGCCGACATGGGCTTTGGGGTACTGCACCTGAACGCCGGCCTCGACTATCTGTTCGGCATCAGCCACAGCCAGTGGGTGCAGGTGATCCTCATCGCGCTGATGATGGGCGCGGCAGTGGCGGTAGCCGTGGCGGGGGTGGAAAAGGGTGTGCGGGTGATGAGCGACATCAACCTGTTCCTGGCCTGCGCGCTGCTGCTGTTCGTGCTGTTCGCCGGGCCTACTCAGCACCTGTTCAATACCCTGATCCAGAACCTCGGCGATTACCTCGGCGCCTTGCCGCGCAAGAGCTTCGACGTTTACGCCTATGGCGAGCAACGTGACTGGCTGGGTGGCTGGACGGTGTTCTACTGGGCCTGGTGGATAGCCTGGGCGCCGTTCGTGGGCCTGTTCATCGCGCGTATCTCGCGTGGCCGCACCATCCGTGAGTTCGTCTTCGGCGTGTTGCTGATCCCGCTGGGCTTCACCCTGGCGTGGATGTCGATTTTCGGCAACAGCGCGCTGGACCAGGTCATCAACCACGGCATGAGCGCGCTCGGCCAGTCGGCGTTGGACAACCCGTCGATGAGCCTGTATCTGCTGCTGGAAACCTACCCGTGGAGCAAGGCGGTGATCGCCGTGACGGTGTTCATCAGCTTCGTGTTCTTCGTCACCTCGGCCGACTCCGGCACGGTGGTGTTGTCGACCCTGTCCGCCAAGGGCGGTGGTGCCGACGAAGACGGGCCGAACTGGTTGCGCATTTTCTGGGGCGCGATGACTGCGCTGATCACCAGCGGCCTGCTGTTCGCGGGCAGCATCGACTCGCTGAAGTCGGCGGTGGTGCTGACTTCGCTGCCGTTCTCGCTGATTCTGCTGTGCATGATGTGGGGGCTGCACAAGGCCTTCTACCTGGAGAGCCAGCGGCAGATTGCGCAGATGCACTCGCTGGCGCCGTTCGCCCAGTCACGCCGTGGCCGTGGCGGCTGGCGTCAGCGCCTGAGCCAGGCCGTGCACTTCCCGTCGCGCGATGAGGTGTACCGCTTCATGGATGATGTGGTGCGCCCGGCGATTGCCGAAGTGCGCGAGGTGTTCGAGCAGAAGGGGCTGGTGCTGGTGACCCAGGACGACCCGAGCCATGACAACGTCAGCCTGAAGGTTGGCCATGGCGAGGAGCAGCCGTTCATCTACCAGGTGCAGATGCGCGGCTACTTCACGCCATCGTTCGCACTGGGTGGGTTGGGTACCCAGGAGTTGAAGAACCGCCGTTACTACCGGGCCGAGGTGCACCTGAGCGAAGGCAGCCAGAACTATGACCTGGTGGGCTACAGCAAGGAGCAGATCATCAACGACATCCTCGACCAGTACGAGCGGCACATGCAGTTCTTGCACCTGGTCCGCTAGATGATCGCTGGGCTCTTCGCGGGCAAGCCCGCTCCCACAGGTACTGCACAGTATTCAGACGCTGTGCGATCACTGTGGGAGCGGGCTTGCCCGCGAAGAGGCCGGTACTGGAAAACACTTCAGAACGGTGCATCCCCAAGGATGGTCGCCCGGTGCATCACCCGCCGGTTGGGCCGGTAGTCATCCACTGCAAAATGCTGGGTCACGCGGTTGTCCCAGAACGCCACGTCATTCTCCTGCCAACGCCAGCGAATGCTGAACTCCGGCCGCGTCGCATGGGCGAACAGCAGCTTCAGCAGCGCCTCGCTCTCCAGCTCGCTCAATTCATTGATGCGCGTGGTGAACCCTTCATTGACGAACAACGCCTTGCGCCCGCTTACCGGATGTGTGCGCACCACCGGGTGCGACAACGGCGGGTTGTTGCGCCGGGTCGCTTCCCAGCGGGCCAGGTCTTCGGCCGTGGTGCCAAAGCGCTCCAGCGGGAACGACTTGGTGAAGTCATGGGTGGCGGTCAGGCAATCGAGCATCTCGCGCAGCGGCGCCGACAAGGCCTCGAACGCCGCGATACCGCTGGCCCACAGGGTATCGCCACCGTAGGCGGGCAACTGCTTGGCGCTGAGCACCGCACCCAGCGCCGGGGTCGGCAGGAAGGTCACGTCGGTGTGCCACACCGCGTTGTCGCGCACATCGGTGACCGCCGTGTCGAGGATCAGCACCTGCGGCGTCTCTGGCACGTTGGGATAGATCGGATGGATGTGCAGGTCGCCGAAACGGGCGGCGAAACGTGCCTGTTGCTGCGGATTGATCGGCTGGTCGCGGAAGAACAGCACCTGGTGCTGGAGCAGCGCTTGTTCGATGGCATCGCGCTGTTCGGCGGTGATGTCACGGCTGATGTCCACGCCGCTGATCTGCGCGCCGAGCGCCGGGCTGAGGGGGGTGATGGTCAGGCTCATGTCGGTCTCTTCAATCAGGCGCCAGGCTGCTGGCGTGGTCAACAGGAATTCAGTGGCTCTGCCCGTGCCAGGGCACCAGCTTGCGTTGCAGGGCGCGCAGGCCCATCTCCAGGGCGAAGGCGATCAGGGCGATTAGCAGGATGCCCAGCACCACCACGTCGGTGACCAGGAACTGCGCCGCCGACTGCACCATGAAGCCCAGGCCGCTGGTGGCAGCGATCAGTTCGGCGGCGACCAGGGTCGACCAGCCGACGCCGAGGCCGATGCGCACGCCGGTCAGGATGTCGGGCAGGGCACTGGGCAGGATCACGTGGCGGATCAGTTGCGCCCGGGTTGCGCCCAGCGATTGCGCCGCGCGCAGCTTGGCCGGGTCGACGGTGCGCACGCCGGTGGCCGTGGCGATGGCGATCGGGGCGAAGATCGCCAGGTAGATCAGCAGCACCTTGGACAGCTCGCCGATGCCGCACCAGATGACGATCAGTGGCAGGTAGGCCAGCGGCGGGATTGGCCGATAGAACTCGATCAGCGGGTCGAGGATGCCGCGGGCCACGCGGTTGTAGCCGATGGCGATGCCGACCGGGATGGCAGTCAGGGTCGCGGCGGCCAGGGCCAGGCCGATACGACCCAGGCTGGCGCCCAGGTGCTGCCACAGGCTGGCGTCCATGTAGCCCTGGGTAAGCAGGGTCCAGGCCTTGGCCAGGATGTCGCCCGGTGATGGCAGGAACAGCGGCTCGATCCAGCCGGCGGCCGTTACCAGCCACCAGGCGAGCAGCAGGCTGGCCAGGGTCAGGGTGCTGATCCAGCGGGTGGACAATGGGCGGCGCACCTGGGGGGCGGGCCGCGAGTGGTTGTCGCGTTTGCCGGTGACCGGCAGATCCAGGCTGCTCATGCGCGCTCCTGCAGGCTTTGGCGTTGGGAGAACACGCGGGCCAGGACATGCTCGCGGGTTTCGATGAAGCGTGGGTCGGACTTGATCGCCCGGGCCGACTCGCCGGCTGCATAGCGCTGGCCGAAGTCCAGTTGCAGGCGCTCGACCACGCGGCCGGGGTTGGGCGCCAGCAGTACCAGCTCGCTGGCGAGGAACACGGCTTCCTCGATGTCGTGGGTAATCAGAAACACCGGTTTGGCGGTGCGCTGCCAGACCTGCAGCAGCAACTCCTGCATCTGCTCACGGGTGAAGGCGTCGAGGGCGCCGAACGGCTCGTCCATCAACAGCACCCGTGGGTTGGCAGCCAGTGCCCGGGCCAGGCCCACGCGCTGTTTCTGGCCGCCGGACAGTTGCCAGATGCGCCGCTCGCCGAAGCCGTCGAGGTCGACCAGGGCCAGCATCTCGCGGGCTTTGGCCTCACGCTGGGCGCGGGGCACTCCGGCCAGTTCCAGGCCGAAGGCGACGTTGCCCAGCACGTTCTGCCATGGCAGCAGGGCGTCATCCTGGAACACCACGCCACGCTCGGCACCCGGGCCCTGTACCGGTACCCCGTCGAGGGTGATGCGCCCGGCGCTGGGGGCGACGAAGCCGGCGATCAGGTTCAGCAGCGAGGTCTTGCCACTGCCGGATGGCCCCAGGGCCACCAGCAACTGGCGTGGCCCCAGGCTCAGGTTGATGTCGGCCAGCACCGGGGCGGTGGCGCCGGGGTACTGTGCGCTGATGCGCTCCAGTTCGAGCAAGGCCATGGCAGGCTCCGTGCGATTGCTGTGTCAGTTGGGGATGTACTGGGCGCTGACGTACGGCGAGTAGTCCGGCAGCACCGCTTCGACCTTGCCTTGCTGCTTGAGGAAGGTGGCCGTGTCGGTCAGCGCCTGGGTGGTTGGCGCGCCCAGTTCCTTGGCCTGGTCTGCGGCCAGCGGGTACACGTTGCCCTGTAGCAGCACCGGGATATCAGCCGGTTTGGCGCCGGACAGCTTGGCCAGCTTGGCCACGTTGTCCTGGTTGGCCAGCCAGGCTTTCGGATCCTTGCGGTAGTCGGCGTAGGCGTCGAGGGTGACCTTGGCGAAGGCCTTGACCACGTCCGGGTGCTTGGCAGCGAAGTCCTTGCGCACGATCCAGGCGTCGAAGGTCGGTGCGCCTTTTGCCGCCAGTTCACCCGAGGTGATCAGCACCTTGCCGTTTTCCTTGGCCACGCCCAGGGCCGGGTCCCAGACGTAGGTGGCATCGATGTCGCCGCGCTTCCAGGCAGCGATGATCGCCGGTGGCGCAAGGTTGAGGATCTGCACCTTGGACGGGTCGATGTTCCAGTTTTTCAGCGCGGCCAGCAGGCTGTAGTGGCCGGTGGAAACGAACGGCACGGCGACTTTCTTACCGATCAGGTCCTGCGGGGTCTTGATGCTGTCGCGGGCGACCAGGGCCTCGCCGGCACCGATCTGAGTGGCGATGAGGAAGGTCTCGACCGGCAGTTTGCGGGTGGCGGCGGCAGCCAGCGGACTGGAACCGAGGTAGCCGATCTGCACGTCGCCACTGGCTACGGCGGTGATCACGTCGGCGCCGTTATCGAACTTGCGCCAGTCGATGCTGGCCTTGCTGGCTTTTTCGTAGTTGCCATCGACCTGGGCCACCTTGGCCGGGTCGACCGTGGTCTGGTAGGCAACGGTCAGGTCCGCAGCCTGGGCCAACCAGCTGGCGCTGGCGAGGGTCAGGGCGGCGAACAGGCGCAGCGGAGCATGCGGGATCATGGTGAACCTCTCGTCAGGCAATGGATGTATTGGATGGCGAGAAGACTAGATGATCTAAGAAATTAAAAATAAATAACTTTTTAGAATTAGCTTAGGAGCCAAACGCTTTAACGATGGGCAGTGCTGCGAGGGCCGCTGGCGTAACAGCGATTCGCAGCTAGTCTTTTTTCCCTTCGTAAGTGAGAGCGAGCGGTTGTTGGTCGGCAAACGTTTGCAAATAACCTAAAGGTATGATTGACGGCGCCGATACAACTTTTCGCAGTAAAGGTTCCTACGATATTCCGTAAAAATCTTACGAATTCATAAATCGGTCATTTTGGATTTATAGGATTGTCATTATCCTGTAGCGCAGGGGGCGTCTTAGACCAAAGTCGAGAAACGTTTAGAAACGATTGACTTAATGGTCACGCTTTGGGGCTAATCGCCCATCCACGGTTGAGCAGGGCAACAGATCCTGCCGCCAGAGATACACAAGAATTAGAACGTAGAGGAGCAAAACATGTACAAGTCCAGCCTGGCTCTGGCCGTGGCCGTGGGGGTTTTCGCCCAAGCAGCAGGTGCCGCCGGTTTCGTTGAAGACAGCAAACTGTCGCTGAGCTCGCGCACCATGTACTTCAATGACGACAACCGCGAAGGCGGCACCGATCAGAATGAGAGCGGTCAGGGCTTCAAGCTGGATTACCTGTCCGGCTTCACCCAAGGTACCGTAGGTTTTGGTGTTGATGTTCAGGCGCTGTGGGGCATTCATCTGGATGGTGGCCGTGGCAGTCGTCCGAATGATAACAACAGCTTCTTCCCGAGCGATTCCGACGGTTCGGCAGTTCACGATTGGGCTCGCATTGGTGGTAACGCCAAGGCTCGCTTCTCGAAGACCGAGGCCCACTTCGGTAGCGCGCTGGCGCCGAACCTGCCGATTCTGGTTTCCAACGACGGCCGTCTGCTGCCGCAGACCTTCGAGGGTGGCACCATCCAGTCGAAGGAAATCGACAATCTGACCATCAACGCTGGTCAGCTGACCCACGCCATGGGCCGTGCTTCGAGCAACCGTACTGGTTTGTCCGTTGCTGGTGCATACCGCGATAGCAACAAGTTCCGCTACGGTGGTCTAGACTACAAGCTCACTCCAGACCTGACCCTGCAGTACTACTACTCGAACCTGGAAGACTTCTACAAGCAGCACTTCCTGGGTGCGACCCACGTGTTCAAGATCGCTGACGACCAGTCGTTCAAGACCGACCTGCGCTACTTTGATAGCAGCAGCGACGGCAATAACGGTCACGGCGGTGGCTACAACTTCAACAACAACGGCGGCTACGCCAAGAACACTGGCAAGATCGACAACAAGACTTGGTCTGCCATGTTCACCTACACCCTCGGTGGTCACTCGTTCCTGGTCGGCCATCAACAGGTTGGCGATGACGGTGGTTTCGTATGGCTGAACCAAGGAGACGTGCGTAAGGACGGTTCCACCTCGTCGCGTGAAGGCGCTGGTGGGGCTAGTTTCTACCTGTTCACCGACAGCATGATCAACCAGTTTGCTCGTGCTGGCGAGAACACTACCTTCGGTCAGTACGCTTATGACTTCGCAAGCCTGGGCGTACCAGGCCTGAAGGCATCGGTAGCTTATCTTCGTGGTGACGACATTCGTAAGGTGTCGGGTAGCGGCACTTACAATGAATGGGAACGTGATGCTCGCATCGACTACACCATCCAAGATGGCACCCTCAAAGGCTTGGGCTTCAGCCTGCGTCAGGGCGTGTTCCGTGGTAGCGACGAAAGCAGCCCTGACAAGGATCAGGCTCGCTTCATCGTGAACTACACTTACAGCTTCCTGTAAGCCGTAGCCACACAGAAAGCCTCGCCTAGTGCGAGGCTTTTTTGTGGCCGCGATTTGGTATTCGTAAAAGTTATAAATAAATCGTTATTTATTCTTTTTGTTTCTCATCGAATGCAGGCACATTGAACCCATCAGACAGCACACAGCACAGGAGCCGCACCCCATGAGCCTCAAACTCGGCGACATCGCCCCCGACTTCGAGCAGGAATCCAGCGAAGGCAAGATCCGCTTCCACGAGTGGCTGGGCAACAGCTGGGGTGTGCTGTTCTCCCACCCGGCGGACTTCACCCCGGTGTGCACCACCGAACTGGGCCTGACCGCCAAGCTCAAGGAAGACTTCGCCAAGCGCGGCGTGAAGGCCATCGCCCTGTCGGTCGACCCGGTCGACTCGCACCACAAGTGGATCGAGGACATCAACGAGACCCAGAACACCGTGGTCAACTTCCCGATCATCGCCGACGCCGACCGCAAGGTATCCGACCTGTACGACCTGATTCACCCCAATGCCAGCGATACCCTCACCGTTCGCTCGCTGTTCGTCATCGACCCGAACAAGAAGGTGCGCCTGACCATCACCTATCCGGCCAGTACCGGGCGCAACTTCAACGAGATCCTGCGGGTGATCGACTCGCTGCAGCTCACCGACAACCACAAGGTCGCCACACCAGGTAACTGGCAGGACGGCGACGAGGTGGTGATCGTGCCTTCGCTGAAGGACGAAGACGAGATCAAGCAGCGCTTCCCGAAAGGTTATCGGGCGGTGAAGCCCTATCTGCGGCTGACCCCGCAGCCTAACCGTTGATGAATTCCTCGTTGCATTGCTCTTAGCCATAGCAGGGATTTTCGGGCCGTTTCGACGGCCCTTTTTTATGGCGTTCGCCGTGGGATTGTCAGCGCCTGTGAGACCGAGCGCCGCCCGCGCGGCGCATCGCGAGCTTTGCTCGCTCCTACGTTTGTTTCTGGCCAGTAACGCCTGTGACGGGCGCGCGCGACCGCCTTGTTGGTGCGACGCGATATCGAGTCATACGCCAGGGCGTCCGCGTGCAAATCCAACAGGATTAATTGACCCGAAACATACGTAGGAGCGAGCAAAGCTCGCGATGCGCCGCGCGGGCGGCGCTCGATCTCGCAGGCACTGAAAATGTCACGTCGCTAAGATAAAAAGGAATAAATAAATGAAAAAATATGATTTCTAGATATATGAGCATCCTGTTAATGTCACTCCAACAGAACACAAGGCAACGCCGAAACCACTGACCGGCCTAGCCATCGCTCCACCACCTTACTCGCCCGCCAACGAGGCAAGCAGGTGCAACCCGAACCTCAAACGCACAGGAGAGCGCCATGCGCCCAGTCTTCTTGCGTCGTGGTCTGGTCGCCCTGTTTGCGGCGGCTGTGTCCTTCGGCGCCATCACTCAAGCCCAGGCCGAGAGCCTGCGTATCGGCTACCAGAAATACGGCACCCTGGTGCTGCTCAAGGCCAAGGGCACGCTGGAGAAGCGCCTGGCCGAGCAGGGCGTGCAAGTGCAGTGGACCGAATTCCCCGGCGGGCCGCAACTGCTCGAAGGGCTGAACGTCGGCTCGATTGACTTCGGCGTCACCGGCGAAACGCCGCCTGTGTTCGCCCAGGCTGCTGGTGCTGACCTGCTTTACGTGGCCTACGAGCCACCGGCGCCGCACAGCGAAGCCATCCTCGTGCCGAAGGGCTCGCCGATTCAGTCGGTGAAGGAACTCAAAGGCAAGAAAGTCGCCCTCAACAAAGGCTCCAACGTTCACTACCTGCTGGTCCGTGCCCTGGAAGACGCCGGCCTCAAGTACAGCGACATCCAGCCCGTCTACCTGCCACCTGCCGATGCCCGCGCCGCCTTCGAGCGTGGCAGCGTCGATGCCTGGGTGATCTGGGATCCGTACCAGGCTGCCGCCGAGCAACAGCTGAAGGCCCGTACCCTGCGTGACGGCAAGGATCTGGTCGACAACCACCAGTTCTATCTGGCTACCCGCAACTACGCCACCCAGCACCCGGCAGTGATCAGCACCCTGATCGACGAAGTACGTGCCGTGGGCAAGTGGTCCCAGGCCAACCCGCAGGAAGTCACCGATCAGGTCGCGCCACTGCTGGGCCTGCCAGCCGACATCACCCTGACCTCGGTCAAACGCCAAGGCTACGGTGCTCAGCCGCTCACCCCGCAAGTGGTGGCTGCTCAACAGAAGATTGCCGACACCTTCCAGGCGCTCAAGCTGATTCCCAAGCCGCTGAGCATCAAGGACGTGATCTGGACACCCCCGGCCAAGGTCGCCACTGCGCCTTGATTGATTCGCCTGCGCCGGGGCGCCGCCTCGGCCTGAGCCACCCTTGAGGAGACAACTCCAATGAGCCTTAACATTTTCTGGTTCCTCCCTACCCACGGTGACGGCAAGTACCTGGGTACTTCCGACGGTGCTCGCGCGGTCGATCACGGTTACCTGCAACAGATCGCCCAGGCCGCCGACCGCCTTGGTTTCGGGGGGGTGCTGATCCCTACCGGGCGTTCCTGCGAGGACTCCTGGCTGGTGGCAGCGTCGCTGATCCCGGTGACCCAGCGCCTGAAGTTTCTGGTGGCGCTGCGCCCAGGCATCATTTCGCCGACCGTGGCCGCACGCCAGGCCGCTACCCTCGATCGGCTGTCCAACGGCCGCGCGCTGTTCAACCTGGTGACCGGAGGCGACCCGGATGAACTGGCCGGCGACGGCCTGCACCTGAACCACCAGGAGCGCTACGAAGCCTCGGTCGAGTTCACCCGCATCTGGCGCAAGGTGCTCGAAGGTGAAACCGTCGACTACGACGGCAAGCACATCCAGGTGAAGGGCGCCAAGCTGCTCTACCCGCCGATCCAGCAACCGCGTCCGCCGCTGTACTTCGGTGGCTCTTCGGAAGCGGCGCAGGACCTCGCTGCAGAGCAGGTCGAGCTGTACCTGACCTGGGGCGAGCCACCAAGTGCGGTTGCCGAGAAAATCGCCCAGGTGCGTGAGAAAGCCGCCGCCCAGGGGCGCGAAGTACGCTTCGGCATCCGCCTGCATGTGATCGTGCGGGAAACCAACGAAGAAGCCTGGGCTGCAGCCGACAAGCTGATCTCGCACCTGGACGACGATACCATCGCCCGTGCCCAGGCTTCGCTGGCGCGTTTCGACTCGGTCGGCCAGCAGCGCATGGCAGCCCTGCACAAGGGCAATCGCGACAACCTGGAAGTCAGCCCCAACCTCTGGGCCGGTGTCGGCCTGGTGCGTGGCGGTGCGGGCACCGCGCTGGTCGGCGATGGCCCGACCGTGGCGGCACGGGTCAAGGAATACGCTGAGCTGGGTATCGATACCTTCATCTTCTCCGGTTATCCACACCTGGAAGAGTCGTATCGGGTTGCCGAACTGCTGTTCCCGCACCTCGATGTGCAACGCCCGGAGCAGCCCAAGACGGGCGGCTATGTGAGCCCGTTCGGCGAAATGGTTGCCAACGACATCCTGCCCAAATCCGTCGCACAGAGCTGAGGGTCGGGCCATGAGTCGTGCAACCTCCACCACACTGAGCCAGCGCCTGGCGCCGTGGGCACTGCCGGTGCTGCTGCTGGCGGCCTGGCAGTTGGCGGTCAGCGCCGGCTGGCTTTCGACCCGCATCCTGCCTGCGCCGAGCGCGGTGGTCAGCGCCGGCATCGAACTGGTACGCAGCGGTGAAATCTGGACTCACCTGGCCATCAGCGGCTGGCGAGCCGGGCTGGGCTTCGTGATCGGTGGCAGCATCGGTCTGGTGCTGGGCTTCATCACCGGCCTGTCGAACTGGGGCGAACGCCTGCTCGACAGCTCGGTGCAGATGATCCGCAACGTGCCACACCTGGCGCTGATTCCGCTGGTGATCCTGTGGTTCGGTATCGACGAGTCGGCGAAGATCTTCCTGGTCGCGCTGGGCACGCTGTTCCCGATCTACCTGAACACCTACCACGGCATCCGCAATGTCGACCCGGCGCTGGTGGAGATGGCCCGCAGCTATGGCCTGTCCGGCTTCGGCCTGTTCCGCCAGGTGATCCTGCCCGGTGCACTGCCATCGATCCTGGTCGGCGTGCGCTTCGCCCTGGGCTTCATGTGGCTGACCCTGATCGTCGCCGAGACCATTTCGGCCAACGCCGGCATCGGTTACCTGGCCATGAACGCCCGTGAATTCCTGCAGACCGACGTGGTGGTACTGGCCATCGTCCTGTACGCCGTGCTTGGCAAGCTTGCCGACCTCGCCGCCCGCGGCCTGGAACGGGTGTGGCTGCGCTGGCACCCGGCCTACCAGGTGGCGAAGAAGGAGGGCGCATGACCGTGCTCAAAGAACAGCCGCCACGCCTGCTGCGTGGCATCCCGCTGGCTGCCAACGGCCTGCGCAAGGCCTTCGGCCAGCGGGAAGTGTTGAAAGGTATCGACCTGCATATCCCGGCCGGCCAATTCGTTGCCATCGTCGGTCGCAGTGGTTGCGGCAAGAGCACCTTGCTGCGCCTGCTGGCCGGTCTCGACCAACCGACTGCCGGCCAGTTGCTGGCCGGTGCCGCACCGCTGAACGAGGCCCGCGAGGAAACGCGCCTGATGTTCCAGGAGGCGCGCCTGCTGCCCTGGAAGAAGGTGATCGACAACGTCGGCCTGGGCCTCAGTGGTGACTGGCGCCAGCGGGCACTGGATGCGCTGGAGGCGGTCGGCCTGGCTGATCGCGCCAATGAATGGCCGGCGGCGTTGTCCGGTGGCCAGAAGCAGCGCGTGGCCCTGGCCCGTGCCCTGATCCACCAACCGCGCCTGCTGCTGCTGGACGAGCCGTTGGGTGCGCTGGATGCGCTGACCCGCATCGAGATGCAGCAACTGATCGAACGCCTGTGGCGTCAGCACGGCTTTACCGTGCTGCTGGTGACCCACGACGTCAATGAGGCGGTGGCCGTCGCTGATCGGGTGATCCTGATCGAAGACGGCGAAGTCGGCCTGGACCTCACCGTAGACCTGGCAAGGCCAAGGGCGCGTGGTTCGCACCGCCTGGCTGCGCTGGAAAGCGAAGTGCTCAACCGTGTTCTGTCGGTACCGGGCACCCCGCCCGAGCCGGACCCTGTAGCCCCTTTGCCCACGCAGTTGCGTTGGGCGCACTGAAACACTCACTTAGCAGACTGAAGCCAACGAGAAGGAATCAAGCCATGACCATCAAAGCCATCAACGTCCGCAACCAGTTCAAAGGCACCGTGAAAGAAATCCTCGAAGGCCCGGTACTGTCGGAAATCGACGTGCAGACTGCCTCGGGTATCGTCACTTCGGTGATCACCACCCGCTCCGTGAAAGAGCTGGAGCTGCAGGTGGGCAGTGAAGTGATTGCTTTCGTGAAATCGACTGAAGTGTCCATTGCCAAGCTGTAAGCATTCACCACCTGGGCTGCCTGCCAGCCCAGGTGGTGATGCCGCATCAACGGGTTGGACGCAGGTTGCCGAATAGCTTGTTGGCTTGCGTCTCGCTCATGCTGCCCCGCCATGCGCCTTCAGCCAGGTCGCGTTCACTTGCCAGTTTCAAGTGGCCGGCTTCCAGGCGTGTGAAGCCTTGCGTCGGTTTCTGCCGAAAATGGAAGTGGGCATACCACAGTGCTTGCTGCTTTCCTGCTTCATTGATGCGATATTCCTCCAGGTATTCGATGGGGTTGCCCTTGCGGTCCACCTTCGGTTTCAAGGTACGCGACCAGGCAACCTCCACTGCGTTCTGTTCAAGCAGGTATTCCAGGTAGCCGACAGTAGGCTTGCTGGTCGCTTTGCTCTGGGCGATGCGTAGCTGACGGCCAAGTGTCTGCATTTGCTCTGCGGCGGTTTCCAGCCTTTGCGTCAGGGCGGTTTGCTCAGCGGTCATCGGGGTGCCTGCTTTCTGGCGAATTCTGTCGGCTATGAAGCGCAGTTGCTGTGCGTGCCCTTGGGCAATGTCTTCCAGATCAACTGGCACTGCTTGCGGTGTCTGGTACTGGCGCAGCCTGGCCTGCTGCCTTGGGATATCAGCCAGGCGGGCAGAAGCGGTTTCCACCAGATTCGACATTGTCTGCGTGGGGGCCGCGCGTTCTGGCGCGGACAATTGCCAATGGCCTTCCTCGCTCTTGATATAGACGGTATGGGGGGTATCGGAGTTGGGCTGGTTGATACGCATGCGTGCCCGCCCTTGCTCGACGAACTCATTGCCGATCAGTGGCCCCTCCGCGGTTTCGAACAAGCGCGGTCGGCTTGCGCCGCGACCGGGTTGAGGAGCCGGGCGTTGCCGGGCTGCATTGGCCTTGCCCAAGGTGTTCTCGATCTCATCGACGAGCTGGCGCAGGAGTTGGCGGAACGCCTGGGTTTCAGTGGGCGACAGCAAGTCCTGGAAGTTGTCTTCCCACGCCGTGACATGGCTCAGGAAGCGAGCGTAGTGGCTTTGCGCACTGGTCAGAAAACTGCGTTCCTGGGCACGGGTAAGGCCGGCGTTGGGCATCTGCAGGTGACTGTAGAGGGTGCTGCGCAACGCAACACCCTGCTCATGGAAATGCACCATGAACGCACCCATCTGTGGGTGTTCGACAGCGCTTGCGTGGAACAGCGTCGCCGAGAGGATGGATGCCCGAACAAGTTGGGCATTCGCTACGTCAAGCGTCAAACCCGTGCCTTCTACTTTCCTCAGGTAATCGGTCAGTGCCTTGCCCTGCAAGACATTGCGCCTGGCGTGATGACGAATGGCCAAGCGTTCTACCTCGAGCAAGGTAGCGATCATTTCCCTGTTTGCTATCAGCGAGTCCTGTGTCAGGCGCCTTACCAATGCGGTGGGGGCCGTAGGCCCGGGCAGGGCCTGGATTGCATTGACTGCGAGCCTTACCTGATCTGTGGCCATGGCAAAACGGTCGGCCACCAGGTTCATATCGAGCACGCTCATTTCGCTGATGTTCTTCTCACACAGTGAAGTGAACCTGGTGTAATCCGCCCTGTTCAACGTTGCTCGGTGCTCCCTGAGGCGCGCAATGCTGCGCGCGTTGAACTCGACATTCTGGTTGAGTTCATCGCTCAATTGGTTACGTGCGTTAACGATTGCTGTCTTTTGCGCACTGGTCAGCTGAACCCCTTCGGCGGCCTGTAGTTTGGCTGTGTGGTAGGCCTCCTGTTTGGTGCGCATGCGTATGACGATGCGTTTCAGTTCGTCGTTTATGTCATGTGCGAGCGCCATGCCGGTCAGCTGTGGGGGCTGTCGGCGAAGCGCCATGCGCCAGTAGGCAACGCCATGGTTGTAGAGGGTCGTGAGGGCACCACCACCACCCGCCAGACCGTTGTCGACCAGAAGGCCGCTCAGCCTGCCAGGGGTTTCCCATATCCCCTGATCACTCAGCCGCACTGCTTGCCGGTAGGAACGGATGCCCTGGGGTTCGAGCCTCCAGGTTGCGTTTGTCGTATCCCACTCGACGGCGTGCCATGCGTTGTTTCGCGCAATGTACTGTTGCCGGGTTTCCACATGTTGGAATACCCCCATGCCTTGCGGGTGCGTTGAGCGCAGCATTGGGCCTGCTGGCAACTCCACCTCATAACCGGCGAATGGGTTGGGCGGCATCTTGCGAATCCCGGCCACAGGTCGAAGAGGATCAAGGCGTTGGCGTTGCAGGGTCAGCTGGCGTGCCGCCGTCGCAGGCCCGGCGGGGGTGGCGGCCAGCGGCGCGAGCGTGAGGACGGCATCGGTCAATGACTGCAGCAGGCTGGCCAAGTGTTGCAGGCCCTCTTCCACATTGCCTGCCGTGAAGGCTCTGACAGCGGCATTCGCCACCTGCCAGCCATCGTATAGCGCGATGGCCGTGCCCACGCCAGGCAAGAAGCAAAGCGCCAGTTTCAGCCCCATGAAGAAATGATGATCGAAGCTGTCGGCTGCCGTCAGCGCCAGGTCGGCCTGACTGCGCGAGGTGGCGCGGTGTTTGCGGATGCGCTCGCCCATGTCCAGGTGAGACTCATGCGCCGACAAGGATTCGGAGCGTGCCGAACCGATACCGATGAAGCCGCTGAAGTTCTTTTGCAGTGCAGTCTTGATGTAGCTTTCATGGTGGTCCGGGTCGCCAGACTGGGACCGGGCAGCCAGAAAACCGGCCATCTTGTCGTCCAGTGCCATGTTTTGCAGGGCCTGGCAGGCATCGGTGGGGCCTGTGTACTGGCTGATGACTTTGCCATTGGGGGCATCCGGCATATACAACAGTACAGGGCCTGTCGAACCCTTTATGACATAGATGGCTGAAAGCCCGACACTTTCGCTTGAGCCGTCTGCTGCTTCTCCAGGCCTGAGCATTACCGAATGATAGGCGATCGTTCTGGCTGCCGCAGTATCGGCCTGTTCCCGGCAAAATTGCTCCAGCAGTTGCTGGCCATTGGCGTCAAGGCTGGTCGGCCTGGTCAGCACCAGCAGTCGCAGTCGATCCTGGTAAGGGGTACGGAGGGTTTCCTGGCGCCACTGCACCTGCCAGGGCGACTCCTGCGCAAACCCCTGATACGCATTGATGATGCGTTTTTCATAGCTGCCCGCTATGTCCATTTGCTCGATCAGCTTGACAATGTAGGCCGGGGTAACTGCTTTTTGCAGCAAGGGGCTGGCCGGCTTGAATTTGACCGTGGCATTGCCCAGCCGCAGGCGCCGTTCGTCATCCAGCGCCCACAGCATGAATGACTCCAGCGCAACGTCACTGCGCGCCTTACTGAATACTGCCTCCTCTCTTGTTCCGGCTCCGCCCGTTGCCGATTGGCCGGTCACAACTTTTTTCAGAGTGACGCTGTCGGCGATGTCGAGGGTAATTTGCGGTATTTTCTGCAGGTTGAATTCGCTGCGCAGATGTTGGTGCAACTTGATGCGCGCAAATTGCTGGCGCGGTGGCAGGCTCAGTTTGAGCAACTCGCCCGAGGCATGTAGAGAACGTTCCAGGGTGCCTATCTGGGTGGCAAGTTCGGTCAGCTGTTCTGTGCCAAGGTGTCGCAATGGTGTCAGTTGCGTCTGGATATGGCTGCTGCGGTTCTGTTCCGCGAAGCGTGCCAGAGCCCGCGCCCTGGCGCTGTTCTCACTTATGCACAGGCGCTGCCTGGTTTGTTCCCGGGTAGCATTGGCAGGGAGTGCGCTAATGATGGACTGCACGCAGTGCTGCATGAAATGCGTGACAATTGGCGGGTGCTTGAGCGTTACCATTGGCGAGTTGGCCAGCACCTCGAAAAGCTGTGAGGTGTCGGTTGGCAGAGCAGATTCCAGCAGTGCGTCGGGCCATGCGCCATGGAGGGTCGCCAGCAGGCGTCTGGTGAGCTCGGCCTCGTTCTTGAAGGCCAGGAGGCCGCCATGTTGGCCAGGCCTGTAAAGCAGTACCGTGTCATCCTGGGCTTCGTCGTCTTCCTTGAGGGTGGCACGGAATGTCATGTAGCCACACAGCTGCCACGTGTGGTCGGCAGCGACCAGTTCCAGGGCGCTGGCCTGCACATGGCGCTGCAGGCTCGGTACAGGCCTGTCGATGAGCTGTTCTACCCAGTCCAGATGGGTGGCTGACAGATCGCCTAGCGTATTCTGCAAACGTGCTTCTTTAAGCAGCGCTCGGCACAACCCGTGACTTATCTGTTCTGCCCGGGTTCGCTCACCGCTGTTTGCCTGCAGGTCGGTGTTCCTTACCTGGTCGGGAAGCTTCAGCAGGAGGGTGTCCATTGTATCCTGCAGCAGATCCAGCGCTGCCTGGCGGTCTCGCAACAGCGTTACCTTGGCCGATGTGGGTTCTACTTCCCCATCCAGATACTGCTCCAGCAGTGCTGCCTGGTGCTCGACACGCTGATTTCTCCAGCCTATCGGCGTGTGCTGCTCCAGGCAGGCAAAATGAACCTCTTCGTCCGCCAGTGCGGTGTCGGCTGCGACCACTTCGTCGATGCTGGCTTCGACTGTGGGAGGCAAGGATTCCCGAATGATCGCGTTTCGCGTGGCCTCCCAGTTCTCCAAGTCAGTCCAGTTCAGTGGGCCGGTTTCGCTTTGCTTGCTGGCCTGCAGCAGATGGTGGTCGGAAATTTCCTGGAACTGCAGCAGATTTTCCGCGATTAACGCTTTGAAGCCATCCTCATGAATCCTCGTGACGATGACGTTGTCGCGCGTGCCTGTGGTAATCGGCGACCTGGGGTCCGACCAGAACCAGAAGCGATTCAGGAAGATCCAGTCGCGCATGCTTTCAAGGCTAGTGAATGCCAGAAGAGTATTCTGGGCGCTCGGCATGTAGACCAACCAGCTTGTATCGTTGGGCTGGGGGCCGATCAATAGGGCTGCCGTGCTGGTAAGTCGGCTTCCGGTTGGCAGGCGCCATTCCACCTGTGCATGACGCAGTTCGGTCTGCTTACCTTGCAGCCAGTTTTTGCTGTCCAGCTTGCCGATACCAAATGCAATATCCAGGCTGCTGGAGAAGTGTTGGCATAGCAGGTCGCTTGCGTGATTTTGCCGCGACACCGCAGTACCCGGCATTCGCCCCTTCCAGTAGTCGCTGTAAGCGCGCAGTTTTGCAGCGTTCACAATCGGCGTGAGGTCGGTTGTCCAATCTGCGACTGTCCATTCGGCGTGTGCCGGCGATTGGTCGAAACCCCATGTGGACCAATCGGCAAAGGGGTTGGCGAACACCGGGCCAGCCAGCAGGCGAGCGGCGAAGGTCAGCATGGTTACTTGGCTATCGCCATCGAGCAGGCCGCAAGTGTCGGGGTCTATCTGTAGGTGGGTTTGCAACGTGCTGTGCACGGTCTGGCGCAAGGTGGGTGCTTGGCTCAACAGGCTTCGCAGTTGCTCGGCGCTACGGTTCTGCATTTGCCGAGCGGCCACGAGTAGATTGCTCTTGCCGGCCAGTTGTTGGCCGATGATGGCTGTGTCGGTGAGAGGTAGTGCCTTGACGATGTCGGAATGGCTGCTGTCTGATGCGGGCATGAATAATCATCTCTTTGAGGATGCGCGTGCGCTAAAGCCTCATTGAAAAGATCGTAGGGTGCTGCCGGGCGGTAGTTGTATATCGGCTTAGCTGGAACTGCGCATAGGCAGGAAAGGCGGTAGGTAGAGCGCCATATAGGCCTCGAAAACGCGCATCCCTTCTTCTGCCATGCGTGGCGTGATCTGTTCGAACAGCTGCATCGAGCGGGCATAGACGCGGTCGCTCAGCTCCATGGCCAGGGCAAACACATCCACATCGGCCGGCATCACCGGCAGGTGAAAGTGCTGATCGAACAGCTTGTGCATCAGCTCGCCCAGCTCCATGTCGTGCTGCCGGTCGGCCTGCACCACTTCACTGAGCCCATGCTGGGCCAGAATCAATTGCCGCGCGGCCGCATCCTCGTTGTAGATGTCGAGCATGCGTTGCTCGATCAGCCGCGACAGCTCGTGCCAGGTGGCGAACGCGCGACTGTCGATTGGCGCGCTCAAGGCCTCGCGAAAAGCCCGGTGCACATCAGCCGTCAGGGCCTCCAGCAAGGCTGGCACGCTGGCGAAGAAGTGATACACCGACGACGGCGGGATCTGCGCCCGCTCGGCCACGCTGTAGATCGAAAGCCCCGCCACCCCCTGTTCGGCCAGCAGCTCACGCGCGGCGATCAGGATCGCCTCGATCCTGGCCTGGCTGCTGGCGCGCGGCTTGCGCTGGGGGGCGGTGCGGTTCATCAGTTGCTGATTGCCAGGATGCTGGCCTGGTAGGCGCCGACGAACAGGTCGAAGTCACCGACTTCCTCCTGCTCGAGCTCGGACTGCTTGGCCAGCGACTCGCGAGCCAAGGTCTCGAAGGCCTGTTGCTGCTCGGCCGACAACGGCTGCTCGCGGAAGGTTTCGGCGTGCAGGCGGCTCTGGCGCAGGGAGAACTGGACGAAGGTTTCGTCGTGCTCGGTCATGCGCGCCAGTACCTGGGCCGATGGGGTCAGCGAGGCGTCGTCAACCTTGGCCTGTTGTGCCGCCAGGGCCTTGGCGTGTTCGTCGCCACCCTGGGCCTTGTCGAGCAGGTCGGCCAACTGGCCGATGCGGCCGATCAGTTCGCTGGCCCACTCACGCAGGCCGACAGGCTGGCCGTTACGGTGCAGTTCCAGGCCCGGGCGACGGCCTTCCTTGACCACGGTGAGGAAGTTGCTGGTGCACTGGCCGCACTCGCCGTTGTCCAGTTGCGGGCTCTCTTCGAGGGCGCAGAACAGCAGGAACGCGTCGAGGAAGCGGGCCTCGGTCAGGTCGATGCCGACCGGCAGGAACGGGTTGATGTCCAGGCAGCGCACTTCGACGTACTGCACGCCGCGCGAGGTCAGGGCCTGGATCGGCCGCTCGCCGGTGTAGGTGACGCGCTTCGGGCGGATGTTCGAGTAGTACTCGTTCTCGATCTGCAGGATGTTGGTGTTCAACTGCACCCATTCGCCATCTTTGTGAGTGCCTATCTCGACATAGGGCGGGTAGGGCGTGCCCACTGCTTTGCGCAGGCTGTCGGTATAGCTGTCGAGGTTGTTGTAGCAGGGCGTCAGGCCCGCCTGGGCGTTGCTCTGGTAACCCAGGTCGCTCATGCGCAGGCTGGTGGCGTAGGGCAGGTAGAGGGTTTCGGCATCCAGCTCTTCGAGCTGGTGCGGGCGGCCACGCAGGAAGCCTTTGTCCAGTGCCGGCGAGGCGCCGAACAGGTACATCAGCAGCCAGCTGTAGCGGCGGAAGTTGCGGATCAGTGCGATGTACGCCGAGGACTGGTAGTCGCGGTCGCTTTGCTCGCCACCTTCGGCATCGCGCAGCAGCGGCCACAGCGCTTCAGGCAGCGAGAAGTTGTAATGAATGCCGGCGATGCACTGCATGGTGCGGCCGTAGCGCAGGGCCAGGCCCTTGCGGTAGACGTGCTTGAGCTTGCCGATGTTCGAGGTGCCATACTCGGCGATCGGGATGTCCTCCTCGGCCGGCAGCGTGCACGGCATCGACGGGCTCCACAGGTATTCGTCGCCAAGCTTGCTGTAGACGAAGCGGTGGGTCTGTTCGAGGCTCTCGAGCACCTTGGCCGGGTCGGCCAAGGCCGGGGTGATGAACTCCAGCAGCGACTCGGAATAATCGGTGGTGATCTGCTCGTTGGTCAGCGCCGATCCCAGTGCTTCCGGATGCGGGGTCTGGGCCAGGCGACCTTCGTCGGTCACGCGCAGGCATTCGCGCTCAATACCGTGCAGGCACTGCTTGAGCAGGGGGAGATTGGCGCCGAGCAGGCTCAGGCGGCGGTTGAGGAGGTCGCTCAAGATGTATTCCTTCACGCGTCAGTCGCCCCAATATGGGGGTAGCAAAGACGGTCTACAAGGGTAGTTGGAAAAGGAACTGGCGTTGTCGCCTGGTTTACGCGGTTCCGGCAGTGGGCAGCGCCGACTTTGGGGGCCGCTTCGCAGCCCCGGCTGTTGCCGAAAATACCGCATATACAGCTTGGTGAGCTAGAGAACCGCGAAGGTTCCTTGCGCTTTCGCCACCAGTTTGTCGCCTTGAACTACGTCGGCGTCGACCACCAGGGTGCGGCGCCCGGCATGCAGCACGCGGGCCGTGCACAGCACCTCACCGTCGCTGACGGCGCGCAGGTAGTTGATCTTGCATTCGATGGTCACGCTTTGCTGGTCGAAGCCGTGGCTGGCCGAGCAGGCCAGGCCCATGGCGATGTCCACCAGGCTGAAGATCGCCCCGCCGTGCAGCTTCTGGCCGCGGTTGCGCAGCTGCGGTTCGAGCGCCAGGGCCACCTCGGCAACGCCTGTATCCAGGCGTTGCACGCGGCAGCCAAGGAGCTGGCTGTAGGCGCTTTGGACCAGTTCCTTGGGGATGTCCATCACTTCTTCTTCAGCGTCTTGGCGTTGGCGAACAGCGCGGCCATGGCGTTGTTGGCCGGGGCTGCGCTGGTGGTTTCACGCTGGCGCGGCGCCTGTTGCTGGCGGTTGCCGCCATTGCCACGGTTGCCACCGCGGTTGCCTTCGACCTTTTCGCCAGGGGTGTCGCTCATGCGCATGGACAGGCCGACGCGCTTGCGCGGGATGTCCACTTCCATGACCTTGACCTTGACCACGTCGCCGGCCTTGACCGCTTCGCGTGGGTCCTTGATGAACTTTTCCGACAGCGCCGAGATGTGCACCAGGCCGTCCTGGTGCACGCCGATGTCGACGAAGGCGCCGAAGTTGGTGACGTTGGTCACCACGCCCTCGAGAATCATGCCCGGTTCCAGGTCCTTGAGGTCCTCGACGCCATCCTGGAAGGTGGCGGTCTTGAACTCGGGGCGCGGGTCGCGGCCGGGCTTGTCCAGTTCCTGCAAGATGTCGGTGACGGTCGGCAGGCCGAAGGTTTCGTCGGTGAACTGCTTCGGGTCCAGGCGCTTGAGGAAGCTGCTGTCGCCGATCAGCGAACGAATATCGCGCTGGGTGCCGGCGGCGATGCGCTGCACCAGCGGGTAGGCTTCAGGGTGCACGGCGGAAGCGTCGAGCGGGTTGTCGCCGTTCATCACGCGCAGGAAGCCCGCAGCCTGTTCGAAGGTTTTCTCGCCCAGGCGGCTGACCTTTTTCAGTGCTGCGCGGGTGGCGAACGGGCCATTGGCGTCGCGGTGGGCAACGATGTTCTGGGCCAGGGTGGCGTTGAGGCCGGAAATGCGGGTCAGCAGCGCCACCGACGCGGTGTTGACGTCGACGCCCACGGCGTTCACGCAGTCCTCGACCACGGCGTCCAGGCCGCGGGCCAGCTTGATCTGCGAGACGTCGTGCTGGTACTGGCCGACCCCGATGGATTTCGGGTCGATCTTCACCAGCTCGGCCAGCGGGTCCTGCAGGCGACGGGCGATCGACACGGCGCCACGGATCGACACATCCAGGTCCGGGAACTCACGGGCGGCCAGTTCCGACGCCGAGTACACCGAAGCACCGGCTTCGGAGACCATGATCTTGGTGATCTTCAGTGCCGGGTATTTCTTGACCAGTTCGGCCACCAGCTTGTCGCTCTCGCGGCTGGCGGTGCCGTTGCCGATGGCGATCAGCTCCACCGAATGCTTGGCGCACAGGGCGGCCATGATGGCGATGGTGCGGTCCCAGTCATTCTTCGGCGCGTGCGGGTAGACCGTGGTGTGGTCCAGCAACTTGCCGGTGGCATCGACCACGGCGATCTTGCAGCCGGTGCGCAGGCCCGGGTCGAAGCCCAGGGTGGCACGCGGGCCGGCCGGGGCGGCCAGCAGCAGGTCGTGCAGGTTGTGGGCGAAGACGTTGATCGCCTCGCTTTCGGCATTGTCGCGCAGCTCGCCGAACAGGTCGGTTTCCAGGTGGGTATAGAGCTTGACCTTCCAGGTCCAGCGCACCACCTCGCCCAACCATTTGTCGGCCGGGCGGTTGCGGTTTTCGATGCCGACGTGGTTGCCGATCATCAGTTCGCACGGGTGCAGGGTGCCGGGCAGCTCTTCGCCGACCTTGAGCGAGGCGCTCAGCACGCCTTCGTTACGGCCGCGGAAGATCGCCAGGGCGCGGTGCGAAGGCGCAGTGCGCAGCAGTTCGTCATGGGCGAAGTAGTCGCGGAACTTGGCGCCTTCCTCTTCCTTGCCGGCCACCACGCGGGCGCTGAGCACCGATTCCTGCTTGAGGAAGTTGCGCAGTTTGTCGAGCAGGGCGGCGTCTTCGGCGAAGCGCTCCATGAGGATGTACTTGGCGCCCTCCAGCGCAGCCTTGACGTCGGCCACGCCTTTTTCGGCATCGACGAAGCGCGCCGCTTCGCTTTCCGGGGCCAGGTTCGGGTCGTTGAACAGGCCGTCGGCCAGCTCGCCGAGGCCGGCTTCCAGGGCGATCTGGCCCTTGGTGCGGCGCTTCTGCTTGTACGGCAGGTAGAGGTCTTCGAGGCGGGTCTTGGTATCGGCCAGCTTGATCTCGCGGGCCAGCTCCGGGGTCAGCTTGCCCTGTTCCTCGATGCTGGACAGGATGCTGGCGCGGCGCTCGTCGAGTTCGCGCAGGTAGCGCAGGCGCTCTTCCAGGTGGCGCAGCTGGGTATCGTCGAGGCTACCGGTCACTTCCTTGCGGTAACGGGCGATGAAGGGCACGGTCGAGCCTTCGTCCAACAGGCCCACGGCCGCCTCGACCTGCTGGGGGCGTACGCCCAGTTCCTCGGCGATACGGCTGTTGATGCTGTCCATGTAAACCACCTGACATTTGTGAATACGGGGGTCGCCGGTGGGCCTTCGGCCCTGTGGCGCTGGATGAAAGCCGCGCATTATACCCATCGCAAACGGCTTGCGGTGATGGCGCCCGGCCAGCCGGAACTGGCGCCCGGGGAAAAATCTGCTAACAATGCTCACGCAACGTGCAGCAATGGCTACGCCATAATGCGCGGCGATATCAGAGGAGTTATTCATGACCGGCACCCCAAACACCGCTGAAGGTGAAAAGATTCTCATCGTCGACGACGATCCGGGGCTCAGCAGCCTGCTGGAACGTTTCTTCACCAGCAAGGGCTACCGCGCCCGCGCGGTGCCCAACACCGAACAGATGGACCGCCTGCTGCAGCGTGAGGTGTTCAACCTGGTGGTGCTCGACCTGATGCTGCCGGGCGAGGACGGCCTGTCCGCGTGCAAGCGCCTGCGCCAGCAGAACAACCAGATCCCGATCATCATGCTCACCGCCAAGGGGGACGAGCTCAGCCGCATCAAGGGCCTGGAGCTGGGGGCCGACGACTACCTGGGCAAGCCGTTCAACCCGGACGAACTGATGGCGCGGGTCAAGGCCGTGCTGCGTCGCCAGTCGCCGAGCGTACCGGGTGCCCCCGGCAGCGAGGACGAGTCGGTCACCTTCGGCGACTACGAGTTGTCGCTGGCGACCCGCGAACTCAAGCGTGGCGACGAAGTGCACATGCTCACCACCGGCGAGTTCGCCGTGCTCAAGGCACTGGTGATGCACGCCCGTGAGCCCCTGACCCGCGACAAGCTGATGAACCTGGCCCGTGGCCGCGAGTGGGATGCCCTGGAGCGCTCCATCGACGTGCAGATCTCGCGTCTGCGCCGCATGATCGAGCCGGACCCGTCCAAGCCACGCTACATCCAGACGGTGTGGGGTGTGGGTTACGTGTTCGTACCAGACGGAAACGCCGGCAAATGATGTTTCGTCGTCGATGAAAACACCGCTCTGGTTTCCGCAAAGCTTCTTCGCCCGCACGTTGTGGCTGGTGCTGATCGTTGTCCTGTTCTCCAAGGCACTGACCTTGGTCTATCTGCTGATGAACGAGGACGTGCTGGTCGATCGGCAGTACAGCCACGGTGTGGCGCTGACCCTGCGCGCCTATTGGGCGGCGGATGAAGAGAACCGCGACAAGATCGCCGAAGCCGCAGGGCTGATCCGGGTCACCGGTTCCGGCGTGCCGGAGGGCGAGCAGCACTGGCCATACAGCGAGATCTACCAGCGGCAGATGCAGGCCGAGCTGGGTGAGGACACCGAGGTGCGCCTGCGCATCCATGCGCCACCCGCGCTGTGGGTGAACGCACCGAGCCTGGGTCCTGGTTGGCTGAAGGTGCCGTTGTACCCGCACCCGCTGCGTGGGCAGAAGATCTGGAACGTGCTGGGCTGGTTCCTGGCCATCGGTCTGTTGTCGACCGCCTCGGCGTGGATCTTCGTGCGTCAGCTCAACCAACCCTTGAAGCGCCTGGTATTCGCCGCCCGGCAGGTGGGCCAGGGGCGCAGCGTGCGCCTGCCGATCAGTGACACGCCCAGCGAGATGACCGAGGTTTACCGCGCCTTCAACCAGATGGCTGAGGACGTAGAACAGGCCGGTCGTGAGCGCGAGCTGATGCTGGCGGGGGTTTCCCATGACCTGCGTACGCCGCTCACGCGCCTGCGCCTGTCGTTGTCGTTGTTGAACAGCGACAGCGAGCTGAGTGACGACATGGTCCGTGATATCGAGGACATGGACGCGATTCTTGACCAGTTCCTCGCGTTCATCCGCGATGGGCGGGACGAGCCGGTCGAGGAGGTCGACCTGGCTGACCTGGTGCGTGAGGTGGTAGCGCCCTACAACCAGCCGCAAGAGCGCGTGCGCCTGTGCCTGGAGCCGATTCCGCCGTTCCCGCTGCGTCGGGTTTCGCTCAAGCGCATGCTCGGCAACCTGATCGGCAATGCCCTGCATCACGCAGGCAAGGGCGTTGAGGTTGCGGCCTATGTGTCCGGTGACGAGAGCGCGCCGTATGTGGTGCTCAGTGTGTTGGACCGGGGTACCGGGATCGACGAATCGGAGCTGGAAACCATCTTCAACCCGTTCATTCGCGGGGACCGTGCCCGCGGGGGCAAGGGGACCGGGCTGGGGTTGGCGATCGTCAAGCGGATCGCGGCGCAGCATGGCGGCAATGTCGAGTTGCGCAACCGGTCCGGTGGCGGGATCGAGGCGCGGGTAAGGCTGCCGTTGGGGCTGTTACTGCCGCGTAATGCCGTCTGAATGTGTTTCTGCTGTACCGGCCCCTTCGCGGGCAAGCCCGCTCCCACAGGTGATGCACAGGCTCTGATGCCCTTGGAGCACCTCCACAGGTGATGCACAGGCCCTGATGCCTTTGGAGCACCCTGTGGGAGCGGGCTTGCCCGCGAAGGGGCCGGTACAGGCTTGAATCAGCCTTTGCCTTTGGTCCGGGTCTGATTCGGCCCGCCATTCTTTTCCAGATGCTCGATGATCATCCCGGCGACGTTCTTGCCGGTAGTGACCTCGATGCCCTCCAGCCCCGGCGACGAGTTCACCTCCATCACCAACGGCCCGTGATTCGAACGCAGGATATCCACACCGGCAACGCTCAGCCCCATTACCTTGGCGGCACGAATGGCCGTCATGCGCTCTTCGGGGGTGATCTTGATCAGGCTCGCCACCCCGCCGCGGTGCAAGTTGGAGCGGAACTCCCCCTGCTTGGCCTGGCGCTTCATCGAGGCGATCACCTTGTCGCCCACCACGAAGCAGCGGATATCCGCGCCGCCGGCCTCCTTGATGTACTCCTGAACCATGATGTTCTGCTTCAGGCCCATGAAGGCCTCGATCACCGACTCGGCAGCCTTGGTGGTCTCGCACAGCACCACGCCGATGCCCTGGGTGCCTTCCAGCACCTTGATCACCAGCGGCGCACCATTGACCATCTGGATCAGGTCGGGGATGTCATCCGGCGAGTGGGCGAAACCGGTAATCGGCAGGCCGATACCGCGACGCGACAGCAGTTGCAGCGAGCGCAACTTGTCCCGTGAGCGGGCGATGGCCACCGATTCATTGAGCGGGTACACACCCATCATCTCGAACTGGCGCAGTACCGCGCAGCCATAGAAGGTGACCGAGGCACCGATGCGCGGGATCACCGCATCGAAGCCCTCCAGCGGCTTGCCGCGGTAGTGGATCTGCGGCTTGTGGCTGGCGATGTTCATGTAGGCCCGCAAGGTGTCGATCACCACCATTTCATGGCCCCGCTGGGTACCGGCTTCGACCAGACGGCGGGTGGAATACAGACGCGGATTGCGCGACAGCACAGCGATCTTCATGCAGCACCTGTGACAGGGGAGAGAGTGGCCGGATAGGCCGGTTTGTCTTGCACGTATTTCAGGCCGGGGTTGACCACCAGTTGGCCGTGTATGAGCGCCTTGGAGCCCAGCAGCAGGCGATAGCGCATGTTCTTGCGGCAGGCCAGGGTGAACTCCACTTCCCAGACCGCATCGCCCAGGGCCAGCGTGGTGCGGATCACGTAACGGGTCTGCGCCTGGCCGTTGGAGCTCTTGATGGTCTTCATGGTCACCAGCGGCGCTTCACAGCGGCGGTGACGCAACTGCACCACCGAACCAAGGTGAGCGGTGAAGCGTACCCAGGGTTGGCCGTCGCGCTCGAACGGCTCGACTTCGGTGGCATGCAGGCTGGAGGTGCTGGCGCCGGTGTCGATCTTGGCGCGCAGGCCCGCCACGCCCAGGTCGGGAAGGGCCACCCACTCGCGCAGGCCGATCACTGTCAGATGGTCAAATTTCTTCACGAAGCACACCCTGCGGATAAGGTGGTGAACTGTAAGCACGGCGGGGACTTTTTGCATCCGTCAGTTACGGTAGTACAGTTCGATGAAAGACAGAATTCGAGGTAACGAGATGGCACAAAAAGCCGAAGACGACGACAAGGTCCGCCTGGACAAATGGCTGTGGGCGGCGCGGTTCTACAAGACCCGTGCGCTGGCCAAGGCGGCGATCGAGAGCGGCAAGGTGCATTGCCGGGGCGAGCGCTGCAAGCCGGGCAAGGAGCCGCGGGTGGGCGATGAGTTCGTGTTGCGCACCGGGTTCGACGAGCGCACGGTCGTGGTCAAGGCGCTGTCAGTGGTGCGGCGCGGGGCGCCTGAAGCGCAGACGCTGTATGCAGAGACCGAAGAGAGCGTGCGCCGCCGCGAGCAGGCGGCCCAGATGCGCAAGGCGGGGGCGATGGGGGTGACCACCGATGGCCGGCCGAACAAGAAGCAGCGGCGGCAGATCCACCAGCTTCACGGGAGCTTCGAATAGTAGGCGCCGCTATGTGGCCCATCGCCGGCAAGCCAGCTTTCAGGTGAATGGCAAAAACCGCGGGACTTGCGCAATACCTGTGGGAGCTGGCTTGCCGGCGATGGGCTGCAAAGCAGCCCCAGGGCCTTAGCGGATCACCGCAAGGCGTCCGACCAACGGCACCTTCTTCGCAATGGCGAACAACGGCGCCGTCCAGCGCAGCAGCAGGGCACTACCTTTGGCCGCCAACGGTGTGTGGCAGCTCCAGCCCAACGCCAGCACCGCCATCAGCAGGCCGCCGATGTAGTCGTCCTGTCCCCAGTGCGCCCCAGCCACCAGCCGCGGCATCATGAACAGGAATGCCAGGCCCCAGATTACCAGGTGCTGCACCAGTCGGCGGCTGAACAGGCTCATGAACAAGGCCCAGACCAACAGCACCGAGGCGTGATCGCCAGGGAAACTGTTGCTGGAGCGGTCCTTCAGCTCCCAGGCTTTTTCCAGGTTCGGGTAATAGCTGCTGAGGTGCACCACGTGGTCGAACGTCATCGAAGGGCTGTCATGTTGCCAGCCCATTGCATCCACCCACTTGGAAAACAGCGCGCGAATCACCACTAATAGGAGCAGCGTGACCAGAAAGCCAAAGAAGGCTTCGCGAACCTGGCTGGCCTTGAACACCCAATCGCCACGGATCAGCACGGCCAGAAGGGTCAGGCCAACGACGATGTCGAAGGGGCGCAGGCTGCCGACGGTCCAGATGTAACGCCAGGTCGTGTTGTCGGCCAATGGCGTATTGAGGCTATGGAATAGCCACTCGTCGAAAGTCAGGCACAGGATCTGGCCAATAGGCCATAACCAGAAACACAGTAGAGCGATGGGAAGCAGCGTACAGGCTGCCAATGGCCCCCAGGACCACCTTGCTTGGAACAGTGGTCGATTGTCCATAAGATACCTCTATTGCAAACAGGAACAAGAGCGCCTCGTGAGCGCTCTCCCACGGGGTCTCGCAGTAGTGCGACATCCCGTGTAACTATTTTGTCATCATTTTCAGATAGCCAAAACCTATGAGCGATTTGCCTGATACCGATTTCACCCAACGTTTCATCTTCGACGAGCGCGACGTGCGCGGCGAGTGGGTGTCTCTCGATGACAGCTATGCCGCGGTGCTGGCGCGTCACGAGTACCCGCAGCCGGTGCAGGCACTGCTCGGCGAACTGATGGCTGCCACCGCCTTGCTGGTCGGCGCACTTAAGTTCGACGGCCTGCTGATTCTGCAGGCGCGTTCCGAAGGGCCGATCCCGCTGCTGATGGTCGAGTGCTCGGGCGAGCGTGACATCCGTGGCATGGCCCGCTACGAAGCGGAGCAGATCCCGGCCGATGCCACCCTGGAGCAGCTGATGCCCGGCGGCCACCTGACCTTGACCATCGATCCGGTTAAGGGCCAGCGCTATCAGGGCACTGTCGACCTGGACGGTGCCAACCTGTCTGAGTGCTTCACCAACTACTTCGTGCAGTCGCAGCAGCTCAACACCCGTTTCTGGCTCAACGCCGAAGGTGGCAAGGCCCGTGGCCTGCTGCTGCAGCAGCTGCCACGCGACCGCCAGCCGGACGATGAAGAACGCGAGGACAGCTGGCAGCACGTGATTGCCCTGGCCAAGACGCTCAAGCCCGAAGAGTGGTCGGAAGACAACGAAACCCTGCTGCACCGCCTCTACCACGAGGACGCGGTACGCCTGTTCGACATCCAGCCGCTGCGCTTCAAGTGCAGCTGCTCGCGCGAACGTTCCGGCAATGCGCTGGTCAGTTTGGGCGAGCACGATGCCAAGGCGCTGGTCGAGGAGTGCGGTGGTACGGTGGAGATCGATTGCCAGTTCTGTAACCAGCGCTATTTCTTCGATGCCAGCGATGTGGCGCAACTGTTTGCCGGTGGCGGCACGGAAGCGGCGTCAGAAACTCGCCACTGAAACGTTTAATTTCAGGGGATTTTCCTGTCGAATTGCGCAAAAGCGCAGTTCTGACAGGAGGGGCCTACTTTTTTTGGGCGTTTCTGGCATAATCCGGCCACTTTTTTCGCTGTAGTAGTTTTTTCGAGACGACTACAAAACGTTTGGAGCACTCGGCCTCGGGCCGGATGGGGTATCTCATGACGCAAGCCAACAACACCGTGTACACCGACCTGAGCGTCGATAAGCTGGTTGAAGAAGCGCTGCAACGCGGTGAAGGCGTGCTGGCCGATACTGGCGCACTGGTAGTCGAAACTGGCCACCGTACTGGCCGCTCGCCGGCTGACCGTTTCATCGTCGAAGAACCTTCCACCCAGGCCGCCATCGCCTGGGGCCCGATCAACCGCAAGTTCCCGGCCGACAAGTTCGATGCCCTGTGGGCTCGCGTCGAGGCGTTCAACAACGCCCAGGATCACTTCGTTTCCTACGTTCACGTAGGGGCTGCTGCCGAGCACTACCTGCCGGTGAAGATGACCACTCAGACTGCCTGGCAGAACCTGTTCGGTCGTTGCCTGTTCATCAACCCGGAGCCAGGCCAGTTCAACCCGGCCGGTCGCGACCAGTGGCAGATCCTCAACGTCGCCAACTTCGTCTGCGAGCCTGAGCGTGATGGCACCAACTCCGACGGTTGCGTGATCATCAACTTCGCCCAGAAGAAGGTGCTGATCGCTGGCATGCGTTACGCCGGTGAAATGAAGAAAGCCATGTTCTCGGTGCAGAACTTCCTGCTGCCGGCCGCCGACGTGCTGCCAATGCACTGCGCTGCCAACATCGGCGAAGAAGGCGACGTGACCCTGTTCTTCGGCCTGTCCGGCACCGGCAAGACCACCCTGTCGGCCGACGAAAGCCGTTACCTGATCGGTGACGACGAGCACGGTTGGGGCGAAGGCGTTGTCTTCAACATGGAAGGCGGCTGCTACGCCAAGTGCATCGACCTGTCCGAGAAGAACGAGCCGGTCATCTGGAAAGCCATCAAGCATGGCGCCGTGCTGGAAAACGTCGTTCTCGACGCCAACAAGCACGCCGACTATGCCGATGTCAGCCTGACCCAGAACAGCCGCGCCGCCTACCCGCTGGAGCACGTCGCCAAGCGCGCCGAAGCCAACCTGGGTGGTGAGCCGAACGCGGTCATCTTCCTGACCTGCGACCTGACCGGTGTTCTGCCTCCGGTTTCGATCCTGAACAACGAGCAGGCGGCCTACCACTTCCTGTCCGGCTACACCGCGCTGGTCGGTTCCACCGAAATGGGTTCGGGCGGCGGCATCAAGTCGACCTTCTCCACCTGCTTCGGCGCACCGTTCTTCCCGCGCCCGGCTGGCGAGTACGCCGAGCTGCTGATCAAGCGTATCAACGCTTTCGGCTCCAAGGTCTACCTGGTCAACACCGGCTGGACCGGCGGTGGTTACGGCGTTGGCAAGCGCTTCAGCATCCCGACCACCCGTGGCGTGATCGCTGCCATCCAGAGCGGTGCTCTGGTCGGCGCCGAAACCGAGCACCTGGACATCATCAACCTGGACGTACCGAAGGCCGTTCCGGGCGTTGACACCGAGCTGCTCAACCCACGCGCTACCTGGGCTGACAAAGCTGCCTACGACGAGGCCGCACAAGGCCTGGCCAAGCTGTTCATCGAAAACTTCAAGAAGTTCGAAGTTTCCGACGCCATCAAGGCCGCTGGCCCGCAGCTGTAAGCTGAAGCCAGTCGTACTGAGAAAGCCGCCCCTTGAGGCGGCTTTTTTGTGCCTGGTGTCAGGGCCACTGCTGCCGTGCATGGAGGATGCGTATGATCTCAATGCAATCGTCCATGATTCGGTAGATCATTACGTAATTTGGTCTTACGACAATTTCTCTCGTGCCTGGATACCTGCCGGCTTTATAGAGCGCTGGTGTCTGGGTGGCGCGCCTCGCTTTATCTCTGAAAGTCTCGTCCAGCAAAATGGCAGCGTCAGGGTTGTCTTCGGAAATGCGCTCCATGATGCGAAAACGGTCTTTCAGAGCCATTTCTCGCCAAACAAGGCGCATCAGCGGATCTTGGCCTTGAGGTCCGCGCGGTAGGCGGCGAACTGCCGCTCCGCGTCATCGTCCTCGATCACGGGGGACGCATCTTCGAGGCTTGCCTCGACCTGTTCGGCAAACCAGCTTTCATAGGCTGCAGCCTCATGAGCTCGCTTGAGTGCCAGCGCACGGTCAGGGCGTTGATAGGTGCTCAGCTGGCTCGGATCGAAGGTGGACGCATCGACCTGGAAATGGTCAATACCGAGGTCGAGCAAGTAGGTCACCAAGGTCTCGAATTTCTTGAACAACCTGACATTGCCACTGCGTTGTGCGATTAGCACATGTTCCTGGTGGTTGACGTCAACCTGCACTGCCCAGCCTCCGGGCTGTCCTACAATGTGTGTGGCTTTGATTCTGCCTGATTCTGCCATTCGGCTAAGGTCTGCATGGTCCAGCTGATGAGTAGGCACGGGTGTGGTTCTCGGTTTCATCGGGGATGCACCATGCTATGCAATCTATAGTTGATTGCGACTATAGGCCTTCCTGACTTGTTGTGGGAAGCTTCTCTCTGGTGTAACCATTTGTGGATAACTCATGATCGAATCTCCCAACCGCACGGACTTCTGCCACTTCCACCCGATCCTCACCCGCCCCCAGGACAACGACGTCAACGGCCACATCGCGGGCGCAACCGTGCATGGCTTCTTCGAAACCGCTATCCAGGCCTTCCTCGTCGAACAGGCGAATGTGGACCTGCGCGATGGCGAGCTGGCGGCTTTCGTGGTGAGTTCGGCGGCAGACTTCTTCGCCTTGCCGGGCTTCCCGGATGTGCTGGAGGTGGGGCTGGGGGTGGCACGGCTGGCGGGCAGTACGGTGGAATACCGCCTGGCGCTCTACCGTCCGGGGGAGGCCGATGCGTGCGCGGCGGGGACGGTGGTGCAGGTTTTCATCGAGCGCGCCAGCGGCAGGCCAGTACCCCTGCCGGAGGCCTTGCAAGTGATCCTGGCCGGCCTGCAGCTCGATCCGCAGGCATGAAAAAGCCCTGCCGGTAAGGGCAGGGCTTTTTTTACCCGGGGGCTGGGCCTCAGGTATCAGTCGCGCCAGTGGCGCTTGTGCTTGCGGTGGCCATAGTGGTGGCCACGGTCGTAGTGGCGACGGTCGTCGTAGTCGCGACGGTAGCGGCGCTCGTCATGGCGCTCGTCTTCATCGGCCTTGTTGCCCATGTAGTTACCCAGCGCACCACCGGCACCGCCGCCTGCGGCCGCACCAATGTAACTGCCGGTGGTGCCGCCCATCGAACGACCGACCACGTTACCGCCTGCAGCGCCCAGCGCGCCACCGATGGCGGCCTCGCCCCGCTGGCGCTTGTCGGCACCCAGGGCGCCGCCGGCTGCTCCGCCCAGGCCGGCACCAATGGCACCGCCAGTGCTACCACCGATGGAGTTGCCCACTACGGAGCCGAGTACCCCACCCAATGCGCCGCCAATGCCAGCCTCGGTATTGCCGCCTGCCATGGCAACGCCGCTGAGCAAGCTGAAAGACAACAACAGAATCGAGGAGTACTTCTTCATCGAGAAAGCCTCATAGGGATGACGAGGGCGAATTTGAGGCTACGCAAGCCAACTGGCAACGAAAATCCGACGAGTAACACGAGTTGTACACAATTCTCTAAGTTACTGTATTTGCTATGAAACTTTATCGATTTTCGCGTGTCTGAGCTTATTGTGACAAAGCCCTGGACCTCGCGGTTCAGGGCTTTTTCTGGTTTTTGCGGGGCACTTTCGCTTAGAGGATTCGGCCGTCGTCCTGGGCGCGTTCAAGCTTGATGGCCACGAACTTGGACGTCGGCGTATGGCTGCCGTCGCCAATGCTTTCCAGCGGAATCAGCGGGTTCACTTCTGGATAGTACGCCGCCGCCTGCCCGGCAGGTATATCGAACGCCAGCAATGTGAAGCCATGCACACGGCGCACATGCGCGTCACCCCACAACGAGACGATGTCGACCTTCTGCCCAGGCTGGAAGCCCAGGCGGATGATGTCGGCCTCGTTGGCGAACAGCACCTCGCGCTGGCCGCGCACGCCGCGGTAACGGTCGTCCAGGCCGTAGATGGTGGTGTTGTACTGATCGTGGGAGCGCATCGACTGCATGATCAGGTCCGGCAACTGGCCGCTGGCGCGCACGCGCTGGTCGATCAGGGTGTCAGGCAGCAGGTTGGCCTTGAAGTTGGCGCGGCCTGTGGTGGTCTTCCACTGGCGGCTGCCGGCACTGTTGCCCAGGTAGAAACCGCCCGGGTGGGCCAGGCGCTGATTGAAGCCGGCGAAACCGGCAATGGTGTCGCCGATCAGGTCGCGGATGCGGTCGTAATCGGCCACCAGCCAGTGCCAGTCCACCGGGTGCTTGCCCAGGGTGGCGGCCGCGATGCCGGCAACCACGGCCGGTTCCGAGCGCATCTGGGGTGACAGCGGCTTGAGCTGGCCATTGGAGGCGTGGACCATGCTGAACGAGTCTTCCACGGTGACTGCCTGCGGCCCGTCAGCCTGCAGGTCGATGTCGGTGCGGCCCAGGCACGGCAGGATCAGTGCCTGCTTGCCGTGGATCAGGTGGCTGCGGTTGAGCTTGGTGCTGATGTGCACGGTCAGTTCGCAGTTGCGCAGGGCCTGTGCGGTACGTTCAGTGTCCGGGGTGGCCTGGGCGAAGTTGCCGCCAAGGCCGATGAAGACTTTCGAACGGCCGTCGAGCATGGCGTGGATCGCCTCGACGGTGTTGTGGCCGTTGTGCCGTGGCACCGGGAAGTTGAAGCGCTTTTCGATGGCGTCGAGCAGGGCCACCGGCGGGCGTTCGTTGATGCCCATGGTACGGTCGCCCTGCACGTTGCTGTGGCCACGTACCGGGCACAGGCCAGCGCCCGGCACGCCAATGTTGCCGCGCAGCATCTGCAGGTTGACGATTTCCTGGATGGTCGGCACCGAATGGCGGTGCTGGGTGATGCCCATCGCCCAGCACATGATCACCCGCTTGCCACGGCAATACATGCGTGCTGCCAGCTCGATGTCGGCCAGCGTCAGGCCGGATTGCTCCTGGATGTGCGCCCAGGAGGTGGCGTCTACCGCTGCCAGGTATTCCTCCACGCCATGGCCGTGTTCGGCGATGAACACGTGGTCGAGCACTGCCGGCTCGCCCTTGGCCTGCGCTTCACGTTCCCATTGCAGGACGAACTTGGCCATGCCGCGCAACAGCGCCATGTCGCCGCCCAGCGCCGGGCGGAAGAACGCGGTGTTGGTCGGGCGGTCGCTGTTGGTCAGCATCTCCAGCGGGTTCTGCGGGTGCTGGAAGCGCTCCAGGCCACGCTCCTTGAGCGGGTTGACGCAGACCACCTGGGCACCACGTTTGACCGCGTCGCGCAGTGGGTCGAGCATGCGCGGGTGGTTGGTGCCCGGGTTCTGGCCCCAGACAAAGATCGCATCGGCGTGCTCGAAGTCATCATAGGTGACGGTGCCCTTGCCGACGCCGACGCTCTGCCCCAGCGCCACGCCACTGGCCTCATGGCACATGTTCGAGCAGTCAGGGAAGTTGTTGGTGCCATAGGCGCGCACGAACAGCTGATACAGGTAGGCCGCTTCGTTGCTGGCACGGCCGGAGGTGTAGAACTCGGCCTGGTCAGGGCTGGTCAGCTTGTTCAGCTCGCGGGCGATCAGGGCAAAGGCGGCATCCCAGGCGATCGGCTGGTAGCGATCGCTTTGTGGGTCGTAGACCATCGGCTCGGTCAGGCGGCCCTGGTACTCAAGCCAGTAGTCACTCTGTTGCAGCAGGGCGTTGACGCTGTAGCGGGCGAAGAACGCCGCATCGACACGGCGTTTGGTGGCCTCCCAGTTGACCGCCTTGGCACCGTTCTCGCAGAACTTGACCATACCGCTTTCGGGCGAATCGCCCCAGGCGCAGCCGGGGCAGTCGAAACCGCCGTTCTGGTTGGTCTTGAGCAGGGCGCGGATGTTCTTCAGCGCGTTGTCGCTGCCGACCCAGGCCTTGGCTACGCTGCGCAGCGCGCCCCAACCACCGGCGGGGCCGTGGTAGGGCTGGTAGCGAGGGGTGGAGGCAGGGGCGTTGTCCGGGAGTTGCTGGTACGAGGTCACGACTGTTACGACTCCGCCGCTGGGCTGTAGACCCGCGGTGCACTGTGTTTGGGCAGATGAATGAGGTTGAGGTTGTGCTTGCGTGCCCATTGCAGGGCAAGGCCGGTGGGGGCCGAGAGGCTGACCAGGGTCTGGATGCCGGCGCGCAGCACTTTCTGGATAAGCTCCAGGCTGCAGCGGCTGGTGACGATGGCCAGGCCGCCCTCGCTGCTGATGCCTTGGCGCAGCAGGGCGCCGATCAGCTTGTCCAGGGCGTTATGCCGGCCGATGTCTTCGCGGCCCATCAGCAATTCGCCCTGGGCGTTCATGAACAGGGCGGCGTGCACGGCACCGCAGTGCTGGCCCAGCGGTGTGAACGCATCGATGCGCTCACGCAGGCCCGCCAGCCATTGCGCCGGCGGCAACGGTGCACCCGGCAGCGCGCTCAGTTCCGGCAGCGCCTGCTCCAGGGCTTCCACACCACACAGGCCGCAACCGCTGGTGCCGGCCAGCTGGCGGCGCTGGTTCTTCAGGTTCCAGAACGCACGGCTGGATATCTCCAGGTCGGCGTACATCGCCGAACCACTGCCGGAAAGCTTCAGGTCATAGATTTCTGCCGTGCCTTCGACGATGCCGCTGCCGACGCTGAAACCGACCGCAAAGTCTTCCAGGTCGGTGGGGCTGACCAGCATCACCGCCTGGTTCAGGCCGTTGTAGGCAATGGCCAGGGCGACTTCTTCGGCCAGCGGCGTGCAGGCGCGTTCGCCGTCGCTGAGATGGACGTAGTCGTAGGTGTTGCTGGCGGCGGGCAGGGCCAGAGGCATGGCGGCTGCGCACACCGGAGGTTTGCTTGGCATCGGAAGGCTGACGCTTGGCGGCTGTTTGATTGCACAAGCCTAGGCCGCAGGGCCGGGCGCGTCTAATCGCTAGGGTCTATGCCTTGATAGAGCGCGTCGATTGGTCGCAGAGGGGCGGTAAGGGAGATCCTGGCCTAGACTCCTGGCTCCGAGGTTAACGTCAACAAGGAGCGCGTCATGAGCCTGTTCAGTTTCGTGAAGGAAGCCGGCGAGAAGTTGATCGACCTGCTGACTCCCGGCAATGCCAACGCCGAGGAGCAGTTGAAGAAACACGTGGAAAGTGTCGGCCTGGGCAACCCGAACATCTCGGCAACTGTAGAGGGTGACAAGGTCATTCTCAAGGGCGAGGTGGCCAGCCAGGAGGAGAAAGAGAAGATCATTCTCGCCGCCGGCAACATCGAGGGGGTGGCCAGCGTCGATGACCAGATCACCGTGACCGGGCCGGTAGTGGCGGCAGCGAGGTTCGTTACCGTGAAAAAAGGAGACACACTGTCGGCCATTTCGGTTGTCGTGTACGGCAATGCCAATCAGTACAACAAGATCTTCGAGGCCAACAAGCCGATGCTCAAGCACCCGGACAAGATCTATCCGGGGCAGGTGCTGCGCATTCCTGACTGATTTTAGTGGCTTCTTCGCGGGCAAGCCCGCTCCCACAGGGACTGCACCAACCTTGAATGTGGTGCGGGGCCTGTGGGAGCGGGCTTGCCCGCGAAAAGGCCCTTACAGGCCTGTCAGTAATTCCCGGTAGTCCTCGACCGCCGCGAACTCTTCGGTATCACGCGGTTGTGCCTGGCTGTCCGGCTGGCGCACCGCCAGCAGATGCCCCACGCCAAAGCGCCGCGCACTGCGCAGGATGGCCAGGGTGTCGTCGATGAACAGGCTGCGCGCCGGGTCGAAGCCGATATCCACCTGCAACGCATCCCAGAACTGCGGGTTTTCCTTCGGGTAGCCGTAATCGTGCGAACTGATCAGCCGCTCGAAATACGGCGCCAGTTCCACCCGCTCCAGCTTCAGCGACAGGGAATCGCGATGGGCATTGGTGATCATCACCACGCGTTTGCCCGCCTTGCGGATGGCCGCGAGGAAGGTGTCGGCATCCGGCCGCAGGGCGATCAGGTCGGCGATTTCGCGCTTGAGTTCGCGAATCGGCAGCTTCAGCTCGCGGCTCCAAAAGTCCAGGCAATACCAGTTAAGCGTGCCGGCATTGCGCTCGAACAGTGGCTGCAGCTCCATTTCCGCCATGGCCCGGCTGACCCCGTGCAGCTCGGCGTAGCGCTGGGGCAGGTGGTCGAGCCAGAAGCGGTTGTCGTAGTGCAGGTCGAGCAGAGTGCCGTCCATGTCCAGCAGGACGGTATCGATGGCAGACCAGGGAAGAACAGGCATGGGAAATTCTCGATCAGTCGGCAAGCCACGGTATAGTAACGCGTTCACGCCAAGGAGCCGCCCCATGCGCCAGAAACCCACCGTCCTCAGCCGCGAAATCGTCGCCAGCAGCCGCCTGTTCCGGGTCGAGGCCGTACAGCTGCGCTTCAGCAATGGCAACGAGCGCACCTATGAGCGCCTGGTTGGCCGTGGCAATGGCTACGGCGCGGTGATGATCGTGGCCATGCTAGACGCCGAGCATGCGGTACTGGTCGAGGAATACTGCGGCGGCACCGACGAATACGAGCTGTCGTTGCCCAAAGGCCTGATCGAGCCGGGTGAGGACGTGCTGGCCGCCGCCGACCGTGAGCTCAAGGAAGAAGCCGGCTTTGGCGCTCGCCAGCTGGAGCACCTGACCGAGCTGTCACTGTCGCCTGGCTACATGAGCCAGAAGATCCAGGTGGTGCTGGCCAGCGACCTTTACGAGGAGCGCCTGGAGGGCGACGAGCCGGAGCCGATGCGGGTCGACAAGGTCAACCTGCGCGAGCTTTCGGCCCTGGCCATGCACCCGCAGTTCACCGAGGGGCGGGCGTTGGCGGCGCTGTACCTGGCCCGTGACCTGCTGATCCAGCGGGGGCTGCTCGAAGCATGAACGACCTGCAACTGATGCACGAAGTGGTCAAGCTCGCCCTGTTGGCCGGCGAGGCCATCCTGCCGTTCTGGCGCGCCGACGTGGCGGTGACCAACAAGGCCGACGATTCGCCGGTGACGGCTGCCGACCTGGCTGCGCATCGGGTCATTGCCGATGGCTTGCTGGCGCTGGCGCCGCAGATTCCGGTGCTATCCGAAGAGGACTGCAATATCCCGCTGGCCGAGCGCCAGGGCTGGAGCCGCTGGTGGCTGGTCGATCCGCTCGACGGCACCAAGGAGTTCATTGCCGGGAGTGAGGAGTTCACCGTCAACATCGCGCTGGTCGAGAACGGCGAGGTGGTGTTTGGCGTGGTGTCGATGCCGACCAGCGGGCGCTGCTATTTCGGCGGTCGCGAGCTTGGGGCTTGGCGTGCCGAGGCTGGCGGTGAGGCCATGCCGATCCAGGTGCGCAACGCACCGCCTGCCGATGGGCGGTTCACCGTCGTGGCCAGCCGTCGCCATTCCAGCCCGCAGCAGGAGGCGTTGCTGGCTGGCCTGAGTGCTGCAGTGGGTGAGCTGGCGCTGGCGAATATTGGTAGCTCGTTGAAATTTTGTCTGCTGGCTGAGGGGAGTGCCGACTGCTACCCGCGCCTGGCGCCGACTTCGCAGTGGGACACGGCAGCGGCCCAAGGCGTGCTGGAAGGTGCCGGTGGTGAGGTGATCGAAGTCGATGGCCAGCCGTTCCGTTACCCGGCGCGCGAGTCGCTGTTAAACCCGTTCTTCCTCGCGTTGCCTGCCAACGCTAGCTGGCGCCAGGCGTTCCTTGACCTGATATGAAGCTCCATTGTGGGAGCGGGTTCACCCGCGAACACGGGCGAAGCCCGTGCCATCCATCGCGGTGTCTTCTTCGCGGGCAAGCCCGCTCCCACAGGGGGCGCGCCCGCCTTGTCAGCGGTGCAGGACGTACTGCCCGCTGAAGGTGACGGCGGGTTCGTCGCTGCCAATATTGCTGACCGTGGTTTCCAGCGTCAGCCGTGCCCGGCCACGGCGTTGATACATCGTCAGGAACCGCTCCCAGGTCTTTTCGTCCGGCGCCGTACAACGCGCCAGCGCCGCGCCGGTCACCGGCAGTGGATAGCTGATCTGGCCCTCCTGGATAACGATGTGCCCGTCATCGATGCCCAGTTCACGCAGGCGCAGGTGCAGCCAGCCCCAGCCCACCAGCACTGCGGCGCAGTACAGGCTGCCGCCGAACATGGTGCTCTTGTGGTTGACGTTGGCGGCCAGCGGCAGTTGCAGGCGCAGGGTCTGGGCTTGCCAATCGATGACTTCCAGGCCCATTTCGCGGGTCAGTGGAATGTCGCCGTGCAGCACGGACTGCAGGTATTGGCTATCGGAACTCATGGGCGATTTTCCTCGTGTTCGTCGCTGCCGCTGCTACCGCCTTCAAAATGCAGGCCGTGCTTGCGCAGCTTGTCGTGCAGGGTCTTGCGCGGGATGCCGAGGGCTTCGGCGAGGCTGCGCATGGAGCTGTGAGGCTGGGCCAGTTCGGCGGCGATCAGCGAACGTTCGAACTGCTCGACCTGTTCGCTGAGATTGCCCAGCAGGATCGGCGTAGCAGGGGCGGCGGCAGTTGGCGCCTGGCCATCGAGGGCCAGCTCCAGGCCCAGGGCAAAGCGTTCGGCCGCATTCTGCAGTTCGCGCACGTTGCCCGGCCAGTCATGACGCAGGAGCATGGCGCGCTGGGCGGGTTGCAGGGTGTGCGGCGGCAGGCCGTGGCGCTGGCTGGCGGCGTCGGCGAAGTGCTGGAACAGCACCAGGATGTCGTCGCCGCGCTCGCGCAAAGGTGGAATGCGCAGCGGCGCCACGTTCAGGCGGTAGTAAAGGTCGGCGCGGAAACGGCCTTGGTCGGCGGAGGTGCGCAGGTCTTCCTTGGTGGCCGCGATGATGCGGATATCCAGCGGGATCAGCTGGTTGCCACCGAGCCGCTCGACCACTCGCTCCTGCAGCAGGCGCAGCAGCTTCACCTGCACGTCCAGGCTCATGCTCTCGATCTCGTCGAGGAACAGCGTGCCGCCGTTGGCGAACTCGAACTTGCCGATACGGCGCTTCTGCGCACCGGTGAAGGCACCCGGCTCGTGGCCGAAGAGCTCGCTTTCGACCACCGATTCGGCCAGCGCGCCGGCATTGATCGCCACGAACGGGCCTGTGCGGCGGCTGGACAGGTCGTGCAGGGCGCGGGCGACCACCTCTTTGCCGGCACCGGTTTCACCGAGGATCAGGACATCGGCCCGGGTGCCCGCCAGGGCGCCGATCTGTTCACGCAAGCGCTGCATCGACGGTGAGTGGCCGACCAGCCGGGTGGCCAGTTGCTGGCGGTCGCTCAGGGCCAGGCGCAGGCTGCGGTTGTCCAGCACCAGGCGGCGCAAGGCCAGGGCGCGCCGCACGCTGTCGAGCAGGGCGTCGCTGGCGAAAGGTTTTTCCAGGAAGTCGTAAGCGCCCGCGCGCATGGCCTGTACCGCCAGCGGCACATCGCCGTGGCCGGTGATCAGCAGCACCGGCAGTTCACGGTCGCGGCCGTGCAACTGCTCCAGCAGCTGCAGGCCGTCGATGCCTGGCATGCGGATATCGCTGACCACCACGCCCGGCCAGTCGGGCTCGATGCGCTCGGCCAGGCCTTGGGCGTCGGCCAGGGTGACCACCTTGAGCCCGGCCAGGTCGAGGGTCTGGCTCAGGGCCTGGCGCAGGTGCGGGTCATCATCGACCAGAATCACCTGGGCCTGGCTGTCGATGTAAGGCTCGGTCGTCATGCCGAGGGGTCCTCCGAAGTGGGCAAGGTAGCGCCGGGTGGGGCCACGCGCAGTTGCAGGGTGAGCAGGGCGCCACCTTCGGGGTGGTTGGCCAGCAGCAGTTCACCGCCCAGGGCGCGCATCAGGCTCTCGCAGATGGCCAGGCCCAGGCCCAGGCCCTGGGTACGGGTCTTGGTGGTGAAGAACGGCTCCTTGGCGTGCTCCAGGGCCTGGCGGCTGAAGCCCGGGCCGTTGTCGCGAATGTACAGGTAGACGTAGTCATCGCGCTGTTCGGCACTCAGCCACAGGCGCCGGGGGTTGGCCTTTTCGGTCAGGGCGTCGAGGGCGTTGGCCAGCAGGTTGCCAAGCACCTGGCGCAGGCGGGTTTCGCCGGCCTGGACCCACAGGGTGGCCTCGGGCAGGTCACGGATCAGCTCCACGGCCATTGCCCGGCGGCGCTTGGCCAGCAGGGCCAGGGCATCATCCAGTGCCGGTTGCAGGGCCACGCTTTCCGGGGCGTGGCGGTCGCGGCGGGCGAAGGCGCGCAGGTGGGCGATGATCGAGGCCATGCGCCCGGTCAGTTCGCCAATCAGCTTGAGGTTGCCGCGGGCGTCCTCGGTGCGTTGGTGGTCGAGCAGGATCTCGGCGTTTTCCGCGTAGCTGCGGATCGCCGCCAGTGGCTGGTTGAGCTCGTGGCTGATGCTTGCCGACATGGTGCCGAGCACCGACAGCTTGCCGGCCTGAACCAGTTCGTCCTGGGCGCGCACCAGCTCCTGCTGGGCGTTCTCACGTTCCAGCACGGCGCTTTTCAGCCGGGTGTTGAGGCCTTCGAGGGCGGCGGTACGCTCGGCCACGCGTGACTCCAGTTCCTGGCGGCCACGGGCCTCGAAGTCGATGCGGTCGATGTAGTGGCGGCGCCGCTGCATCACCAGGCCGGCGAACAGCATCAGCACCAGCAGGGCGCCGGCGCCGATGGCCATGACCGTCTGCACCGAGCGATCGACCAGCAGGCGTGGGGCGAGGATGCTCACCTGCCAGCCGGTTTCCTTGATGTCGCGGGTCTGGGTGAGCCAGGCGTCCTGGTTGAGCACCAGCGGCTGCGGCGCCTGGGTCGGGTAGGGCTGGATGGCGATGATCGCCTGGCGCTCGGCTTCGGTCAGTGCGCGGGTGGCGCGAAAACGCCAGTCGGGGCGCGAGGTGAGGATCACCACGCCGTTGTGGTCGGTCAGCAGCAATTGCTCGGGGGTACGGCCCCAGAGGGTTTCGGTGTGGTCGAGGTCGACCTTGACCACCAGCACGCCAACGATACGCTCCCTGTCGCGTACGGCGGCAGCGAAGAAATAGCCGCGCTTGGCCGAAGTGGTGCCCTGGCCGAAGAAGCGACCAAGGTGGCCGGCCATCGCTTCGTTGAAGTACGGGCGGAAGGAGAAATTGCGGCCGACGAAGCTGTCCTGCTTGTCCCAGTTGGAGGCGGCCAGGGTGTTGCCGCTGACGTCCATCAGGTACATCACTTCGGCACCGGTCTGGTGGACGATGTCCTTGAGCAGGCGGTTGGCGTTGGTGACCGCCTCGAGGCGGAACGGGTCGGCCAGCACGCCGCGCAGCGCCGGCAGGTCGCCGAGGATCTGCGGCAGGGTTTCGTAGCGGTGCAGGGTGCCGAGCAGGTTGGCGACGTACAGGTCGAGGGTCTGACGGTTCTGCGAGGCCAGTTCTTCCTGATAGTAGCGCTCGGCCAGGTGGTGCAGTGGCCACAGCAGGGGCGCCAGGCACAGGGCCAGCAGGGCCAGGCTGCGCCAGCGGGGGCGGCGAGGGGGTGTGGGTTTTGCAATCATCGCGTAAATGCGCCAGATGGGTCTGGCGCAATTATGCGCTACTTGAGGCAGTCGATCAGCGCTTGCTGCCAGTGCGGCAGGTGTACGTCCCACTCCCGGGCCAGGCGCGAGCAATCCAGGCGAGAGTTGGCCGGGCGACGGGCTGGGGTCGAATACTCGCTGGAAGGGATCGGCAGCAGTTCGGCACAGGGCAGGCCGCGCGCCTTGAGTTGTTCGCCGATAGCCTGGGCGAAGCCGAACCAGGACGTTTCGCCTTGGGCAGTCAGGTGATAGGTGCCCCAGGCACCGCACTGCCCGGCTTGCCAGCGCTCGATCAGTGCCCGGGTAGCGACGGCGATGGTCGTGGCCCAGGTGGGGGCGCCGATCTGGTCGTTGACCACGCGCAGTTGCGGTTTTTCCTGCAACAGGCGCTGCATGGTCAGCAGGAAGTTGCGCCCGTACAGCGAATAGACCCAGCTGGTGCGCAGAATCAGGTGTTCGCCATCCACTGCGGCTATGGCTTGCTCCCCGGCGAGTTTGCTGCGGCCGTAGACACCCAGCGGGTTGGGGTGGTCGAGTTCGGTGTAAGGCAAGGCCTTTTCACCATCGAAGACATAGTCGGTGGAGTAGTGGATCAGTGGCGCGCCCAGGCGCACCGCCTCTTCGGCCAGCACCCGCGGGCCTTCGGCGTTGATCGCGAAGGCCAGCTCAGGTTCGCTTTCGGCCTGGTCCACCGCAGTGTGGGCGGCGGCGTTGATGATCAGTTGCGGGGCCAGACGTCGCAGTGGCTCGCGCAGCGCCTCGGGGCGGGCCATGTTCAGTTGTTCGCGGCCAAGCACATGCACTTCGCCAAGCCCGTTCAACTGCGCCTGCAGCGCCTGGGCGACTTGGCCATGGTGGCCACAGACGAGAATTTTCATGGGAACAGGTCCGCGTCTTTCAACAGCACGGCCGCCTGGTCCTTGGCTGACAGGGTCGGGTTTTCAATGCCCCAGTCGATGGCCAGATCAGGGTCGTCCCAGCGGATCGAGCGCTCGGCGGCGGGGTTGTAGTAGTCGGTGGTCTTGTACAGGAAGTCGGCCGTTTCGCTCAGCACCACGAAACCGTGGGCGAACCCGGGCGGGATCCAGAACTGCAGGTGGTCAGTGGCGCAAAGGCGACGGGCCACCCAGCGACCAAAAGTCGGCGAACTGCGGCGGATGTCCACGGCCACGTCCAGTACTTCGCCATGTACCACGCGCACCAGTTTCCCCTGGGGGTTGTCGATCTGGTAATGCAGGCCGCGCAGCACGCCGCGCTGCGAGCGCGAGTGGTTGTCCTGGACGAATTGGCCGTCGAACCCGGTCTGTTTCTTGAATTCGCGGGCATTGAAGCTTTCGAAGAAGAAGCCACGGCTGTCGCCGAAGACCTTCGGTTCGATGATGACTACGTCGGGTATCTCGGTCGCTATGATGTTCATGGAAAATCTTCGGTCAGTGTGCTGAAGGTCCGACCTTGAAAGGTCCGCTTTAAGTCCGCCGCCTTGGCAAACTGAGCCTAGATCGGCTGGCGGTGAGCCAGCACGCGCCCACCTGCTGATTTCATCTTCGCACCGGGTTATCGGCCACTGGGGCGGGTTCCCAAGCAGAAAAATGAAACAGGTTTCATCTTGTGGCTTTTTGGCACGCTGATGCAGCCTGCGCGAAGCGATTATATCGAACGACGCGTCTGGTTTGATCTTTGTTGACCGTTTGTCGATCTATATCGGTAAAAAACAGAATTATGTCCGGTATTAATCGTATGTAAGGCTTCTAAAGTCGATATATATCGGTTATAAATTAGTCAATCGCGGCGGGCATCGCGCACCGTCGGAAATGTCACATTCACTTGCTATCCATCGACCATCGGCCCAGTGCCTTTGCAGAGGTTACCCATGAAGACCCTCAACTCCACCCCCCGCGCCGACGGTTTCCACATGCCCGCCGAATGGGCTCCGCAAAGCCAGGTCTGGATGGTCTGGCCAGAGCGTTCGGACAACTGGCGCCTGGGCGGTAAACCAGCCCAGGCAGCGCATGTCACCCTGGCCAAGGCGATCGCCCGCTTCGAGCCGGTCACGGTGGCCGTTTCCGCTGGCCAGTATGAAAACGCCCGTCGCCAGCTCGACCTGCCGAACATTCGCGTGGTGGAAATCAGCAACGACGACGCCTGGGTGCGTGACACCGGCCCGACCTTCGTGATCAACGACCACGGTGAAGTACGTGGCGTGGACTGGGGCTTCAATGCCTGGGGCGGCTTCGACGGCGGCCTGTATGCGCCCTGGAACCGGGATGAGGAACTGGCGGCCAAGGTGCTGGAAATGGAGCGCTGCCAGCGCTATCACACCGAAGGCTTCGTACTCGAAGGCGGTTCGATCCACGTCGACGGCGAAGGCACCCTGATCACCACCGAAGAGTGCCTGCTCAACCGCAACCGCAACCCGCACCTGAACCGCGAACAGATCGAGGAAATCCTGCGCGAGCAACTGGCGGTGGAAACCATCGTCTGGTTGCCCGATGGCCTGTACAACGATGAAACCGACGGTCACGTCGACAACTTCTGCTGTTACGTCAGCCCTGGCGAAGTGTTACTGGCCTGGACCGATGATTCCAACGACCCCAACTATGCCCGTTGCCACGCTGCCTACGAGGTGCTGAAAAACACCCGTGACGCCAAAGGCCGCGAGTTTGTGGTGCACAAGATGCCGATCCCCGGCCCGCTGTTCGCCACTGAAGAAGAATGCGCCGGTGTCGATCAGGTGGCCGGCAGCCAGGAGCGCGACCCGTCGGTGCGCCTGGCCGGTTCGTACGTGAACTTCCTGATCGTCAACGGTGGCATCATCGCGCCGAGCTTCGACGACCCGGCAGATGCGCAGGCCAGAGCGATTCTTGCCAAAGTCTTCCCGGACCACGAAGTGGTGATGATCCCGGGTCGCGAACTGCTGCTCGGCGGTGGCAACATCCATTGCCTGACCCAGCAGCAACCGGCACCGGCCAAGCGCTGATAGATGCCAACCAGGAAGCCCGTCAGATGACGGGCTTTTTTTTGCTCCGACGATATCCGGAAGGCCGGATGGCATAGGTTTTGTATTGTTTTTCAGGGAGTTAACCAAGCAGGCCGGGCACACCGTACTGTAACAATCACGACGTAGATTAGCCGCTCACGGGCCCAGGGAGTACGTGTGGACATGAACGCAGCAAGTGAGACGGCTTTGCGCCCATCGGCAGTCAATCATCAATCGCTCAGGGTTCTGGCGCAGTGGTTGAAACACCATGGAGGCAAACGGGTCAGGACGACCGACCCTCGACGTCTGCTTGACGGCCGCTATCCTCAAGGGCTGATCAGCGATGCTGAGCTGGATGCGCTGCTGGGGGTCTGGCACTGACCAGGGCAGGAGCCCGCCCCATGAAAAAGCGCCACCGCGATTGCGGTGGCGTTTTCGTTTGTGAAGGGTGCAAAAAATGTGGGTCAGAAACGGTAAGTACCGGTAACCACCAGGCTGCGCGGGTCGCCAACCTGGATTTGCGCGGCGCTGGTCGCCGAGCTGTAGTAGGTCTTGTCGGTGATGTTGCTCAGCGCTGCCCGCACATCCCAGTCATGGGTACGGAACCCTGCCAGCGCATCCCAACGGCCATAACCTGGCAAGACCGTGGTGTTCTGGTTATCGGCGTAACGTTCACCGACCAGTGTCAGCCCGGTCTCGGCATACCAGCCCAGTTCTGGTTTCCAGGTCACGAACAGGCTGGCGTTGCGTTTTGCCACATCGTTGACGCGATTGCCTTCCAGGCCATTGTTGTCCTTGACGATGGTGGCGTCCTGCAAGCCAATGCCGCCACGTACGTACCAGTTGCCGACGACATTGCCGGTGGCGGTCAGTTCGATGCCGCGTGAGCGCTGGAGGCCGCTGAGCAGGGTGATCTCCGGGTTGTTCGGGTCGCGCGTGCGGCGGTTGTAGAGCTCCAGTTCATAAATGGCGAGGGTGGTGCTCAGGCGTTCGTCCAGCCAGTCGCTCTTTACCCCGACCTCTTTCTGCCGGGTCAGCTCCGGGCTGGTGTCGTTGCTGTTGCCCGGTGCGCCTGGGGTAATGCCGATCAAGCCACCGCCGACTGGCGAGAAGGTCTTGCTCCACGACGCATAGAAGGAATGGTCGCGCCAGGGGGTGTAGACCACGCCCAGGCGCGGGCTGGTGGTGTTGCTGTCCTGTTTCTCGGAAAGGTTGCGCAGCTTGTTGGTGGTCTCTACCTCGAACTGGTCGAAACGCACCCCGGCCAGCAATTGCCATTGGTCATTCAGGCGGATCTGGTCTTGCAGGTAGAGCCCGCGGCTGTCGACCACGGTGTGGTTGTCGCTCGACACCAGCATGCGGCCATTGTGCTGCAGGCTGCGGTCCGGATTGTAGACATCCAGGCTGGGCACCGGGCTGCCTCCAGCCGCGACCGGCGCGGCGGTATACAGCGTCGGGTCACGGCGCTGATTGCCGAATTCCAGCCCGATCAACAGCTTGTGTTCCAGGCCAAGGGTGGCGAAATCGCCTTCGGCTTCCAGGTTGTTGAACAGGTTGCGGGTGGTCAGGTCTTGTTGCCAACGCTGGCGGGTAACCGTCTTGTTGCTGGCGTTGTAGGCAGTCAGGTAGGTGTTGTCGAACTCGCTGTCGAGCTTGAACAGGCCGAGGCTGTGGCGCAATTGCCAGGTTTCGTCGAGCTGGTAGTTCAGGCGAGAGCGCAGCGATTGCGCACGGTCATCGATGTAGTCGCGCTGGGTGTCGCCGTAGGTGGTGCTGCGGCCGACATCTGCCGGGCGCCCGTCGACACCGGGGATGCCGCGGTCAGGTGTGCGGTTGTAGCGGCTGTACTCGTACTGCACCAGCCAGTTGAGGTCGGGTGAAAGCTGCCAGCTCATGGACGGTGCGAACAGTTGCCGGCTACCGTCGATGCCGTCGCGGAAACTGTTGTTGTCCTGGTTGCCCATGTTCAGGCGCAGGCTGATGCTGTCGCTGGGGTCGGCACTGAGGTCGGCATACAGGCTGTGCAGGTCTTCACTGCCACCCTGGGCCTCGATCGACGAGCGCCGTCCACGCTCTGGCGCCTTGCTCACCCGGTTGACGATGCCACCCTGGCTGCCACGGCCATAAAGCACGGCTGCCGGGCCTTTGAGTACTTCGACCCGTTCGATGTTATGCAGGTCGCGAATGTACTGGCTGTCGTCGCGGATGCCGTCCAGGTAAAAGTCGTTGCTGGCCTCGAAGCCACGAATGCGTACGCTGTCGAAGCGCGTATCGGCACCACTGCTGACGTTGGGAATGCCTTCCAGCGCCTTGCCCAGCGTATTGCTGCCGTAGTCCATCACGCTTGAGGTCTTCACCGTGTCGATGGCTTGTGGCACATAGCGCACCGGCGTCGACGTGCGGGTCGCGGTGCTGACTTCCTTGACCTGTGGGTTGTCTTCTTCGCGCTCGCTCTCGGCAGTCACCGAGAGTTCGGGCAGTGTGGTGCTGGAGGCACTGGCCAGGCTGGCGCTGATCATCAGTGACAGGCCAAGGCCAAGTGAGGGCAGGCGGTTGGGGGCAGGCATCAGAACATCCGGACTGAAGTAAATGAAAAACAGGCGCGAATGGTAATGCTTGCTATTCAGTGCTGCTTGAGTATTTGTAAAGACTTGTCTTTACATATGTGTCAGCTTGTAAATTGTGCGTTTTCCACGGCTTGATGCCGAACAACTCCACAGAAGACAAAATGCCTGCCGATTGTCGCAAGTGCCGTGAAAATGCACCGGCTATGGCTGCGAAATTGGTTATATCAACCTGCAATTCACGAGTTTTTGACATTTGTAATCGCACACAGCTAGGATTCGGCCAACGCTTGCTGGCCACCCATGGCCATGCTGCTGCGAAAGGCCCGCCACACAATGATCGGCGGGCTTTTCAGTTCGGATCCGCATAGCGTCGAACCTACGAAGGGGCGTTGGTTCCAGGCGTAATTGTGCAAAGCGTTTTTGATTTAGAAATAAGGAAAACAACATGTTGAAAACCAGGATCAGCCTGGTCGCCCTGGCGATGATCGCCGCGACCCAGGCCCAGGCCAACGATCATGCCGACAGCAAGGGCTTCCTCGAGGACAGCCACGCCAACGTTCTTCTGCGCAACGCCTACATCAACCGTGACAAGAAGCACGGTAACAGCGACCAGAGCGAATGGGGCCAGGCGTTCATCGGCAAATTCTCCTCCGGTTTCACCCAGGGCACCGTGGGCGTGGGCGTTGACGCCTTCGGCCTGTATGCACTGCGCCTGGATGGCGGCAAAGGCCGTAATGGCGGGGCTGGTATCGACTTCTTCAAGCCTAGCGACACCGCGCCGACCAATTCGCCGCACAACCTGGCCCGCGGTGGCGCTGCCATCAAGTTCCGCGTCTCCAACACCGTGCTCAAGTACGGTGACATGATGCCTGAGCTGCCGGTGCTGCAGTACGACGACAGCCGCCTGCTGCCCGAGAGCTACACCGGTACCTTCATCACCTCCAAGGAGATCGAAGGCCTGGAGCTGAATGCCGGTCACTTCACCGAGCAGGCGCGCAAGAGCGCCGAAGGTCGCGACAGCGGCCACCTGAAGTCGATCGATGTGTTCGGTGGCAGCTACAAGTTCACCGATAACTTCACCGCTTCCGCCTACACGTCGAACATCGAAGACGTGATGAAGAAGCACTACCTGGGCATGAACTACGTCTTCCCGATCGCGGCAGACCAGTCCCTGACCCTGGACTTCAACGGCTACAAGTCGGACATCAACAGCAAGTACGTCCAGAAAGCCGGGCTGACCGGTGACGAGAACACCATCTGGAGCCTGGCGGCTACCTACGCCTTCGGCCCGCACTCGGTGACCCTGGCGCACCAGCGCAGCACCGGCAGCACCGGCTACAACTACGGCTGGTACCAGGACCGCGGTGGCGTGGGTGACGGTGGTTCGACCATCTACCTGGCCAACTCCTACTGGTCCGACTTCAACGCCGAAGACGAGCGCTCCTGGCAGCTCGCCTATGGCCTGGACTTCGGTGCCTTCGGCGTGCCGGGCCTGACCTACAAGATCGCCTACGTGGCGGGTGACAACATCAACACCCACGGCTTCGGTGAAGGTAAAGAGCGCGAAATCTTCAACCAGCTGCGCTACGTCGTTCAGGACGGCCCGGCCAAAGACCTGTCGGTCAAGCTGCGTGGTTCCTGGCTGCGTACCAACAACGCGGTACAGCAGAACGGCTACAACGACGACGGCAACGAAGTCCGCGTATTCGTCGAGTACCCGATCAGCATCTTCTGATCCTGACCGAGCGTCTTGAGCAGCCCCGGCCTATGCCGGGGCTGTTTCTTTGCGCCGCACGCTGGCTGCTGTCGGCGTGACCGGTATCTCTCCTGTCTCTGGTGCAAAGCTGTCACTGCGCGCCATCCGCCACATCCGTGCATAGAATTCGCTTTCAATCGAGCCACTGAGCAATTCACCAGGCTTGAGGAATTGGTGCAGGTCGGAAAACAGACTGATCTCGCTGGTGCTGATACGCCGCGCCAGGTGCTTGGGTTTGAGCTCCGAGGGGTGTTCCAGGCCAGCGGCAGCGAGCATCTCGGCCAGGGCATGCAGGGTGTTGCGATGGAAGCTGGCCACCCGCTCGGCTTTATCGGGCACCACCAATGCGCGCTGGCGCAACGGGTCTTGCGTGGCGACGCCGGTCGGGCACTTGTTGGTGTGGCAGCTCTGCGACTGGATGCAGCCGATGGCGAACATGAAGCCGCGTGCCGAGTTGACCCAGTCGGCGCCGATGGCCAGCACGCTGGCGATATCGAAGGCGCTGACGATCTTGCCTGCCGCGCCGATGCGGATGCTCGAGCGCAGGTTCAGCCCGACCAGGGTGTTATGCACGAACATCAGGCCTTCGCGCATCGGCACGCCCATGTTGTCGCTGAATTCCCGAGGTGCCGCGCCAGTGCCGCCTTCCTTGCCGTCGACGACGATGAAGTCCGGGGTGATGCCGGTGACCAGCATGGCTTTGGCGATGCCCATGAACTCCCACGGGTGGCCCAGGCAGAACTTGAAGCCCACCGGCTTGCCGCCCGACAGCTCGCGCAGGCTGGCAATGAAGTGCAGCAGCTCCACCGGGGTGCGGAATGCGCTGTGCGCGGCGGGCGAGATACAGTCCTCGCCCACGCGTACACCACGGGTTGCGGCGATTTCCGGGCTGACCTTGTGTGCCGGCAGAATCCCGCCATGGCCGGGCTTGGCACCTTGGCTGAGCTTGAGTTCGATCATCTTCACTTGCGGGCTGCGCGCCTGCTCGGCGAAGCGTTGCGCGTCGAAGCGGCCGTCTTCGGTGCGGCAACCGAAGTAACCGCTGCCGATTTCCCAGATCAGGTCGCCGCCGTGCTCGCGGTGGTAAGGGCTGATGCTGCCCTCGCCAGTGTCGTGGGCGAAACGGCCAAGGCGCGCGCCCTGGTTGAGCGCGGCAATCGCATTGGCACTGAGGGCGCCGAAGCTCATGGCCGAGATGTTGAAGATCGACGCAGAGTAGGGCAGGCGGCACTGCGGCCCGCCAATGGCGATGCGGAACGACGCCGGGTCGGGTGTGGCGACCGGCAACATCGAGTGGCTGATGAATTCGAAACCGGGCTTGTAGGCATCGTTGAGCGTGCCGAAGGCTTTCTCGGCACTCTCGTTCTTGGCCCGGGCATACACCAGCGAGCGTTGCGAGCGGGAGAACGGCAGCTTGTCGTCGTCACCCTCGATCAGGTACTGGCGGATTTCGGGGCGGATGGTCTCGATCAGGTAGCGGATGTTGCCCAGGATCGGATAGTTGCGCCGCACCGCGTGGTGGCTCTGGCGCAGGTCGTTGAGGCCGACCAGGCTGAGCAGAGTAGTGACCACCGTCAGCGGCCAGAGCCAACTGTGCTGGGCAAGGAAGGGGATGCTGGCGAAGCTGAACAGCAGGCACAGGGCCAGGCAGGCATAACGGCTGGGGAGCGAATCTTTCATGGGTCCATCGCAGGCTGGATGACGCGGCCTAGGATAGGCAAACCCCGGGTCGGGAAAACCTGGGGTTTCGGTAAAAGACTATTACCCGAACAACGGGGGCTGGATCATCGGGGCAGCAATACACTGACGCGCAAACCGCCGCCCTCGCGATTGTGCAGCAGCAATTCGCCGCCATGGCTGCTGGCGATGCGCTGGGCAATGCTCAGCCCCAGGCCATAGCCGCCGGACGCCTGGTTGCGCGACCCTTCGCCCCGCACGAACGGGTCGCTGATGGTGGCCAGCAGGCCAGGCGCGATACCGGGGCCGCGGTCGTCGACGTGGATGTACACGCCGGTAATGGCGGTTTCCAGCGTCACCGTTACCTGCCTGGCATAGCGCAGGGCATTGACCACCAGGTTCTGCAGGCAGCGTTGCAGCAACAGGGCATCGACCCGCAGGCTGCCGCCCTTGCCATGCACAGGCAAGGGCTCCGCGCTGCTGGCAAGGTCGGCGCACAGCCGCGCTACCAGGCGGTCGAGGTCGACCAGCTGAAGGTTCTGCTGCTCGCCGGCACGCAGGTAGTCGAGCACCTGGCCGATCATGTTGTCCATCTGGGTGATGTTCTGCCGCAGGCGTTCGCGCTGCTCGTCGTCCGGCAGCCGCTCCAGGCGCAGGCGCATGCGTGTCAGCGGGGTGCGCAGGTCGTGGGACACGGCGGCCAGGAAGTAGGCCTTGTCGTTGACCATGGCGATCAGGCGCTGCTGCATGGCATTGAAGGCCTGTGCGGCCTGTCTGACTTCCTCCGGGCCGTCCAGGGCCAACGGTGGCTGCGCGAGGTTGCTGCCCAGCCCGCGCGCCGCGTCGGCCAGGCGCCGCAATGGGCGCAGGCACAGGCGCACGGCGATCAGGCAGACCAGCAGCACGGCGACGATGCGCAGCGCATAGACCCGCAGCAGGTAGTCGCTGATCAACACCCACGCCGACTCGCCGCTCCAGCCCTGCAGCTCCTGGCCGTCGATGCTCAGCCAATGGCCGTCGGGTAACGGCACGGCGAACTGGATGTGCGCCTGGGCGGTGCGCAGGCCAAACAGGCTGCGCCAGACGATCGGCTGCCCTGCTTCATCAGTCAGCTGCACCTTCAGCAGGCGCACCGCCTGCGCATGGCCCAGTTCGTACCTGAGTGCCTGTTGCAGCAACAGCTCGACGCGCCGCCGCCCGCGCCGCTGCTCCTCTTGTCGTGCCGGTTCGCTTTCGAGGCAACGCAGCTGATAGTGCGCAGGCACTTGCAGGTGTGCGGTGTGGCAATCGGCCTGGGCAATCAGCGGGGCACTGCGAGCGGCCATGAGCCGGATCGGGGCTTCTAGCACCTGGGCGAAACGCACATCGAACCAGATGCTGCTCGACATCAACTGGATCACCAGTGTGCCGCTGACCATGATCAGCAGCAGCTGGCCAAACAGCGTGCGTGGCCACAGGCGATGGAGCCAACGCATCTCAGCTGTCTGCCTCGGCGCGGGCAATGCTCAGCAGATAGCCTTCGTTGCGGATGGTCAGGATCTGTATGTCGCTGGCCGGCGCACGGCGCAGTTGCTGGCGCAGGCGGCTGATGCACATGTCCACCGAGCGATCGTCGGGGTGGTGATCGCGGCCAAACGCGCTGCGTGTCAGCTGATCGCGCGAGACCACGCGGTTGTTGGCCTCCAGCAGTTCACGCAGCACCCGGTAGTCGGAGCGGGGCAGGGTGAGGGTTGCGCCGTCCGGGCGAGTCAGCAGGCGCTTGACGTGGTCGAGGCTGAAGCCGGCGAAACGCTGGGCTTCGGCAGCCACCTCCTCGGCAGCGATATCCAGGCGCTGCGGGCGGCGCAGCACCGCCTTGATACGGGCGATCAGCTCACGCGGTTCGAAGGGCTTGGCCAGGTAGTCATCAGCGCCCACTTCCAGGCCGATGATGCGGTCCAGCGTGCTGCCCTTGGCCGACAGTATGATCACCGCCAGGCCTGGGGTTGCCTGGAGCTGGCGACACAGGCTCAAGCCATCCTCGCCGGGCAGCATGAGGTCGAGCACCACCAGGTCGACCTTGCTCGCGGCCAGCTGTGCGCGCATGCCTTCACCGTCTGCTGCCGCCAGTACGGTATAGCCGGCATCGGTAAGGTAATCGCAAAGAAGTTCGCGGATCTCGTCGTCATCGTCGACAACCAGCAAGGTCGTGCTCATCGGGAAAACACCTGTTCGGGGAGGGCCGGCAGCGCTCGTTACGTTCAATTACATCCCCGTACAAGCCGGGTATGGAGCCCAAAGGGCGGATCCCTAGAATCGTAACAAAAAATCATCTGCAAATACGAAGACTTCCCAAATGATTCATAAGAGCGCCATGAACGACTTCACGCCTGTTTTCCGGGGCGGCAGCCGCCTGCACCCGCTTGCCTTCTTCGTTGCCGTCGCCATCAGTGGCAGCGCATTGGCTGCCGAAAGCCAGCCCCTGGAGCTGGATGCCACACAGATCGAGGACAGTGCGCTGGTATCCGCAGATGAAACCGGCCAACTCGGCTATACGGTGGAAAGTACCCGCAGCTCCACCGGCCTGAAACTGACCCCACGGCAGACCCCGCAGTCGGTCACCACCATCACTCGGCAGCAGATGGATGACCGCGATGTGCATTCCATCGAGCAGGCGCTGGATACCACGCCAGGCGTGAGCGCCACCAAGTCCGAAGTGGGCGGGCGCACCGACTTCCGTGCCCGTGGCTACTCGATCAGCAACTGGAAGGTCGACGGCCTGCAGTTCCAGGGCGGTTCCGATTTCAGTGGTGGTGGCAACACGCTGAACATGGACCTGTACGAGCGCATCGACATCGTCCGCGGCGCCAACGGCCTGCTGGGGGGCACCGGAGACCCATCGGCCACCGTCAACCTGATCCGCAAGGCGCCGACCAAGACCTTTGGCGGCAGTGCCTACGCCACTTACGGCAGCTGGGACAAGCGCCGCCTGGGCGCTGACCTCAACCTGCCGCTGTCCGAAGACGGCCGCCTGCGTTCGCGCTTCGTGATGACCCAGGGCGACGCCAACTCGTTCCGCGATAACCAGTCCGAACGCTCGCGTGCAGCCCTGGCCAGCTTCGCATTCGACATCGACGATGCGACCACCCTCGGCGCCGGCTACCAGTACGAATACAACAAGGTGGTCGGTGGCGGCTGGGGCGCCAACATCCCGATCTGGTACAAGGACGGCAGCAAGACCGATCTGCCGCGCAGCACCAACCTGGTGCCGAGCTGGAGCTTTGGCGAGTACACCACCCGCACCGCCTTTGGCTCGTTGGAGCACCGCTTTGACAACGACTGGACCCTCGACCTGAAGGCTGCCCAGAGCACTGCCGAAGTGCTCAACCACCGTGGCCTGGCCAAGGTCAACTCGGCCGGCCGAGGCAGCTATGGCGGCTACTGGGACCAGGACGGCAGCGGTGCGGTGCTAAACGGCCTGCACAGCTCCAGCGACACCACCCAGCAGTCTGCGCAGATCGACCTGTCCGGCCCGTTCCAGCTGTTCGGCCGCACCCACCAGGCGATGGTCGGCTACAACGACAGCCGTACCGTGGCCTGGTCGCCGGAATACAGCTGCACCATGGTCAGCGACGACCGCGTCAGCGCCCCCTCGGTCGGCTGCCAGTTCCGCGCAAACAACGGCTTCCCGCTTACCGACTGGCACAATGGCGTGGACAGCGACTACGACATGATCGCCACGCGCACTGGCCGCCACAGCAAGACCACCACCCGTTTGCAGGGCATGTACGCCGCCACCCGGCTGAGCATCACCGACCCGCTGTCGGTGATCGTCGGCGTACGCACCACCGATTACTCGGCAACCACCAACAGCGTGGCCGGCGTGCGCAGCAACCAGCAGAACAACGGCATCGTCACCCCGTACCTGGGCGCGGTGTACGACCTCAACGACACCTACTCGCTGTACGCCAGCTACACCGACATCTTCAACCCGCAGACGGCCGAGACTGAAAGCGGTACCAAGGTCGAACCGATTCGTGGCCAGAGCTACGAGACCGGCATCAAGGGTGAGTGGCTGGACGGGCGCCTGAATGCGTCGGCGGCGTACTTCCGCACCAAGCAGCAGAACAAAGCGGTACTCGATGACGGCCTGACCACGCCGACCGGTGGCGACGCCTACAAGGCGGGTACCGGCCAGGAAACCGACGGTATCGATCTGGAAATCGCCGGTGCCCTGACACCGAACTGGAACATCTACGCCGGCTATACCTACCTGCACTTCCGCCGCGTCGACAGCGACGGGCGCAGCGATCCGTCGCACCTGTTCAAGGCCTCGACCACCTATCGCCTGTCTGGCCCGCTTGACCGCCTGACCCTCGGCGCCGGGGTGAAGGCACAGACCAACATCCGCGCTATTTCCAGCCCGGCGGGGCAGCCAGTGAATGGTGTGAGTGCGGGGGCCACCGATGTGAACTGGTCCGGTTATGCGATCTGGAATGCCATGGCCAAGTACCAACTGACCGACGATACTTCGGTGAGCCTCAACGTCGACAACCTGTTCGACAAGCACTACTACACCCAGTACGGGTTCTATGCCGGGGCGATCTATGGCGATCCGCGGAACATGTCGCTGACGGTCAGTACTGCGTTCTGATCGATGGGGCCCGCTCTAGAGCACTTTGCAGCCTTTGCGCGTGATCTGGAGCTGGCGATAGCGGGCAGTGGGCATCTGCTCGAGTGCTTCCAGGCACGCGGCGGGATCGTTGAGCGGCAGGGTTTTCAACTGCTGAAGATCCCGCTCCCACCATTTGGAGGCCAGCAGCTGCTCGATCAATTCTGCTGAATGCCTGTATCGGATGACCTTCGCAGGCACGCCAGCGACCACGGCGTAGGGGGGAACATCGTGAGTCACTACCGAACGGGTCGCGATGATTGCACCCGTGCCAACAGTCACACCTTCCATGACCATGGCGCTGTGGCCAATCCAGACATCATGGCCAATCGTGGCGAGCTCTGTGGGAGCGATATATTCCAGGCCCGTATCGGTGTACTGGAAGGGATGGGTACTCAGCCAGTCCGAAGGATGAGTGTACTTTTCCTGCCCGAGCACAACGTCGGAGCCAATCGAACAGAAGCGCCCCACCGAACCGACCTGCTGCAGGTGGCAACCGCTGCGGATATAGGTACTGGCACCGATCGTGAGCGCTTGGGCATCTAGCAGCACCTCGCCGAGCCTGACCTGTTCTTCAAGCTTCAGAGTGGCTTTCTTGCGGAACTGCGACAGCGCGATGCTGACCTTGCATCCGTGCCGGCGAATCCAGCGATTCCAATACCAATCCATGATGCGCATCGAGGTGATCCTGTGACGTTATGACTGCGGGACAAGCTGGGCGCTACATGCTGTAGGGGTAGTTGGCCCAAACATAAATGGTCCACCTTGCGGTGAGCCATTCATGATACTACGTATGGTGGCACCAGGAATCGAATTATATTATAACTTATTGTTTGTTAATGGTATTTTTATCATGGCTTCAGAGGTTATCCCTAATGCTATCCTTTTGTGTCGTTTGGCTTGTGATAAGAAAGTAAGGGTTCTTAAGTTAGATCAGGATTTTTGGCTGTGATTGTTAATTGCTGTTGCCCGAATTTGGGGTTTGCAGACTGTGCCTAAATCACAAGAATTTGTTGCGTGGTTGTATGTATCTCGCTTACGATGCGCATATATGGGTGTTGAGTTTTGATGGCTGCCTAAAAGGAATTTATACAAATTGTCTAGTTGTTTTTCTCATGTGTTCAAAATCGTATTTAACATGCTTTGCCTAGGCTGGGCTTTTACATTTTGCTTTAGCGCTCAAGCAAATGATTTGGAGTTGCAGGTGCCTCAAGGAACTATTGGGGAGAAAGTCTGGCCTGCTTTAGTTTTTGTAGATAGGGGAATAAAAAGTCAACCTGGTGACTTTGTTTATGGCCTGGATAACGCTGTTTCTACTGTGTTGCCTAATTCAAATTATAAACTGGATTCAAATGTATCGGAAAGTGGCTTTTTTGGTTTTGGTATAAGTGCTCAAGATTTTTTAATTTGGGTTCCGTTGATTGCATTAATTGTTACTAACTTTGTGTCGATTCGTAATCTCAGAGAGACGTCCAAGGCAGCTATCAAGAAAGAGTTGGCTGTTGATTCGTTCAAGATTTTTAAGGCGCAACTTTCAGAGTTTTACGATCCGCTCAATGCTCTTGTTAGTGCGAATTATGATATGTTTGAGGCGCTTGGGCCAAAAACTTTTCCATCTGACCCGTATAAGGGTGAGGAAGCTGCTGATCTTTGGAATGAAGTAGTTAGTGAAGTGATTTTGCCAAACAATCAAGCTATAGTTGATATTATTAAGACCAAAACCCATCTCATTGATTCGACGGATAGTTTGAATCATTACTTCTATTACGTAAAGCATGCTCAGTCATACATGCTTTTCAGAAAGCAGTCAAATAGCTTGCATGAAAAGTTTCCTTATCCCAAGGATTTTCTTGGGCATATAGGTAGTGTCCGTGCGGCGGTATTGAAGAAGCTTGTCAGTAAGGAAAAGGAGTTGAGCGCGTAATGGGTGTACAATGGCTGAAAGAACAAATTGAGAACCACGACCGAATGATCTCAACGTCTTTCCCGGGTGGAAGATGCTTGAAGATAGTATATAGGTTGAAATCTGGACGTTCTGCTGAGGAAGTAATCTATATACCTGACGGTCAAGAGTATTTGATAGGGAATGAAGTGGTAGATAGAGTTGCAAAGCTTGGTGTGAGTATAATCGTGCCCTCACATTATAGTAGAGTTACTGCTGCTGCTCAGAGCTATGGAAGGATGAAAAATATTCGGGTGATGGATAGTATGAAGCAGTTTTTTGCTATATTGCATGCCGGAGATTCGTATTAAACAACGAGATTTATACAAGCTGTGGCTTGAAAGGAATTATAGGGCAGAGCTGGAGGCTATTGATTTAGCCTTCATCTTTGGTAGCGTGGCCCGACAATGCAGCAGTTATAATGATTGTGATCTGATGATTTGCTGTAATAGTGTGCCTGGGGAATCTTCTTGGGAGAGGCTTATATCTTGTAATGATTCTAATAAGGTCAAATTCGAGGAGGAATTTGGGCTTCCTCTTTCTGTAATTGTTCTGACTCGGGATGAGTATCAGGAAGATATACCCGTTCTTGATAGAATTAAATGCGGTCCTAAAATTTATATATATTAGCTATCATTTCAGATGGCTGCGTAGAGAATGTCATCCGGCCCTTCGCGATCGGGCGCAAAAGCTGGATGTTCGGTGATATCTCACAATGTGTCACCGCGAGCGCGTAGATCTATAGCCTGGTCGAAACAGCTAAGGCCCACAGGCGTGACCTGTGTACTTGGCTATGGCATGTTCTAGAGCGGTTAATGGCGGCGCAAGACTTGGCCAAACTCGCAGAAACTGGCCATAGACAGCCCTTCGCCCAAGGCTGCAGTTGACCGTAAGACGATGCTCATTTCAATTTCTTTTGGCTTTTGCAAGCTTCGTTAGATCACTCGGCCTCTTTCGCCGGCCAGGAACTTTGACGATCAAGATTAGCCGTGGCTGAGATTCTCCCAAGCGGCGGACCTGCCGCATCTCAAACAGGCTCGTTAGATGGGGGGTACCTTCACGGCTGGGTGTCGCCAAGTCGAGCACCAACAGAACGCCCAATCGGATGCTGACATTCTGGTATTCCGTCGTTTGTGCTGCATATGCTTTGAAGAGTGCATCGAAGGAGCAATCCGCTTCTTCGCGTTTTACTTCTACAACGAGACGTTCTGGACCAGACCTCAGCCGTATGTCGGCTCTACCACTCGCGATGTTTGTCGGTTCAAGGTCGCTCCCTGCTGCATACGTTGCTACCCAGCGGAAGAAGTCGTGCTGTAGTTCGTCCTCGTGAGGCAGAGACCCGTCATTACGCTCGAAGAGGTAGGCGCCAGTTGGGTCGTCGCCCTTAGTCAATTCCAGCCGAGTGAAAACAAAACGGACCAACCAGAGAAGTACAGTGTCGAAGAGACGTGTCCCGTTCGTATTCGCGCTGTAGTCGGTGTGTTGCTGTGCCTCCGCGCAGCAGCGTTCGATGACATTGGCTTCGGAGCCTGTCAGGTTATCAAGTTGTAATGATACGGCGTTGGCGACGACGGCGAAGATGACACTCCTCTGTTCTTTCGGGATTTTGGACCTTGCGATGATGGCGGCGAGTGAGGTCCGTGCGCTCGCCGCCTCAGGGTGGGGGGGCGGACCGCCTGCCTGTTCAATGAAAACTTCAATTTGTGCAATAAGTTCTCGCGCTTCCGCAGCCCACTCGTGGGTCGCGTTATGTCGGAGCCACGTGCGTACTTGATGAGCCTGCCCAGCCTCCCTGGCGACACTTGCTTGAATCCGAGGTCTGACCATTGCTTCGACGCCACCGTGCTGATCTCGACGTAAGATTGATCGACCTGCGCTGTACACGGACAGAAGCCCCTGTTCGATGACAATCGCTGGTTCCCACCAACTAGGTTCGTCAAGTGATCCTCCCAGTCCTGCAATGGCACCGGCCAATGCGCTCCAACACGCTGCTTCGGTCTGTCTTGTCCCCAACCACGGAGGGCCGGAGCCTCCCGACCAAGCATGCAACTCGAAGGCGTGCTGTTGAACCCGGGCGCTCACGGTACCGAGCGATGTGCTTGTGGCGCCGCTGTGGAAGCTCAGTAGCAGGTTAAGCCCATCGAGGTACAGGCTGGCTTCCGGATAGTCCTCAGAGAGTCCTTTGGACTCATCAAACCAGCCTCTGGCTTCCCGAAAGGCGGTGGCTGCTGCATCGCTGCCTGGTCTGTCCATGGCTTCCGCAAGCGCTGCCATTCCCAATTCGAAAGCAGCCTCAGGCCGAACCGCGTCACGTTGAGCGAGTTTATGTAGAACCTCGACCAACTCCTTGTCGCGCCAATGCGAAAAAGCGACGCCTACAATCTTCGCTGCCCGTCGCAGGAACTCCGTATCATCGCCTGGTGTGAGGCCGAGGAAGAAATCAAGTAAGCGAAGCTGCCAGCGCCTATTGTCACAAGCCCATCGAAACGCACCATCGAGTGCGGCGCCGCGCGATAGTCCAGATAGCGAATGGCTGCCAGTTGCAGCCTTAGCCAAGAAGAGCATGAAACAGCACTCATCTCCGTCATCCGGTAGTGGCCGATGATGTTCCAGGATATCGACCGCTTCAATGAGCACGAAGTCTATTGTCGCGACCTCCAGTAGATCGCGCAGTACACCCCTGTACGCGTCTCGATCACCCGCCGTGGCATTGTTCCATCCCAATACAAGCGGTTGAAGCAACTCGGGCATCATGGGCGTGCTGCCGATCAATCGTGCTGCCGGCGCGAGCTTTGTGATTCCGCCAAGATCTTCCAACTGCCAGTCTCGCCCGCTTTTCACTACTTCGAGGAGCTCGGCCTCAATAGGATGCATGTTTGTCACCAAAGGAAGGCGTTGCCGGCAACCTCACGGCGATTTGCTTTCGGGATGTGGTTTGTTAATGCCTTGGATGAGATACCCGCAACAAACACCTGGAAATGCGGGAGCTTGGTGGAGACTGTATGAAGACCTGCGATAAGGTGATCCACGTCGACAGGAGATACCTCTTGAGCCGCAGGGGAATCGATCATGAGCAGCCCTGGATGCCGGCCAATACCCCGCTCTTCAGCAATTTCAACCATCGCAAGAACAGCCGCTACCTTAAGACGCAGCTTCTCACCCTCCGTTACCTTGCTGTAGCTCGTGGGCACCCCCCCTTTGACCAATGACAGAGCCGCATTTCCCTTCAATGACGCTTCAGACAAGTTCTCCATTCCGAAGGCTTTGGCGTATTCGACCAGACGTGCAGACACATCGGTGAGCAATCCGTCGCGCACTGCCTTAACTCGAGCCTCGGTTTCTGTCACGACAGCAGACAGAATTGTTAGCTCGTCGCTTCGGTCGTCAGCCAGCGCAGCTGGTCTTATCGAAGCTTCTTCTAGTCTACCTTCCAAGACCGCTACGGACATTGCGACCTCTTGCCGCCGCACTGCGGAACCTAGCTCCTTGGTAGCTGACTCAATGCGACTATGGAGGAGATCAACTTTTCCCCGAAGGCCTGCCAATTCCCTTTCTGCGTCTTCCTTTTTAGTCGAGGCAAGTGCCATTGCGGCCTTGGACGCCGAAACACGGTCCTGCAATTCGGTCTTGATCGCTTCACCATCTTCGGAGCTCGTGATCGACTCACTGCAGACAGAGCATGAGCGTGTAGAGTTCTCAAGCTCTTTCTTTGCCTTGGAAATCGTCTGATCGCAGCGAGGACAACACTTCGGTTCCAGGCGACGAAACACTGCCGTTGCGGACATGGAATCAATGTGCGTTTGGAGGTCTCGCCGATCCTCCTGGTGGGCGCTGGTTAGCTCTCGAAGCGCGGCAACGGCGCGTTCTGTGAATTCGGCCATAGATCGCTCTTGGCGCCGAATATTAGCCAGTTCTGCCGCATCAGCATCAATGGCGTTGCGGAGGGCCACGTCGCTTGGAATCTTCGTTAGCTCGGCTCGTTTCTCTGCTAGTTCAGCGCTGATGCTGGCAATGCGCGCTTTTGCCGCCTCGTGTCCCTGCTCATTTCTACGCATGGAAGCTTGGACAGCTTGCTCAACTAGCTGGCACGCGGTCTTTGCAGCTGCGAGTGTTGAAACCCATGGTACGCCGAGGTACATCTGCATCAGTCGCGATGTAATGCCAGCGGTAACTGGCATGTCGCCAAGAAGTACTTCGTAGTTGGTGCCGATGAACATGGCGCCTGAGAATGCTACCCAGCTATGTGTGACTGATTGCCCCCCGTCCTCTTTTCCCTGTCGCCAACTCGATATCGGGTCCATCGAGAAGGTGCGCATGAAGAAGTCCGCCATGACTGCTTCGAACTCGCCATCGGTGGCAAAGCTGGCCAGAGCGGTTCTCCCTGGTTCGTCTCCGGTTGCACTCGGCGCACGAACACGGTATAGGCTCCCAATAGGCTCACCCTGAGTCTTGGCAACGATCTCGTATTCATCCGTGTCAAGCAGGAAACTAAGCCGCACCGCATGGACCCATCGTCGCACATCGTCTTGAAGGTTGCTTGACGGTCTCCCTCTTATCATCCATCGAACGATCTCGATGATGGTCGATTTGCCCCGAAGGTTGTGTTCAGAGAGCATTGCCCACAAGCCATGATCGAGGGAATTCCATAAAAATACGAAAGCGCCGACGTTCGCGACGCCATCCTTCTCGCCGGAAAACTCTATCTCTCGCAGAACAAGCCTGCGAGGCTGAGCAAGTACAGGTGATGGTTGAATTCGGTGAGCAGAAAGTACTCGCTCAACTGCGGAAGCCTCCACCTTCGCCCTCGTGGATATTGCTTGCAGCCATTCTTCCTTGGGTTGCGCCATCTTTATCCCTTCACTAGTTGGATTGCAGCTGCGTTAGACGAACTCGCACATCTTCAGTGATAGCAGGAATAATCCCGCCCAATTTGGTCTCTGCGTAGCTCGCGCGCTGATACTGTTTTTGCTTCAAAGCTGTTCCCCCCATGGTACCGGCGACCTTGGCTACCAACTCGGCTCTATCTGCGTACCATTGAAGGATTGGCTCTAGCGACACTGCTGTTGAACAGGTGTTAAAGCCGGTCTCCGTGAGAATGAAGTCTGTCTCCAATACCTTGTTATTTGCTCCTTTGGTGCCGGTGATGCGAACTAGGTCGCGAGACCTGAGTAACGACAAGGCATCATCCAGGCGTTCGTATGCGCCAAAGAAATAACGAACCATCGGAACACGACGGAGATCAGGCTCCTCGGCGCCTAGGATCGTCTGAGCTGCTTCACAGTAGCTTTTGTCCTGTGTCTCTGCGAACAAATCAAGCAGCTCAGCCGCAAGGTAGTCTGGATTTCGCATCCAAAAGTCGAACGCTTGCAGGCGTGCTTCGCCTTTGAAAATGAGCGCCTGCCCTGCCGTTGGTGGTTCAACGGGCCTACCTCCTGCCCTTAAGATGAACAGAATTCGCAGAGCGTCGCGATGGGGGGACCGAGCCGTCATACCATTTTGCCTTTTCTCGAAGTGATCTTTGCTTCCGGCCAATGCCCGTGAGCCCGCAGCAAGCGTGCTGTTGTTAGGCCGTCTATGAACACTATCTTGCAGGGAGCAATAAAATTGCGTGCGAGAGCAAACGCTTCTGCCTGTTTGCGGACAGCGGCACCAATACTATGGCAATGTTGGATTACGTAGATCTGCGCAGGAATGTTGAAGAGACGATAGAGTTGGTCGCCATTTTTTCCAAGGTCGGTTGGCTTCATTGGGTGAAACCGCGCTGGCCCCTTAAGCAAGAACGCACCTGTGTGACGGTTGCCATCAACGAGCAAATTGGCTGACAGTACATCGCATTCCTCTCCGCCCCAATCGCTGGGCACTGAATGTTCGCCAAGCAGTTGACAGATCAGTTCTTTGACTGTTAGTTCAGGGACCATGGTCATGCGCTGGAACTCGGCCTTGGAAGGAAACCAAGTCTCGTCCATTTCCTGGAACTGCTTGATTTCCTGAGGGCGTAATTCAAGGGTCGGCACGACCGGTGAGGCCATCATGTGGTTGTTTGCAACTAAGTCCCCCACGACATAAGGAACGGCGCGGATGGTGGTGTCGTCAATCTCCGAGATGTAGCCAAACGCGAACAGGCGCGTCGAGCCAGACATGCGGGTGTACGCGGTGGCATTCACCAGTCCGTTCTTGGAAAACTCGAAGGAGAGTTTCTTGCCGGCAAGCGGTTCGTCAAGCTTCGCTGTGAGACGCAGCTCAGAGGTCTTGTTGGCAGCCCCGAAGCCGTAGCCGGTGAAATGACCGTTATAGATGAACGGAGTGCCCTCCCGTAGTTCGCCTTCGAAGGCCAATTGGGGCAATGTCCTTACCTTACCCGCAGCGATCGCTTGCAGCAGATATGTACCGACAGCATTCGAAAGGATTGCTGTCGACATATGAATGCTGTGACCCTGAAGCGCCGCCATGACGTGGGCAGGTAGGTGCTGGGGATTCAGCAGTCCGAGCGCACGGTCACAACTTAGGTAGAACGCCACGAGATTCGCAGCATTCGGCAAAGTAGCCACTACTGGTTGAATCGCAGAGATGCTCATTTCTAGCGGGTCTCTTGTCATGCTGTAAATGGGCCGTCTTGTGAAGGACCAAGCAGGAGTAGCACTGCAGATCACTAATGATGGCTAAAGGATTGCACGTGTGGAGATTAGGGCCCTTTACTAATAATTTTGCAACCTAGACAAGCTCCCCGGGCTAGCGCAGCTTGTCGAAGTAAACGCCCATTCGTGTGGTGATCGCGAGCCAGAAAGAGTCATCAGTCAGTGCCGGATGTCGGCTTTGGGCTGATTGCTGGTCGTGACTATTAGGATCAGGTTCCACTCAGAGGTTGAAAGTCCATGACGTTTCTAGACGTCGAGCGAGCAGCCGGACAGTGAGTAGATAGTAATATCGCGTCGTATCATTTCGGCCGGCGAGATAATGTTCAAGAAACCAAACTAAATGCTTTCGCTGCCATGCCCAGGGGGTCGCTCGCTGCCAGCGCTTTGCAATTTCATGCTGGATGGTCTTCGCCTGCCTCAAATGACGTTGCCGCGTAGCATGCGAACCAGTCAGTACCCCTGCCAAGAAAATCTCCATATCGAATGGCTTGCTCATCCCAGCCCTCCAATGTAGGAAGCGACCACATCGATTCGACCGTGCCCCAACTCATAGCTGATTTGCCTTCGGGCCTCACGATCTAGGTTCCTATCCGCCTGGCAACATACGCCGCCGTTGATAGGCGCAGGGTGTTGGGTGATTTGCTCATAGCGTTCACATGCGTACGCCGCTCGTAGCTCATGGAAGCCCTTGAGGTTGTGTTCATTCAGGATGTCCCGCGCCGGGCGGATGCTTTCTTGCAGAAGACTCAGGTAGCTTTCGTGTGGCGCAATCAGGTTGCGGCTACTTGCAGGCGACACTTGCCGTGCAAACTCAAGAGCACTTCGAACATTGTCGTTCACCGCAATCCAACGTGGCGCCGAGGCGCCAGCGCGGCCACCTTTGGTGCCGTCCTGGATGTTGATCCTGCCTAGGTCTTCAGCCTCACGGCTCAGCCGTGGCAGGTCAGCTAGGATGGCCTCACGCAAACGCATGCCGGTGGCTCGCGCCAACAGGACGATCGCGGCGGCTCGTAGCTGATGTTGGCTGCAAAGCGCATTGATGATCTGCTTGACCTGTTCACGGTTTTGGCCCTGTGGCATCGACTGGCGAACTCCGGTGCGCTGCACACCCAATGCCTTGCTCGGGCTTGGCAATTTCACGCATTGATCACCGCGAAGCGCTGCCATGGTCCTGTTAACACTGGATAGGCGGTTTTGTGCGGTGCTGACAGCAAGGTCACCGCGCCCAACCACGTCGCGCAGATACGCCGCATAGTCGGCCAACACTTTCCGATCAATCTGCCGCGCATCATTGATACCGGGCCCCTGTTCGGAGCGGCACCACTTCACGAATGCCTGCCACCGATCACTGTGCGCCTTGACCGTGCCGTAGTGGCCACCGCCAAACATGTCTTTCAGCGCTTGCGGCCCCGCGTAGCTCAACTGCCTGCCGTAGCCGAAATTACGGCCATCGCGTCTACCCACCAATGCCATATCGGTCACCTCATGTTCAGCTCTCCAGTCCTCGCCCCACGTCATCCCGCCAAGAATGCTGAGTGTTATCAGGGATCAAGGCCCCTGCGACCTGTGGGGATGTCCACTAACGCGGGACTGGCGGCTCTTTACGACCGGGAGCTTGGGCACCTCATGACCTGGCCTCCTGAACACTTCCGAGGAAGTGGGCGGGTGGGGGCTGCATCGGCTGACGAAACCAACGCCGCGAGATCCTGAGTCAGGTAAAAGCAGTGATGCGATGACCGGGGCATGCCTGACTGTCAGTCAGGTGCAGTCCATTCCTTTGGCTGCGGCACCATCATCTGCATCGCTGTTGCTGGTGACTTCGGTGTTTGTCACGCCGATTGTCACGAGGGGGAATGCCGCAAAGCCTTGTACGAGTTGGGCTGCAGCAGCGGTAGGAGCGCCCGTCTCTTTCCGGGAGAAAGAGACGGGCGCAGGTTGGCGCACAGGAATGGCCAAGCGGATAGGTTGCTGCAGGGCAGCTATGAAAGGGGATGAGTTGCCGCAGTGGGCACACTGGTAAAAGTAGGCATCCATCACATCGCTGTGATCGTGCGAGCCGCCGGACGCTAATCGCACTTTGGGAGAACCACCACCGCGTGGCGTAGCCTTAAAGGTTCTGGCTACCTGGGTTGCTGTCAACGACAGCGCTTTGCCCGATCTTTTCTACGCCTGTGGATAATTTGGGTCAAGGCTCGAATTTTCGGGAATTCTGCGGCTGTGGATGAAATTATCCACCGGTGGAAATCAGTGGTTTTCCACAGATAGTTGCGTGGGCTTTAGATTTTTAAGTGAGGTCCATCCAAGCAGGGCGGCTTTGCAGCCCCGCTTGGATGGACCCGCGTGGACAAGCGGATCACTGAGATATGAAGGCTGGGCGCTTACTCAATTGCGCCACGTTTTGCTTTTAGGCGAGTGACGTTCGCTCCGGTCTGATTGGCGAATTCGTGTGGAGTGACATGCTCCTGCCGGTTGGCCTCCAGATACCGACTCCACCAGTTCATGATTAGCCTGCGCTCCTCGATGAACTCTGCCTTGTGAATGTAAGCGGCGCGGACGTTGTTGCGTTCCTTGTGGCTCATCTGCCGTTCAATGGCTGTCTCCGACCACAATCCTGATTCGATCAGTGCGCTGCAGGCCATCGAACGAAAGCCATGGCCGCAGATCTCGGTTTTGGTGTCGTAGCCCATCTTTCGAAGCGCGCTGTTCACCGTGTTTTCAGACATGGGTTTCCAGGGCTTGGTATCGCCTGCAAACACCAGGTCGAATTTACCGGTGAGGACGTGGATCTGTTCAAGCAGGGCCACGGCTTGCGGCGATAAGGGTACAAGATGGATATCCCCGGCCATTTTTGTACCCCTTGTGGAAAAGGGGACGCCGTCCAACGCGGGACGGGTGTCGGGAATCTCCCAGGTGCCGCGCTTGAGGTCAAATTCGTTCCAACGGGCAAAGCGCAGTTCACTGGAGCGGACAAACACATGCAGCGAGAGCATGGCCGTCAGCCGGGTAAGTACGCGGCCGTTATAACCCTCAATGCGCTCCTGCAATTCAGGCAGGCGCGATAAGGGTAACGCTGGGCGGTGAACAACCCTCGGGGCTTTGATCAAACCTTCAAGGTCGGAGGCAGGGTTTGCCGCGATCTGTCGAGCACGTTTCGCCTCGCGCATGATGCTTTGCAGGTAGTTTTGTACCCTTAAAGCGACGTCAATCGTGCCACGCTTCTGGATCGCTTCCAGAGGTTGCATCAGGTCATGGGTGTCCAGATCGACAATAGAGCGAGCGCCGATCAGCGGGAAGACATGGGTTTTGAGGCGGCTCAGGACGGTCTTGGCATGGCCTGGAGCCCATTTGGCAGACATCGCTTTGTGCCAGTCCAGTGCGGCGCTTTCAAAGGTTCGGCCTTTGATTGCAGCCTGCGTCTTGGCTTGGTGTTTGGTCTCTATGGGGTCGATGCCTTTCGCCAGCATCCGTTTGACCTCTAGGCGCTTGTTGCGCGCATCGGCGAGTCCGACCACGGGGTAGCTGCCGAACGAGGTTAGTCCTTCGCGTCCATCAGGTTTGACATACCTGAGACGCCAGCCTTTACGGCCATTGGGTTGGACTAGAAGGTAGAGGCCGTCGCCGTCGAAAAGCTTGTAGGCGCGGTCGGTGGGCTTGGCTGAGCGGCAAGCCGAATCGGAGAGTGGAGCAGTGGTGCGCGACATAAGGGTACTCCCCCTTTATCGAATTACCTTACCCCTAACACTACCCCTAAAACGGTTGGAATCCACCAGTTTCTGACGGAAATCGATGGAACGCCAAAACGAAAAAACCCGCCAGAAGGCGGGGTTTTCGGGGGTTCCAGAGATGTTGAAAGCTTTCTATGGAACCTTGGATGGTGCCGGCACCAGGAATCGAACCCGGGACCTACTGATTACAAGTCAGTTGCTCTACCATCTGAGCTATACCGGCAATGGGGCGTCATTATAACGATCGGTTGGCGCCTGTAAACCACTTCCTTGCGATTCTGCGCAAATGAGCTAAGTCACCGGCCTGAAAGGAGAATTTTCTTACCAGCCGCGGTGGATAGTGTTGACGTTCGGCTCGGTTTTTCCAGGGTTGAAAAACAGCTTGTCGTTGTCGCAGCCGCGCTTGCGGCAGGGGCTTTCGACGCGCAGGGGCAGGCCGTTGTCGCCGCCCAGCTGCATGCCTGGAGTGTTCCAGTCCAGGTTGCTGGCAGGGTGTGGGGCAGGGCTGTTGCTGCAGGCGCCCAAGGTCAGGGCGAAGGCCAGCAGGGCAAGGGGTTTGGTGTAGGTCACGATGGTGTAGTCCGTTAGTCCATTGTCGAATCTGGCGCAACGCCAGACGGTCGCAGGGCTGGCGGGCAGCGTGCGACGTAGCTTTTTAATGATTTGGGGCGTGGATGATACACCGTCGGGCCTCTTCGCGGGTGAACCCGCTCCCACAGAGACCGTGGTGATTTTGTGAGGGATTTCTGAACTTGAGACCAAATGCTTCAGGACTCGGGTACTTGGGAATTATCCTACGCGGCTAGTCGACCCTTCTCTGTTGGCGGGGAAGTGGCCCAGGGATAACGTTCCTGGGTTGCCAATTCCTGGTGACCGGGTGTGAGAAACCCGACAAGGAGTTATTCGGCTGGTCCGTTATGGCGGTCGTACGCGGGCAGGCTTCGGCCTGGCCGAGCTTTGTAGCTCCCTCGGTTTTCTCACCCCGTGTACGACTGCCACCTGAATCCGTGAGAAAGGTCCATGTGGTGGTTCCATTCAAGGAGCTGCTGTCATGAAAAAAATCGTTCCTGATCCACCCCATCTTCTAATCCAAACGCCGTACTTCTCCGTCCACAGCGATATCTCCCCCGAAGATGCCATCACCCACGGCGCCGAGCTTATCCGCGGCGTCGCCGAAACCATCGATGAACATTGCCGTCTCCACGCCGGCGAGCCCGGTTTGAACACGCTGGCCAATGCCGCCTACGCGGCCGATTCGGCATTGATCCTGTTCCAGCATGCACTGGCGACCTTGAGCGATGAAAAGGGGGCAGCACATGAGTGAGGCCGTTGAAACCATCGTCACCGCAGGTGTGCAGACCTTCCTGGAAGCCGGTAACCCAACAGTCGATCTGTTGCGCGTGCAGCCGGGTATCCCGATCGACCATGCCTACGAGCATGTGTCGGTGTTGCTCGGCTATATCAAGCACCTTGTGCGCGAGGGGGACGCGGAGGACGACCACAAGCTATTAGGCGCTGCCGACTATTTGCTGGCCCTGGCCAAGGCGCTGATGGATGACATCGAATTGGGCAAGAACAAGGCGCATTGATTCGAGGGCCATTCGCGAGCAAGCCCGCTCCCACAGAGGATGCAATGAAAGTCGCATTTCTGGGCACTTCTGTGGGAGCTGTTGCCTAATCGAAATTTTGTTTATACACAAGAGGCATTGTCGCCGTGCGCGAAAGGCATGCCGCCAGCGCATACCGCCGGTCTTTGCGCAAACACCTGTTTTTACTGGGCTTGAGGCGGATGCCGGAATAAGCCAAACGCTTGAAATAGCCCTTGGATCCATCCATTCATCAAAAGCTTGTTCACAGAGTTATCCACAGGTTGTGCTGCGGCTAACGGTCACGCTCGGCCAGCAGCAGCAGGTTGCGGGGTGTGAGCGGGTAATCGCAGAAGGTGCCCAGGCGAACGTCGTAGCTCTGTTCTTCGAGGAACAGGGCGCGGTCGAGCACCAGCCACAGTTCCAGCGGGCGGCGGAACAGGTTGCGCAGGCGCTCGAGGTTGCGCACTTCGGCCAGGCGGCGCCAGCCAGCGGCCTCCAGCGCGGCCCAGTCCGGTTGGCCAGTCAGCTCGACCTTGCGCAGGTCGGCCAGCTCACGGCAATACTGTTCGAAAGGTTTGTCCAGCCAGGCGATCGGCAGCGAAGGGGTGGACAGGTATTCATCGCACCGGCGCTGTTCGCGCTGCAGCAGGTCGAAGCCCAGGCGCCGGGCCATGGAGCAGTCACGTTGCTGGCGCACGCGGGCACTGGCGGTGACGGCTTCGTTCAGTGGCAGGCCGAGGTCGATCATGCTCAGTTGCAGTGGCGAGCGCTGCGCGGCTGTGGACAACGGCTGGTAGCGCTCGCCGGGGATGCGGTTGTAGCAGCAAGGGGCCACGGCCAGGTGGCGGCAGCCTTGCTGGCTGGCCTGGCGCAACAGGTGCACGTGCAGTTCGCCGCAGGCGTGCAGGGCGACAACGCTTTTCTCCTGGTTCAGGTGCTGGGTACTGCAGGCGGCCATCACATCCTGGTGTATGTGTGTCGCGGGCAGCTGATGGTGATCGCTCAGGGCCTGGCCGGCAGCGACCAGCTCGGGGTTGTACTCCAGGCAGGTCAGCTGCTGGCCGGGTTGCAGCAGGCGGCGGCCGAGGTGGCCTTTGCCGGAACACCAGTCGAGCCAATGACGGGTCTGTTGGCGAAAGCCCAGGCGGCGGCTGAAGGCTTCGATCTGTTGCCATTTGCGGCCCGGGACGTTGACGTCGAGGCGGTGTCCGGCGCTGGGCAGGCCGGTGTCGGGGAGCTCGCCCAGTGCCGACAACTGCGCAGCTTGCGCGGCCAGTTGCGGGAACGGGGCCGGCAGGCCTTGCGGGTCGATGTCGGCTTCGGCATCGGCCAGGGTGCATTGGCGCAGGTGAGCGGAGAGTGCGGCGTATTCGGTTTCCCAGTCCAGGCGCAGGGCGGTGAATGGCCGGGGTTTCCACAGCGGCTGGTGCTCGATCAGGAACTGGTCGAGGGCCTGGAAGCGGTCGTGCAACTGGTGGCTGTGGAGGTAGGTGGACATGGGGCAGGGCTTGAGGTGTGGGGTGTTTTCGAGGGCCTCTTCGCGGGCTTACCCGCGAAGAGGCCAGTAGGGTTCAGCGGCCCTGGCTGGCGTCTACGCGCAACCAGCGCTCCAGCAGCTTGAAGCCTTGCACCAGCACGAACGAGATCACCAGGTAGAACACCCCGGCAGCGAAGAAGATCTCCACCGGCAGGTAGGTCCGGGCGATGATGGTACGGGCCATGCCGGTCAGTTCCAGCAGGGTCACGGTACTGGCCAGGGCGCTGGCCTTGAGCATCAGGATCACTTCGTTGCTGTAGGCCGGCAGGCCGATGCGCGAGGCGCGTGGCAGCATGATGTAGAACAGCGTCTTGCCGCGCGACATGCCCAGCGCCCGTGCTGCTTCGATCTCACCTTTGGGGATCGACTGCAGCGCCCCGCGCAGGATCTCGGCGATGTAGGCGGCAGTGTGCAGGGTCATGGTCAGCACGGTGCACCAGAACGGATCGCGCAGGTACGGCCACAGCGAGCTGGCGCGCACCGCGTCGAACTGCGCCAGGCCGTAGTAGACCAGGAACAACTGCACCAGCAGGGGCGTGCCACGGAAGAAGAAGATGTAGCTGAACGGCACGGCGCGCACGTACCAGTGGCGCGAGGAGCGGGCGATGCCCAGCGGGATGGCCAGGATCAGCCCGGCGACCACGGCAATGGCCACCAGCTCCAGGGTCAGGGTCGCACCCTGGGCCAGGCGCGGCAGCCACTTGATGATGACTTCCCAATTCATTATTCGGCCCTCGCAAAGCCGCGAGCGGCGCGTTTTTCCATGAAGTGCATGCCAGTCATGGCGATGATGGTCAGGCTCAGGTAGATGCAGGCGGCGACCATGTAGAAGGTGAACGGCTCCTTGGTAACGGTCACGCCGATCTGTGCGTGGCGCATGATTTCTTCCAGGCCGATCACCGACACCAGCGCGGTGTCCTTCATCAGGATCATGAACAGGTTGCCCAGGCCCGGCAGGGCGATGCGCCACATCTGCGGCAGGATGATCCGCGACAGGATGCGGCCCTTGGACAGGCCCAGCGCCAGGCCGGCCTCACGGTGGCCCTTGGGGATCGCCAGGATCGCGCCACGGAACACTTCAGTGGCGTAGGCGCCGAAGCACAGGCCCAGGGCAATGACGCCCGCAGCAAAGGCGCTCAGCTCCAGGCCAGGCATGTTCAGGGCTTCGCCGAGGCTGTTCATCAGGCCGACGGTGCCGAAGTAGATAAGCAGGACCCAGAGCAGTTCGGGCACGCCGCGCACCAGGGTCGAGTAGAAGCCACCAAGCCATTGCAATGGCTTGATCGAGGAAGTCTTGGCCAGGGCGCCGAGCAGGCCCAGGACCAGCCCCAGCAGCAGGGCGCAAAGCGCCAGTTTTACGGTCATCAGGGTGCCGGCCATCATGGCCGGACCGAATCCGTGCAGGTCGATATTCATGGGCAGGTCATTCTAGGGACTTGCGCGCCGCAAGGGCGCGCAGGTCAAGCGGATCATTCGATGCTGAATGGGAAGTACTTGTCGTTGATCTTCTTGTACGTGCCGTCGGCCTTGATTTCTGCCAGGGCCTTGTTCAGCTTCTCGCGCAGCGGGTCACCCTTGCGCACGGCGATGCCGATCTTGTCGCTGTCGACCACAGGCTCGCCCTTGAACTCGAAGTTCATGCCGTCCTTGCTCTTGAGCCACTCGTACTGCACGTACTTGTCGGCCAGGATGCCGTCGATGCGGCCGGAGACCAGGTCCAGGTAGGCGTTTTCCTGGGTGTCGTACAGTTTGATCTCTACGTCGTTGCCGTAGTTGTCTTCCAGCCAGGTGCCCGCCAGGGTGGCGCGCTGGGTGCCGATCACCTTGCCCTTGAGCGAAGCCTTGTCGGTCTTGAAGTCGACGTTCTTCGGCGCGATGAACTGCAGCTTGTTGGAGTAGTACGGGTCAGTGAAATCGACAGCCTGCTTGCGCTCGTCGGTGATCGACAGCGACGACACCAGGAAGTCGAACTTCTTGGCGTTCAGGGCCGGGATGATGCCGTCCCAGTCGGAGGTTACTACCGAGCATTCGGTCTTCATCTTGGCGCACAGGGCGTCGCCGATGTCCTTGTCGAAGCCGACGACGTTACCGCTGGCGTCCTTGTTGTTGAACGGTGGGTAGGCGGCTTCGATACCCATGCGCAGTTTTTCCGCGGCCATGGCGTTTGCCGACATCACCAGGGTGGCAGCGGCTGCCAGGAGGAACTTCTTGTAAGTGTGCATGTATTGCTCCGTTAGCGGTGGCTGGACATGAATTGCTTGCAACGCGCCGAGGTCGGGTTTTCGAAGACCTGCTGCGGCGATCCTTGCTCTTCAACCAGGCCCTGGTGCAGGAAGACCACTTCACTGGACACCTGGCGGGCAAAGTTCATCTCGTGCGTCACCAGCAGCATGGTACGGCCTTCTTCGGCCAGTGCGCGGATAACGTTAAGCACTTCCTGGACCATTTCCGGATCGAGCGCCGAGGTCGGCTCGTCGAACAGGATGACCTTGGGCTTCATGGCCAAGGTGCGGGCGATGGCAGCACGCTGTTGCTGGCCACCGGAAAGCTGGGCGGGGTAGCTGTGGCGCTTGTCGTAGATGCCAACCTTGTTCAGCAGCGCTTCGGCGGCTTCGATGGCCTCGGCCTTGCTCTGGCCGAGCACGCGGCGTGGCGCCTCGATGATGTTGTCGAGGATCGACATGTGTGGCCACAGGTTGAAGTTCTGGAAGACGAAGCCGATCTCGCTGCGCAGGCGGTTGATCTGGCGGTTGTCGGCGGCGATCAGGTCGCCGTTCTTGGCGGCCTTGAGCTTGAGGCTTTCGCCGGCAACGAGGATTTCGCCCTGGTGCGGGTTTTCCAACAGGTTGATGCAGCGCAGCAGGGTGGACTTGCCGGAGCCAGACGACCCCAGGATGGAGATCACGTCACCGTCGCGCGCGGTCAGCGAAATGCCCTTGAGAATTTCCTGCTCGCCGTAGCGTTTGTGCAGATTGCGGATTTCCAGCGCGGGCGTGGCCTGGGCCATGTGCGGTCCTCATGTGATCGGGTGCGTTCCCAGCTGTTGGCGGCCTTCCTGGCGAGCGCCAAGCTAGCATAGCGGTAATGTGACGGCCAACAGGGGCGCAGGGGCTCAAGGCCTTGCCGGGGCAGTTTGTCGCATCGCTGCAGCGCAACGTCGCGCAGATGTCCGCAATGCGGCTCTCCCAGCTCCATAGCCTTGATGAAAAAAGGCGCGATGGTGCCAGCTTTGCGCAGTGGTTGGAAGCGCTTTTGGCCCGGCAATGATGAAACCTGCCGCAACGGGTGCGACTTGGGGTGGTGCCCGAGGGGTATTCGGGTTGTACCGCTGGGTTGCACTTTTGTGCGTTGCACTGGTGCAAAGGTGTTACCGGGGAGCACCTTTGGTGCGTTTGTAAGTGGGTATTTCCGTAATCCGGACTTGGCATGGAGATTTGGCGTCCTTTCGGTCAGAGGTTGGCCGAATGCCCTGCAACCCGCGCCGTTTACAGGTCGTGGTATCAATCTGACGAATGTATTCAGAATGTGGCGCGCTTATTGCCAGTTGGAAACCGCCGATTGCAGTGACGCCTAGGTCAACCCCAGGCGCGCTCTGGTTCCGCAGTCGGAGTGGTCCACTCCTTACAAAGGTAGTTTTAATGAGCGGTAACAATTCCAATGACCTCGCTCAGGGGCTCAAACAACGGCATGTCACCATGCTGTCCATTGCTGGCGTTATCGGCGCCGGTCTGTTCGTTGGTTCTGGCCATGCCATCGCAGCTGCCGGCCCGGCCGTGCTGCTGGCCTACGCCGCCGCCGGTACCCTTGTGGTATTAGTGATGCGCATGCTCGGCGAAATGGCGATCGCCTCGCCGGATACGGGATCGTTCTCTACCTACGCCGACCGCGCCATTGGCCGTTGGGCCGGTTTCACCATTGGCTGGTTGTACTGGTGGTTCTGGGTGCTGGTCATCCCGTTGGAGGCCAACGCCGCCGCGGCCATCCTCCACGCCTGGTTCCCGTCCGTGGACCTGTGGGCCTTCTCCCTCCTTATTACCCTGGCGCTGACCCTGACCAACCTGTGCAGCGTCAAGAACTACGGTGAGTTCGAGTTCTGGTTTGCCCTGCTCAAGGTGCTGGCGATCATCGGCTTCATCGTCGTCGGCTGCATCGCCATGTTCGGCTTCGTGCCAAGCAGCCAGGTGAGCGGTGCTGCGCACCTGTTCGATACCCAGGGCTTCATGCCTAACGGCCTGGGCGCGGTGCTGGCGGCCATGCTGACCACCATGTTCTCGTTCATGGGTACCGAAATCGTCACCATCGCGGCGGCCGAATCGAAAGACCCAGGCAAGCAGATCAGCCGTGCCACCAACTCGGTGATCTGGCGTATCTGCCTGTTCTATCTGGTGTCGATCTTCCTGGTTGTGGCCCTGGTGCCGTGGAACGACCCGGCGCTGGCCGAAGTCGGCTCCTACCAGACCGTGCTCAGCCGCATTGGCGTGCCGAACGCCAAGCTGATCGTCGACATCGTCGTTCTGGTCGCCGTGACCAGTTGCCTGAACTCGGCGCTGTATACCTCGTCGCGCATGCTGTTCTCGCTGAGCAAGCGTGGCGACGCCCCGGCCATCGCCCAGCGCACCACCAAGGCGGCGACTCCGCATGTGGCCGTGCTGCTGTCGACCGCTGCCGCGTTCCTCTGCGTGTTCGCCAACTACGTGGCCCCGGCCCAGGTGTTCGAGTTCCTGCTGGCCAGCTCCGGCGCCATTGCGCTGCTGGTGTACCTGGTGATTGCCGTGTCGCAGCTGCGCATGCGCAGCCAGCGTGAAGCCCGTGGCGAGAAGATCGCCTTCAAGATGTGGCTGTTCCCGGGCCTGACCTGGGCGACCATCGCTTTCATCGTTGCTGTGCTGGCGGTGATGGCGCTGCGTGAAGACCACCGTGCCGAAATCATCGCGACTGCACTGCTGAGTATTGGTGTGGTGGCGGCGGGCTTGCTGGTGCACCGCAAGCGTGAAGCTGCCGGGCGGGTGGCGCTGGACAACTGATCCGCGCTGCTTGAAATGAAAAGGCCGCGTCCTGTGCAGGGCGCGGCCTTTTTTATTGCCTGTGCGGGCCTCTTCGCGGGGCAAGCCCGCTCCCACAGGTTAAGCACAGGCCTGAGGGTGGCGCGGCCCCTGTGGGAGCAACTGTCTTGCTCAATTTCTAAAGTCTGGCGCGGCCCCTGTGGGAGCGGGCTTGTCCCGCGAAAGGGCCGGAGCAGGTTATGCGGCCGGTTCAGCCAAACTGCTTCTGCTGCTGTTGCTGCTTGGCCACCAGTTCGGATGCCGCGATATAGGCTTCCTGGAATTCATCGCTTTCCAGCCAGGCCATGGTGGTGTCTTCGTCGGCGCCGTCGAGCCAGGTGCGGTAGGCGTTGAATACCAGCACGATGTAGTCGGTGGCGTGCTCTTCCTTGTGGCCCTTGAGTACCAGGGCCAGCAGCGGGTCGACCAGGAATACCGAGATCATCGCCACCAGGCTGGTTTCCTGGGCGGTTTTCATCTTCGCGAACAGCTCTTTGTAGCTGTCGGTCTCCATGGCCTTGTTGAATACTTGCTCGATGCTGGCGCTGTCACCGGCGCTGGCCTTGACCGCCTGGCCGCTGCGCACCATGCGGTTCTGCTTGGCCTTGCTGGCGGCGCGCTTGGCGCGTTTCTGTTGTTTGGAAGTGGTGGCCATGGCTCATCCTGGGGGTGTGGCTGAAAAGTGCGCGTATTGAAGCGCAGTTGCCCGGGAAACCCAAGTGTTGCTGAAAGGGGCCGCTGTGCGGCCCATCGCCGGGCAGGCCAGCTCCCATGCTTGTGGGAGCCGCGCTTGCCGGCGATGGGCTGCACAGCAGCCCCGGCTATCTAACTGGCTACCACCGCCGGCTCATCCTCCTCGAACCCTCGCGATGCCCGGCCGACCAGCAGCTCATCCGGCGCATGCGCCACACGGTGGTCCTTGCCCGGGTAATCCAGCGAATGCAGGAAATGCCTGATGCAGTTGATCCGCGCACGCTTCTTGTCATCGGACTTGATCACCGTCCACGGCGCATCGGCGGTGTCGGTATGGAAGAACATCGCTTCCTTGGCGGCGGTGTAGTCCTCCCACTTGTCCAGTGACTTGATGTCGATGGGCGACAGCTTCCAATGCTTGAGCGGGTCGTCCCGGCGCGAGATGAAGCGGCGCAGCTGCTCTTCGCGGTTCACCGAGAACCAGTACTTGAACAGCAGGATGCCGCTGTTGCACAGCATTCGCTCAAGGTCCGGTGCCTGGCGCATGAATTCCAGGTACTGCAGTGGTGAGCAGAAACCCATCACCTTCTCGACCCCGGCGCGGTTGTACCAGGAGCGGTCGAAGAAGACCATTTCACCCGCCGTGGGCAGGTGCTGGATATAACGCTGGAAGTACCACTGCCCCAGTTCCTGCTCGGAGGGCTTCTCCAGTGCGACGATCCGTGCGCCCCTCGGATTCAGGTGTTCCATGAAGCGCTTGATGGTGCCACCCTTGCCGGCCGCATCACGCCCCTCGAACAGGATCACCACGCGCTGGCCGGTTTCCTTCACCCAGCTTTGCACCTTTAGCAGTTCGATCTGCAGCGCATGCTTGGCCTTCTCGTAATCCTGGCGGCGCAGACGGGTGCGGTACGGGTAGCTGGCCGGCAGGCGCGCCGAGGTGCTGTCTTCGTTACTGCCTTTCGGTGCGCTGGCCACTTCCAGCGCGGCCGGGGCCTGGCTGACCTGGGTGATGGAGGGTTCAGGTTTGCGTTGGCGAGGGCGGCGCGTGCGGGGTGCGGCAGGGGCGGGGGAAGAGGATTCGCCGGGGGCGGGGAGCAGGAGGGTGGCTTCTTCGCTCATGGAGGTCCTTGCGAGGTTGGGTCGAATGTCCACTTTTGATTGTGAGTTTGGGTGGGGGAGAAGTCGTTGATGCTGATCAATGCCGGTGGGCGGAGGATGTGGCGCTGCGCATTCAAATAGTTTGAAACACGTCCAGATTGATGTAGTGTGAACTACGGTTTACATTTTTCCCATGCACACACTATTACAAACCGACAGCTACAGAAGTGGTTCGCCGCGTTGCGGGATGCTCGTGCACAGGCTCGTATCAATGTGCGCTTGCGGTGGGTCGAGCTTGGCGTGATTGGGGACTGTAAGCCGGTAGGTGAAGGAGTGTCCGAGATGCGGATCGATTACGGTCCGGGCTATCGGGTGTATTTCGTTCAGCGAGGCTACGAGGTGATCATCCTTCTGGCGGGTGGCGACAAGTCCACTCAGGCCAGGGATATCAGATCAGCCCTCAAGCTGGCACGCGAGCTTTAGGAGGCCGCCATGACTGATACCAAACTGACCAAGTGGGATGCCGCAGATCACCTCAAGACAGAGGAAGACATGGCTCTGTACCTCGAGGCCTGCCTTGAAGAAAACGATCCAGTGCTGCTTGCCGCTGCCTTGGGCGATATCGCGCGTGCTCGTGGCATGGCACAGCTGGCGCGTGATACGGGCCTGACTCGCGAAGGGTTATACAAAGCCTTGTCGGCGGAGGGTAACCCTAGCCTGGCGACCATCATGAAAGTGATGGCGGCGCTCGGCCTGAGGTTACATGCCGAGGTGGTATCTCCGCGAACTGCGGGGTAGGGCTTGAGGTGCGGGGTGGCAGCTACCGATGCTGCTCATCCTAAAAGCAAAAAATGCAGACAACAAAAAACCCGCACTAGGCGGGTTTCTTGTTGTCGCTTCGGGTAACTTTGCAACCACCAGAAGCTTGAAGGTGGTGCCCAGAGACGGAGTCGAACCGCCGACACGAGGATTTTCAATCCTCTGCTCTACCGACTGAGCTATCTGGGCGACGAGGTGAATTAAATAGATTTTCTGACGGCCCGTCAACGACTTTTTGAAAAAATTTTAAATTAATTCCGTCGCTTACGATTCGTGGGGTCATTCGGCGGGTGGAACGTAGCCTTCCGCCTGGGCGTATTCCTCGCCCGCGAAAAACTTGTCCATCTCGTCCTGGAGGAACTTGCGGTCCTCGCCGTTCATCATGTTCAGGCGTTTTTCGTTGATCAGCATGGTCTGGTGTTTCTTCCAGTCTTCCCAGGCTTTCTCCGAGATGTGGTCGAAGATGTCCTGGCCCTTGGCGCCGGGATAAGGCGGGCGGGGCAGGCCTGGGAGTTCTTCTTTGTACTTGCGGCACATCACGGTGCGGGTCATCGGGCTTCTCCTGCAATCAGTTCGTCGGCCGCGCGTTTGAGCAGCTTCTTGACCGGGGCGGCGAGGCCCAGGCGCGGCGGGGTGGCGAGGTTATACCAGAGCCAGTCGGCCTCGGCCACGTGCTGGCCGACCGGGTCGACGCGCACCAGCCAGGGCTCGATCGCCAGCTGGAAGTGGCTGAAGGTGTGGGTCAGGCCGTCCAGCGCGCGGCTGTCGGCCAGGCGCAGGCCGTGCTGGTAGGCGAGGTCGTCGAGCTGGGCGATATCGTCCAGCTCCGGCAGGCTCCACAAGCCGCCCCACAGGCCGCTGGATGGGCGTCGGTAAAGCAGGATGGCGCCTTCGTGGTTGGCCAGCAACGGCATCAGCGTGCGCCGCTGGGGCAGCGCCTTGCGTGGCTTGGGCTCGGGGTAGCGGGTTTCTTCGCCGTGCAGGTGCGCTTCGCAGCCGCGCTGCAACGGGCAGATCAGGCAGCTGGGCTTGCTGCGCGTGCACAGCGTCGCGCCCATGTCCATCATCGCCTGGGTGTAGTGGTTGGCCCGCTGCTGTGGGGTAAAGCGCTCGGCGGTGGCCCACAGCTGGTTGGCCACCTTGGGCTCGCCGGGGTAGCCGGCCTGGGCGGTGTAGCGTGCCAGCACGCGCTTGACGTTGCCGTCGAGGATCGGCGCGCGGATGCCCATGCTGATGCTGGCGATGGCGCCGGCGGTGGAGCGGCCGATGCCCGGCAGTTCGGTGAGTTGTTCGACGCTGCGCGGGAATTCGCCACCATGCTGTTCGACGACGATCTTCGCCGCCTTCTGCAGGTTGCGTGCGCGGGTGTAGTAGCCAAGGCCCGTCCACAGGTGCAGCACTTCATCCTCCGGCGCGTCAGCCAGGGCCTGCACGGTCGGCAGGGCCTGCATGAAGCGGTCGAAGTAGTTGAGCACGGTGCTGACCTGGGTCTGCTGCAGCATGATTTCCGAAACCCATACCCGGTATGGGGTGATGCCCTGTTGCCAGGGCAAGTCGTGGCGACCGTGCTGGTCGTACCAGTCCAGCACGGCGCTGGAGAACTGCGTGGGGGTCATCGCTTGAACAGCCCCTTGAGCGCGTCTTTCAATTCTGGGCTCACTTTCTCTCCGAGTTTTTCATCGATCTTGTCTTTCAGGCGGTTGCCGGCCAGCTTGGCCGCCACCTTGCCCAGGCCGTCCTGGTCCAGGCGACAGGCTTTGGCGCCGAGCTCCAGCGGGCCACGGCAGCGCAGCGGCACTTCCACGCCCGCGAAACGTTCGTTGACCTGGCACGCCGGGTCGGGCATCGCACGCTGGTCGCCTTCGACGATCACGCCGACGTTGTAGTCCATGCCCAGCACGCGCAGGTCGAGATCGCCATGGCCGTTGACGGTCAGGCCCGGGATGCGTGCCTTGAGGTCCGGGTTGCTGGCTACGCCATTGCGAATCACCAGGCTGCCGCGCAGTTCTTCGAACGGGGTGTCCTTGCCACGAGGCTCGCCACTCAGGGTTTTGCGGTTGAGGGTGGCGATGGCCTGGCAGAGTTGCTGTTCCAGGTTGGCGTTGACCAGTACACCGTCGTTGATGGTGAAGTTTGCGCTGCCATTGAGGGTGTCGACCAGTGCCTTCTGGCTGTTGCCGGTGGCGGTCAGATCACTGGCCAGGGTCAGCAGGCCCTTGACCGGCGGCGTCTGCTCCTTGCCTTCGGCCTTGATGAAGTGCTCGACCGGTACCCGGTTGATCCTGGTGTTGATACCGATCTGCGGCACGGCAGGGCGCACGTCGACGTTGCCCTTGGCTTCGAAGGTGCCGTTGTAGAGGCCGCCGCGCAGGGCCTGCAAGGTCAGCAGGCCGCCCTGGCCGGTGGCCTGCAGCTGGGCGTCACTGATCGGCAGTTTGTCCAGGGTCAGCGAGCCGAAGGCCAGGTCGGCTTGCAGGTCGAGCACGCGCAGGCGGTCGACCGGCAACAGCTTGTCGTCGCTCCAGGCCACCTGGGTCGGGGCGTTGGGCAGCGGTGTGCTGCCGGCACCGGCCACGGCGGTGGCTTCCTGTTGCTGGACCTCGGCCTGGCGGGCGGCGGTGGCGCCCTTGGCCTGTTCGCTCTTGGCTGGCATGTAGCGATCAGCGTCGAACCTGTCGCCTTTGAGCTGCAGGCGCAGGGCCTGCTTGGCGAAGTCTTCGATGGCGACGCGGCCGGTGAAGGTGCTGTCGTCCAGCTTCAAGGCAAGGTCGGCCAAGGTCAGGCTGGTCGGCGTGCCTTGCAGGCGGGTGACCAACTCCAGCTTGTCGAACGCGGCCGGGTCCTGGGTGGCGGGCAGCGGGTGGCCGATGCCGTCGAGGAAGGTGCGCAGGTTGAACTGGGCGATGGACAGGCCGCCGCTCAGTTGCGGTGCCTTGTCGAGGTCGCGCAGGTTCAGCTCGCCGAGGGCGCGCAGTTGGTTGGCCGAAACTTTCAGGCCGTTCCACGAGGCCACGTTGGCCCCCATGTCGACCAGCAGCTGGCCCTGGGCACCGAAGGTGACAGTCTTGCCACCTGTAGGTTCGCCCGACGTTTCGCCGGTCAGGCGCATGTCTTCGAAGTTGTAGCGCTTGAGCTTGCGGTCGAAGCGCAGTTCGCCTGCCAGCTCGGTGCGGGCCTTGATGGCCGGCTGGCTGGCGCTGAGGAAGGCGCTGGCCTTGACGGCGATATTGGTGCCTTCGTGGACCGGGCCAGTGCTCAGCTGGATGCTTTCGGCGCTGTAGCTCTGGCCGCTCCTGGCATCGGTGTAGTAAACCCGGGCGTTATTCACGGTCAGGCTGTCGATGTCCAGTTTGACCGCGCGCTCACTGCTGCTTTCAGCAGGTTTTGCGGGTTGCTCGGCAGGTGCCTGGGCCGGGGCATTGGCAGCGCCTTCGGTCGGAGCCGGTAGCGGCTTGCCGATGTCTTCCCAGTTGCCGTGGCCGTTCTCGTCACGTGCCAGGGTCAGGTTGAGCCCTTCGACGCGCACATCGCTCATCTGCACTTCGCGGCGCAGCAATGGCAGCACACGTACCGAGAGGCCGAGCATCTGCAGGTCGGCGAAGGGTTCCTTGGGTTTGGTCAGGGTGGCGATGCTGGCTTCGTGCAGCTCCAGGCCCAGCCAGGGGAACAGGCTCCAGCCGATGTCGCCATTGAGGGTCAGCTCGACGTGGGCCTTGTCACGTGCCAACTGGCGGATCTCGTCTTTGTAGTCGTTGGGATCGAAGAGGTGGGTCAGGGCGAAGCCCAGCGCCACGATGATCAGCAGCAACCCGAGAAGCCCCAGTCCCAGGATTTTGCCGAACGCTTTCATGGGCGAGTCCTTGTAGTCCGTAGTGTGAATTCCGAACGGCTGAGTATAGCGCCGCATGGGTGGGCCCTGCGTATTCGACTAGCGATGCAGGACATTTCCGATGATTGCGGGATTCGACCGTTGTGGTTTCGGCAGTTCCATTTGTGCTGGATGCTTCGCGGGTAAACCCGCTCCCACAGGATCTGCCCAGCTCTCGAACGCTGTGCTGTACCTGTGGGAGCGGGCTTGCCCGCGAAGAGACCAGTGCAGACGGCGCAGAAATACCGTTTCAGCTGCGCGAAAAATAACGATATCAAATTGCTTTCATGTCATCTGCGAGCTGGTACCCTTGTGCCGCTTTGCGGAGCGGCCGCGACCCATTGTCGCGGGCCGTTACCCAGGGACAAGGCCAGTTCGCCCTGCGTGCGAGAACAAGAGCCTGGGACGCTATCCGCCAGCACTGTCTACCTACAAAAGGATCGAATCCATGAGCAGTACAATCGCGGCAGGGGGGCTGGCCAGCGCGCCGAGCTTCCTGTCCAAGGAGCGCATCATCGCCCGCCCGGGCTTCAACCGCTGGCTGGTCCCGCCAGCCGCCCTGGCCATTCACCTGTGCATCGGCATGGCCTATGGCTTCTCGGTATTCTGGCTGCCACTGTCGCAAGCCATCGGCATTACCGCGCCTGTCGCTTGTTCGGCAGACATGGGCTTCATCGCCCGCATGTTCAGCGCCGAATGCGACTGGCCGATCTCGATGCTGAGCTGGATCTACACCCTGTTCTTCGTCTTCCTCGGCTGCTCGGCAGCGGTGCTGGGTGGCTGGCTGGAACACGCCGGCCCACGCAAGGCTGGCCTGGTTTCAGCGCTGTGCTGGTGTGGCGGCATGCTGATCTCGGCGATCGGCGTGAAGACCCACCAGCTGTGGCTGATGTGGCTGGGTTCCGGGGTGATCGGCGGTATCGGCCTGGGCCTGGGCTACATTTCGCCGGTTTCGACCCTGATCAAATGGTTCCCGGACAAGCGCGGCATGGCCACTGGCATGGCGATCATGGGCTTCGGTGGTGGCGCGATGGTTGGCGCACCGCTGGCTACCGCGCTGATGGGCCACTTCGGCAACGCGCAGGAAGTGGGCGTGTGGCAGAGCTTCGTCGCCATGGCTGCGATCTATTTCGTGTTCATGACGGCCGGTGCCCTGGCTTACCGTGTGCCGCCGACCGGCTGGAAGCCTGAAGGTTGGACCGCCCCGGCGAAGAAAGTCGGCAACGGCATGGTCACCGATCGCCACGTGCATGTCAGCGTCGCCTGGAAGACCCCGCAGTTCGCCTTGGTCTGGCTGGTGCTGTGCCTGAACGTCTCGGCCGGTATCGGCATCCTGGGCATGGCCTCGCCGCTGCTGCAGGAGGTGTTCGCCGGCAAGCTGCTGGGCAACGAGCTGAGCTTCAGTGAGTTGAACGCGGCGCAACTGGCGCAGATCGCCGCCATTGCTGCCGGATTCACCGGTCTGTTGAGCCTGTTCAACATCGGTGGCCGCTTCTTCTGGGCGTCGTTCTCCGACTACATCGGCCGCAAGAACACCTACTTCGCCTTCTTCGCCCTGGGCGTCGGCCTCTACAGCCTGGTACCGAACATGGGCCACCTGGGTAACGTGGCGCTGTTCGTGGCGGCGTTCTGCATCATCCTGTCGATGTATGGCGGTGGCTTCTCCACCGTGCCGGCGTACCTGGCCGACCTGTTCGGCACGCAGATGGTCGGTGCCATCCACGGTCGCCTGCTGACCGCCTGGGCCGCAGCCGGCGTGCTGGGCCCGGTGCTGATCACCTATCTGCGCGAGTACCAGCTGGCGGCGGGTGTGGAGCGTGCAGCGGCATACGACATGACCTTGTATATCCTTGCCGGCCTGCTGGTGCTGGGCTTCGTCTGCAACCTGCTGATCCGTCCGGTGGCCGACAAGTACTTCATGACCGATGCCGAACTGGCTGCCGAGCGTGCGTTGAGCCACGACAAAGGCGCTGACGGTGCCCGTTCCCTGGAGTGGCACGCCGCGCCGGGCAGCCTGCCGCTGGTGCTGCTGGCCTGGGCTGTGGTGGTTGTGCCGCTGGCCTGGGGGGTGTGGATTACCCTGCAGAAGACGGCTGTGCTGTTCCATTGATGTAACTGCTTTGGGGCTGCGAAGCAGCCCCAATTACCTGGTTGTATAGACCTGTAGGGCCGTCCGCCCCCGCAATTCCTTGCCATGCCATATGTCATCCGCGTTTCAAGCGGGCGCGTTCTGGGCCTATAATGGAACCCTTTTCGCCCAATGATTTTGCGGAGCTGGTGATGGTCGAACGTAAGGCTTCCGTCGAGCGCAATACCCTGGAAACCCAGGTCAAGTGCTCGATCAACCTCGATGGCAGTGGCAAGGCCCGATTCGATATCGGTGTGCCTTTCCTTGAACACATGCTGGACCAGATCGCCCGCCATGGGCTGATTGATCTGGATATCGAGTGCAAGGGTGACCTGCATATCGACGATCACCATACCGTCGAAGACGTCGGTATCACGCTGGGCATGGCATTCGCCCAGGCCATCGGCGACAAGAAAGGCATCTTCCGCTACGGCCACGCCTACGTGCCGCTGGACGAAGCGCTGTCGCGCGTGGTCATCGACTTCTCCGGCCGCCCAGGCCTGCAGATGCATGTGCCCTACACCCGCGCCACCGTTGGTGGCTTCGATGTCGACCTGTTCCAGGAATTCTTCCAGGGCTTCGTCAACCACGCCCTGGTGACCCTGCACATCGACAACCTGCGTGGCCACAACACCCACCACCAGATCGAAACCGTGTTCAAGGCTTTCGGCCGCGCCCTGCGCATGGCCGTGACCCTCGATGAGCGCATGGCCGGGCAGATGCCGTCGACCAAAGGGTGCCTGTAAATGCAGACGGTAGCCGTAATCGATTATGGCATGGGCAACCTGCACTCGGTGGCCAAGGCGCTCGAGCACGTCGGCGCCGGCAAGGTGCTGGTCACCAGCGACGCCGCAGTGATCCGCGAGGCTGACCGCGTGGTGTTCCCAGGCGTGGGTGCGATCCGCGACTGCATGGCCGAAATCCGCCGCCTGGGCTTCGACAGCCTGGTCCGCGAAGTGAGCCAGGACCGCCCGTTCCTCGGCATCTGCGTCGGCATGCAGGCGCTGCTCGACCACAGCGAAGAGAACGACGGTGTCGACTGCATCGGCCTGTTCCCTGGCCAGGTGCGCTTCTTCGGCAAAGACCTGAAAGAAGACGGCGAGCACCTGAAGGTGCCGCACATGGGCTGGAACGAAGTCAGCCAGACCATCGACCACCCGCTGTGGCACGACATTTCCGACCGTGCGCGTTTCTACTTCGTGCACAGCTACTACATCAATGCCGGCAAGCCAGGCCAGGTGGTCGGCCGTGGCCACTATGGCGTCGATTTCGCCGCCGCGCTGGCCGATGGCTCGCGCTTTGCCGTGCAGTTCCACCCGGAGAAGAGCCATACCCATGGCCTGCAGCTGCTGCAGAACTTCGTCGCCTGGGACGGGCGCTGGTAATGAGCCGTTCGAAGACCAAGGCCCCGGTCATCACCCTGGCCCCCGAAGAGGAACACGAGGCGCTCGACACGCTCAAGCGCTTTCTCGAAGACCGCTTCGAGCTGGAGCTTGGGTCATTCGAGGTGGCCGAGGTCCTCGAACTGTTCAGCAAAGAAATTGCACCCCATTACTACAACAGGGCGATTGCCGATGTTCAGCTGCACCTCAAGGAGCGGTTCGAGAGCATCGAAAGCGATCTGTGGGCGCTCGAGAAGCCCTGAAACCCTAAGAACAGACAGGTTCCCAAGATGCTGATTATCCCCGCTATCGATCTGAAGGACGGTGCCTGCGTGCGCCTGCGCCAGGGCCGCATGGAAGACTCCACGGTATTTTCCGACGACCCGGTGAGCATGGCCGCCAAGTGGGTCGAAGGTGGCTGCCGCCGCCTGCACCTGGTCGACCTCAACGGCGCCTTCGAAGGCCAGCCGGTCAACGGTGAAGTGGTCACCGCCATCGCCAAGCGCTACCCGAACCTGCCGATCCAGATCGGCGGCGGCATCCGCTCGCTGGAAACCATCGAGCACTACGTCAAGGCTGGCGTCAGCTACGTGATCATCGGCACCAAGGCGGTCAAGCAGCCTGAGTTCGTCGCCGAGGCGTGCAAGGCCTTCCCGGGCAAGGTCATCGTCGGCCTGGACGCGAAAGACGGTTTCGTCGCCACCGACGGCTGGGCCGAGGTCAGCTCGGTGCAGGTCATCGACCTGGCCAAGCGTTTCGAGGCTGATGGCGTCTCGGCGATCGTTTACACCGACATCGCCAAGGACGGCATGATGCAGGGCTGCAACGTGCCGTTCACCAAGGCCCTGGCCGAAGCCACACGCATTCCAGTGATCGCTTCCGGTGGCATCCACAACCTGGGCGACATCAAGGCCCTGCTGGACGCCAAGGCCCCAGGCATCATCGGCGCCATCACCGGCCGTGCCATCTACGAAGGCACCCTCGATGTTGCCGAGGCCCAGGCCTTCTGCGACAACTACCAAGGCTGAGGACTGAACCATGGCACTGGCCAAGCGCATCATCCCTTGCCTGGACGTGGACAACGGCCGGGTGGTCAAGGGCGTCAAGTTCGAGAACATCCGTGATGCCGGCGACCCGGTGGAAATCGCCCGTCGCTACAACGAGCAGGGTGCCGACGAAATCACCTTCCTCGACATCACTGCCAGCGTCGACGGCCGCGACACCACCCTGCATACCGTCGAACGCATGGCCAGCCAGGTGTTCATCCCGCTGACCGTGGGCGGTGGCGTGCGCACCGTGCAGGACATCCGCAACCTGCTCAATGCCGGTGCCGACAAGGTTTCGATCAACACCGCCGCTGTGTTCAACCCGGAGTTCGTCGGCGAGGCGGCGGACCGTTTCGGTTCGCAGTGCATCGTCGTCGCCATCGACGCCAAGAAGGTGTCCGGGCCGGGTGAAGCGCCGCGCTGGGAGATCTTTACCCACGGCGGGCGCAAGCCGACCGGGCTGGATGCCGTCGAGTGGGCGAAGAAGATGGAAGGGCTGGGGGCCGGGGAGATCCTGCTGACCAGCATGGACCAGGACGGCATGAAGAACGGCTTCGACCTGGGCGTGACCCGCGCCATCAGCGATGCGCTGGGGATTCCGGTGATTGCCTCGGGTGGTGTGGGTAACCTGCAGCACCTGGCTGACGGGATTCTGGAAGGGCATGCCAGTGCGGTGCTGGCGGCCAGCATCTTCCACTTTGGCGAGTACACGGTGCCTGAGGCCAAGGCCTACATGGCTTCGCGCGGTATCGTCGTTCGCTGAACCATTGATTGGGGCTGCTTTGCAGCCCATTCGCGGGGCAAGCCCGCTCCCACAAGTCCTCCACCGACCTCAAATGTGGTGAATTACCTGTGGGAGCGGGCTTGTCCCGCGAATGGGGCGCGAAGCGGCCCCAACGATTTCAGCCGTGGGTCTTGCCGAGCAGTGCGTGGTAGAGCTCGGTATCCCCAAGAATCCCCACCACCTTGTCGTTTTCCTGCAGCACCAGCTTGTTGCCCGTCTGGTAACGAATCTGCAGCGCCTCGCGCATGCCAATGTCGGCATGCACCAGCGTCGGCTTGCGCCCAAGCCCTTCCACAGCCTGCCCCGGCGCCCAGTTCTGCATGTCCAGCCCGTTCTGCCCCTGGCGTGCGCGCTTGAGCGAGCCACCTTCGCCCAGGTCCAGCCACGAATCGATACCCGGGTCCAGGCACACCGAGCCGTTGACCCGCTTGCAGTTGTCCAGGCTGCGCATCAGGCTGCGTCCGCACAGCACGTTCAACGGGTTGGTGTGGGCGACGAAGGTACGCACGTACTCGTCGGCCGGGTTCAGCACGATCTCTTCCGGCTTGCTGTACTGGATGATCCGCCCGTCTTTCATGATGGCGATGCGGCTGCCCAGCTTCAGGGCCTCGTCGAGGTCGTGGCTGACGAACACGATGGTCTTGCTCAGCTTGGCCTGCAAGCCCAGCAACTCGTCTTGCAGACCCTGGCGGATCAGCGGGTCGAGGGCCGAGAACGGTTCGTCCATCAGCAGGATGTCGGCATCCATCGCCAGCGCCCGGGCCAGGCCCACACGCTGCTGCATGCCGCCGGAGAGTTCGTCCGGCTTCTTGTTACGCCATTGGGTCAGGCCGACCAGTTCGAGCTTCTCATCGACCAGCTTGCGCCGTTCCTTTTCCGGGCGACCCTGCATTTCCAGGCCGAAGCTGATGTTTTCGCGCACCGTCAGCCACGGCATCAGGGCGAACTTCTGGAACACCATGGCGATGCGCTTGGTGCGCATCATCTTCAGTTCTGCCGGGGTGCAGTGGGCGATATCGATGTGCTTGCCTTCATGCTCGACGAACAGCTTGCCGCGGCTCACGGTGTTGAGGCCGTTGATGCAGCGCAGCAGGCTCGACTTGCCCGAGCCGGACAGGCCCATCAGCACGCAGATCTCGCCTTTCTTGATATCCAGATTGGCCTTTTCCACACCGACCACCAGGCCGGTCTGCTTGAGGATCTGCTCGCGGGTCTGGCCCTTGTCCAGCAACGCCAGCGCTTCGCGCGGCTTGTTGGAGAAAATGACGTCGACGTCTTCGAATCGAATGATGCTCATGCCTCACCCCTTACCGGCAGTTCCGGTTGCTTGCAGATACGGTCGAGCATGATCGCCAGCAGCACGATCGCCAGGCCCGCTTCGAAGCCCAAGGAGATATCGGCGGTGTTCAGTGCGTTGACCACAGGTTTACCCAGGCCATCGGCGCCCACCAGGGCGGCAATCACCACCATCGACAGCGACAGCATGATGCACTGGGTGACGCCGGCGGCGATGCTTGGCATCGCGTGCGGCAGTTCGATACGGGTGAGCAGCTGGCGGCGCGAGCAGCCAAAGGCCTTGCCGGCGTCCATCAGCTCTTGCGGCACGTCGCAGATGCCCAGATAGGTGAGGCGGATTGGCGCGGCGATGGCGAACACCACCGTCGAGATCAGCCCCGGCACCACGCCCAGGCCGAACAGGGTAAGGGTCGGGATCAGGTAGACGAAGGTCGGCACCGTCTGCATCAGGTCGAGCACCGGGCGCATGGCGGTGTAGAACATCGGCTTGTGCGCGGCGACGATACCCAGCGGCACGCCGATGGCCACGCAGACCACGGTGGCGAAGGTCACCTGGGCCAGGGTCTCCATGGTTTCCTGCCAGTACCCCAGGTTGAGGATCAGCAGGAAGGAGAGGGCGACGAATGCGGTCAGCGCCCACTTGCGTTGAATGAGATGCGCCAGGGCGGCGAACAGGGCGATGAGCACGAACGGGTTGAAGAAGGTCAGGGTACTGGTGACGCCATGGATCATGAACTCCAGGCCTCGGGCAATGGCGTCGAAATAGTTCGCGCCATTCTGGGTCAGCCATTCGACGAACGACGCGATGTACTGACCCAGGGGTATTTTCTGATCGATAAGCATGATAGCGAGCTTCCACCTGCAAAGATTGAAATCAGTCCGGGGCGGGCACGGTCCCGCCCCGAGGTAGCGCTATGACGTGTTGCCTTACTGCGCCAGCTTGGCCTTGGCCGCCTCAAGGCCCGGCTTGCCATCCACGGTGGTGACGCCCGCCAGCCAGGTGTCCAGCTTGCCGGGGTTGTCCTTGAGCCACTTCTTGGCGGCCGCCTCGGGCTTCATCTTGTCGTCCAGGACATAGCCCATCATGGTGCTTTCATCCTTGAGCTCGAACGACAGGTTCTTCAGGAGCTGGCCGACGTTGCTGCATTCCTGCACATAGCCCTTGCGGGTGTTGGTCAGCACGGTGGCTTTGCCGAAGTCGGGGCCGAAGAATTCGTCCCCGCCAGTCAGGTACTGCATCTTGAAGCGGGTATTCATCGGGTGCGGTTCCCAGCCCAGGAACACCAGCGCCTCGCCGCGTTTCTGCGCGCGGTCGACCTGCGACAGCATGCCGGCCTCGCTCGACTGCACGATCTTGAAACCAGCGTCCTTGAGGCCGAAGGCATTCTTGTCGATCATGCTCTGGATGGTGCGGTTGCCATCGTTGCCGGGCTCGATGCCATAGATCTTGCCGTCCAGTTCCTTCTTGAACTTGGGAATGTCGCTGAAGTCCTTGAGCCCCTTGTCATACAGCGCCTGGGGCACGGCCAGGGTGTACTTGGCGTTTTCCAGGTTGGCGCGCACGGTCTCCACAGTGCCGGCGTCACGGTACTGCTTGATGTCGTTCTCCATGGTCGGCATCCAGTTGCCGAGAAACACGTCCAGGTCCTTGCCGGTGGCCAGCGACTTGTAGGTCACCGGTACCGAGATCATGGTGGTGTGGGTCTTGTAACCCAGTGCTTCGAGCACAACGCTGGTGGTCGCCGTGGTGACCGTGATGTCGGTCCAGCCGACATCGGAGAAGCGTACCGTCTGGCACTGCTCGGGTTCGGCGGCCTGGGCCAGGAACGGTGCGGACAGCATCGCAACCAGCAACAGCGAGGGTGAACCTTTCATGGATGGACTCCTGTGATTTTGTCTTCGGGTTCGCTTGGGTCGCCGGGCTTTCTCAGGGTCCGGTCGACCAGGCCTGCAGAGGGCAGGATGCGTGGCCGTGCTTTACGAGTCGCTTTTGATAATCCTCCAGCGCCGGGCAATCGCCTACTGGTGGGGTCGTAACCAGTACGGAACGGGTCGCATCCAGTACGGGCGATGTCGTTTATGAGTTTTTCCTCCCCTGTAGCCGCATTTTTGCGTCACCACGCCGTTCGAAAACGGCGCGAAGGTGGCCGAAAAGGCTGCGGCGCTGCTGGACAAAAGTACGTCGGTTGCAGACGGCGAGGGGGTAGGCAAAAGCCCGATGATGCGTGCATTCGTGGCGGCTCGCAGCTTCAGCCTAGCAGTTGCCCCGCCCTGCGCATGGCGCGCAGAGACAAGCCCAGCAAGAGGTGATTCGACAATGGCCATCAGCGTGTTCGACCTGTTCAAGATCGGTGTCGGGCCTTCCAGCTCCCACACCGTCGGCCCCATGCGTGCCGGCGCCCTGTTCGTCCAGGGCCTGCGTGAGCGCGGCGAGTTGGAACAGGTGCAAAGGATCGAAGTGCGGTTGTACGGTTCGCTGTCGGCCACCGGCATCGGCCATGGCACCGACAACGCCACCATCATGGGCCTGATGGGCGAATGGCCGGACGCCATCGACCCGACCCAGATCGTCCCGCGGATCGCCGACCTGCGCGAAACCAATACCCTGAAGCTGGATAACCGCCTGCCCATCGAGTTCGTCTGGGCCCGCGACATGCTGCTGCTGGACGAGAACCTGCCGTACCACCCCAATGCCATGACCCTGATCGCCGAGGGCGCCCAGGGCGAGCTGCACCGCGACACCTACTACTCGGTCGGTGGCGGTTTCGTGGTCGACGCCGCCCAGGCCGCCAGCGGCGTGCTGGATGCCGACCAGACAGTGCTGCCGTACGATTTCAACAGCGCCGCCGAACTGCTGCGCCTGTGCAAGCAAAACGACCTCAGCGTGTCGCAATTGATGATGGCCAACGAGAAAGTCTGGCGCAGCGAGGAAGAGATCCGCGCCGGCCTGCATAAGCTCTGGGAAGCCATGCAGGAGTGCGTCAACAACGGCCTGAAATACGAAGGCACGCTGCCCGGCGGGCTCAACGTGCGCCGCCGCGCCGCCAAGCTGCACCGCAGCCTGCAGGAGATCGGCAAGCCCAACGTGATCGGCTCGACCATGAGCGCCATGGAGTGGGTCAACCTGTTCGCCCTGGCGGTCAATGAAGAGAACGCCGCCGGCGGGCGCATGGTTACCGCGCCCACCAACGGCGCGGCCGGTATCATCCCGGCGGTGCTGCACTACTACATGCGCTTCAGCGATGCGGTGGATGAGTCCAGCGTGGTCGACTTCTTCCTCGGCGCCGCCGCGGTGGGCATCCTGTGCAAGAAGAACGCGTCGATTTCCGGTGCCGAAGTCGGCTGCCAGGGTGAGGTCGGCTCGGCCTGCGCCATGGCCGCTGCGGGCCTTGCCGAAGTGCTCGGGGCGACGCCGGCGCAGGTGGAGAACGCCGCCGAAATCGCCCTGGAACACAACCTCGGGCTGACCTGCGACCCGGTCGGCGGCCTGGTGCAGGTGCCGTGCATCGAGCGCAACGCGATTGCTGCAGTGAAGGCGATCAATGCCGTGCAGATGGCCCTGCGCGGCGATGGCGAGCACTTCATCTCCCTCGATCAGGTGATCCGCACCATGCGCGATACCGGCGCCGACATGCATGACAAGTACAAAGAGACCTCGCGCGGTGGCCTGGCGGTCAGCGCCATCGAGTGCTGAGTTTTCAGGCTGGCCTCAAGGGCCTCTTCGCGGGCAAGCCCGCTCCCACAGGTTTGGTGAGGTTCCTGTGGGAGCGGGCTTGCCCGCGAAGAGGCCCTTTAAGTCTGATCGAAGTGCATCGGCGCTTGCCGTGCCCTATTACAGTGCGTGTTTGATGCTGCCGATCGTCGGGTGTCGCTATCAGTGTGGGCATTGTCGGTGACACTCAAGAGTGTCGTTTCTGGGCAACCTGGATTGCGCGTGTCACCAAATTGCTCAGCCGTTACACGCAATGCGCTAGCACGGCGCTTTGCGAAGACTTGCCAACTCGATCGAAGTACCTGATTTGCCGAATGAAGGCGTCGTTTTCAGGTTTTTTCGGATGGTCGTTCAATTTCAGGCACGACCCTTGCGTTGAGATTGGCAGCAAGCCCCTGCACATGAACCTGGGGCCATAACAAGAAAATCAGTGCCCGCCTGAGGCACACCCAGCATTTGTGTGAGGAGAAATCGCGATGACGTCGTACACCTCCGGGAACCCAACCCAGAACCGCACAGCACCCCAGTCCATCGGGTTTCTTCTATTGGACAATTTCACCCTGATTTCCCTGGCATCGGCGGTTGAGCCGCTGCGCATGGCGAACCAGCTGTCCGGCCGCGAGCTGTACCGCTGGCACACGCTGACCGCCGATGGCGGCCAGGTGTGGGCCAGCGATGGCCTGCAGATCACCCCGGATGCGGCGATGCACAGCGCGCCGCCGATCGACACGGTGATTGTCTGCGGCGGCGTGGGTATCCAGCGCAGCGTCACCCGTGAACATGTCACCTGGCTGCAGGCCCAGGCGCGTCAGTCGCGCCGCCTCGGCGCGGTGTGCACCGGCAGCTGGGCGCTGGCCTGCGCAGGCCTGCTCGACGGCTTCGATTGCAGCGTGCACTGGGAATGCCTGGCGGCGATGCAGGAGGCCTTCCCACGGGTGAACATGAGCACCCGCCTGTTCACCCTCGACCGTAACCGTTTCACCAGCTCTGGCGGTACCGCGCCGCTGGACATGATGCTGCACCTGATCAGCCGCGATCACGGCCGCGAGCTGTCGGCGGCGATCTCCGAAATGTTCGTCTACGAGCGCATCCGCAACGAACAGGACCACCAGCGCGTACCGCTCAAGCACATGCTCGGCACCAACCAGCCGAAGCTGCAGGAGATCGTCGCGCTGATGGAGGCCAACCTCGAAGAGCCGATCGACCTCGACGAACTGGCGGTGTATGTGTCGGTGTCGCGTCGGCAGCTCGAGCGGCTGTTCCAGAAGTACCTGCATTGCTCGCCATCGCGCTATTACCTGAAGCTGAGGCTGATCCGCGCGCGGCAGTTGCTCAAGCAGACGCCGATGTCGATCATCGAAGTGGCCTCGGTATGTGGCTTTGTCTCCACGCCGCACTTCTCCAAGTGCTACCGCGAGTACTTCGGCATTCCGCCGCGTGATGAGCGCGTGGGCTCCAACACCGCGCAGCAGGTGGCGATGATGCCTATCCCGCAGGCCATGACCCTGTCGCCGCACAGCGGCCCGATGGCGGCCCTGAGCCAGGCGCGCAACGAGTCGACATTTGCAAGTGTAAGGCTCTGAAACAGAGCTGGCCCCTTCGCGGGCAAGCCCGCTCCCACAGGTTACGGCACCGCTTTTGAATGCGGTGCACTACCTGTGGGAGCGGGCTCGCCCGCGAAGGTGCCAGTACAGGAAAAATCGGTCAGGCGCGTTTATTAAACTGTGCCAAAGCCGGCAATAGTTGTTTGTCGATGGCCTGGCGCACCGCCGGCAGGATCGTCGCGCTACCGGTATACATCTGCTCTACCATCCCCTTCAGCGCCCGCGCATTGGGCTCGGTCAAACCGCGTACCACCGCTTCGCAGGCCTGCTCGGCACTGGCCCCGGCGGGAATGTCGAACCCGCGTGCGCGCAGGTGGCCTGCCAGGTCGTCCTGGTCAATCAAATCCGCATGCATCATGGCTGTTGTCCCTTTTATCGCTAAGAGAGTGCTGCTGTGATTTACGACCGATTCTGTGACGACGGCGACATGCCCGCAACAACAGAATGCCGGCATGGCTGCTTTGGCTAAGAACAGGTCGTTCCCGGCTAAATCGACCTGGCAGGAACTGCGCACACTCAAGCCATCTACCGCAATGGAGGGTTTGGTCACCCTCGTCATGCACAGTGGATGTTGCTCGCTCTTGGCCCCGGATGCTCACGGCTTTCCGGGGTTATTTTTTGTCTGGTCAGCCAGGTAGTTGCAGGACGCGGCCGACAAACTCCGCAGCCGGCAGGTCGCGCTGGCTATCCTGCAGGCTTTGCAGCAACGTCACGCTGCGCTCGCCGAACGGCGCCGACTTCGGCCCGGCCAGGTCCACATGCAACAGCATCTGCTCGCTGGCAGCCAGCACCTCGTCGAACCCGGCCCGGTGCAGGCTGTGATAGACATGCAGGCGCTTGCGATCGAAGCCGATGATCTGCGTCTGCACCCACACCTCGGTACCCAGCTTCACCTCATGCAGGTAGTTGATGTGCGCCTCCAGGGTGAACAGCGAGTTGCCGCTCTGCCCGCGGCTGTCGGCATCCAGGCCGATGCGCTCCATCAGCGCATCGGTGGCGTAGCTGAAGATCAGCAAATAGAAGGCATCGCGCAGGTGCCCGTTGTAATCGACCCAGTCCTCCTGGACCGGGGTGCGGTAGGTGATCAGTGCGGGCATCGTGTGCTCCTCAGTCGCCGAAACTCATGCCATGGTTGGCCTTGCTGGTTTTCACGGCTTCCAGCACCGCCAGCAGGGTGTCATCACGATAGCGCTCCAGCGCGGCGATGCTGCGCTCGCCCAACTGATCCGACGTGCCGTCCACCACATCGTCGATCAGCTTGTCGGTCAGCTCCGGTGCCGGCAGGTAGGTCCAGGGCAGTTTCAGCGCCGGGCCGAACTGCGACATGAAGTGGCGCATGCCAGCATCACCACCGGCCAAGGTGTAAGTGAGGAAGGTGCCCATGAACGACCAGCGCAGGCCGGCGCCAAAACGGATGGCATCGTCGATCTCGCCGGTCGTCGCCACGCCGTCGTTGACCAGGTGCAGGGCTTCGCGCCACAGCGCTTCAAGCAGGCGGTCGGCGATGAAACCGGGGACTTCCTTGCGCACATGCAGCGGGCGCATGCCGAGGGCGGTGTAGATGGCTTTTGCTGCCTCGATGGCTTGCGGTGCGGTGCGGTTGCCGCCGACGATCTCGACCAGCGGCAGCAGGTAGACCGGGTTGAACGGGTGGCCAACCACGCAGCGCTCTGGGTGAGTGGACGACTCGTAGAACTCGCTGGGCAGCAGGCCTGAAGTGCTGGAGCCAATGATCGCTTCTGGTTTGGCGGCAGCGCTGATCTTGGCGTGCAGGTCGAGCTTGAGGTCCAGACGCTCTGGCGCGCTTTCCTGGATGAAATCGGCGTCGCGCACGCATTCCTCGATGGTGGCAACGAATTTAAGCCGGTCCTGCGACGCACCTGGAGCCAGGCCTTGCTTCTCCAGTGCCGGCCAGGCGTTGGCGATGCGCTTGCGCAGGGCCTGCTCGGCGCCGGGGGCAGGGTCCCAGGCGACTACGTCCAGGCCATGGGCCAGGGCGCGGGCTACCCAGCCGCTGCCGATCACGCCGCTACCCAGGGCGGCGAAGGTCTTGATCTCGGTGATGAAGGGCATATCGAGTCCTCGGGGTGAACAGAATTATTGGGACGAGCGCCAGTCTTTGTGGGAGCGGGCTTGTCCCGCGAAGCAAGCGACGCGATGGTGCATGGCATGGCACCGGCTGCGCCGGTGTTCGCGGGGCAAGCCCGCTCCCACAGGATTTGTGGCGCTGCTGCAATCGTTGTCAGGGATCAGCGGCGCTTGAGGTTCATTTTTTCCCGGCCTTCTGCCGGGCTGAGCACGCGGCCACCCATGCGGGTGATGATCTCGGCGGCGCGTTCCACCAGTTGGCCGTTGCTGGCCAACACACCACGGTCCAGGTACAAGTTGTCCTCCAGGCCTACGCGCACGTTGCCGCCGAGCAGCACGGCCTGCGCGGCCATCGGCATCTGCATGCGGCCGATGCCGAAGCCGGCCCAGGTGACGTTGGCCGGCAGGTTGTCGACCATGGCCTTCATGGTGGTGGTGTCGGCCGGTGCGCCCCACGGGATGCCCAGGCACAGCTGGAACAGCGGGTCTTCGAGCAGGCCTTCCTTGATCATCTGCTTGGCAAACCACAGGTGGCCGGTGTCGAAAATTTCCAGCTCGGCCTTCACCCCCAGTTCGGTGATGCGCTTGGCACCGGCGCGCAGTTGCGCAGGGGTGGAGACGTAGATGGCGTTGCCGTCGCCGAAGTTGAGGGTGCCGCAGTCGAGGGTGCAGATTTCCGGCAGCAGGGCTTCGACATGGGCCAGGCGCTCCAGCGGGCCGATCAGGTCGGTACCGGGGCCGAATTCCATCGGCGATTCACCCGGGCCGATTTCCAGGTCGCCACCCATGCCGGCGGTGAGGTTGACGATGATGTCGACGTCGGCCTCGCGGATGCGCTCCATGACTTCGCGGTACAGCGCCACGTCGCGGCTGAAACGGCCGGTCTGCGGGTCGCGGACATGGCAGTGGACCACGGTGGCGCCGGCCTTGGCGGCTTCCACGGCGGATTTGGCGATCTGTTTCGGGGTGACCGGGACCAGGTGGCTCTTGGCGACCGTGTCGCCAGCGCCGGTGAGGGCGCAGGTGATGATGACGTCGTGGTTCATGGCGGTTCCTTGTGTGGTCTGTGGTGGCCATTTCGCGGGCAAGCCCGCTCCCACAGGGTTCTCGGCGAACCCTGGTGAGCGCTATTGCTGTGGGAGCTGGCTTGCCGGCGATGAGGCCTTGTCAGTTGGCGGTGAGCTTGAGGTTGTCCGCCGCAGGCTTGCCATCGAAGGTGGTCACACCCTCAAGCCAGCGGGCCTTGTCCTGGGGGTGATCCTTGAGCCACTGGCGGGCCGATTCCAGCGCGTCCTTGTGGTCGAGCAGCGGCTGCATCATGCGGCTCTCGTCCTCGGCACTGAAGTTCAGGTTGGCCAGCAGGCGGTGGGCATTGGGGCAGCGTTCGGCGTAGTCCGGGGCGGTCACCGTCCATACCGTGGCGCGGCCTTCGTCCGGGCCCAGGGCATCCTGGCTGTCGCCCAGGTAGGCCATGTCGATGTTCACGTTCATCGGGTGCGGCGCCCAGCCGAAGAACACCACCGCTTCCTTGCGCCGTACTGCGCGGTCGACAGCGGCGAGCATGCCGGCTTCGCTGGACTCGACCAGCTGGAACTTGCCCAGGTCGAACTGGTTCTTGCTGATCATCGCCTTGATCTGGGTGTTGGCACCGGAGCCGGGCTCGATGCCGTAGATCTTGCCGCCCAGCTCTTTCTCGAACTTGTGGATGTCGGCAAAGGTCTTCAGGCCCTTGTCATACAGGTACTTCGGCACGGCGAGCGTGGCGCGGGCGTCTTCCAGGCTGGGTTTTTCGAGGACCTTGACCTGGTTGGCGTCGACGAACGGGGTAATGGTCTGGGTCATGATCGGGTTCCAGTAACCCAGGAACATGTCCAGGCGCTTGTCGCGGATACCGGCAAAGATGATCTGCTGCGAGGCGCTGGTCTGCTTGGTCTGGTAACCCAGGCCGTCGAGCAGCACCTGGGCCATGGCGCTGGTGGCGATGACGTCGGTCCAGTTGACCACGCCCAGGCGTACGTTTTTGCAGGCTGCTGGCTCGGCGGCGAAAAGCGGGGTGGAAGCGATGCTGCTCAGGGCAAGGGTCAACAGACTGCGGCGGATCAAGCTGTGCATGGTGGCTCTCCATCGGCAGGGCATTTTTTATAGGTTTCGGCCTCTCTGGGCCGTGTGAACACGCTACGCTGCACCCGGGGTAGGAAATCGCACCCTGGCGACCAAGATTTGCACGGAGGCGACCACCTTCAGCCGTGGAGCATGCAATGCCGCAACTGATTCATTTCCTGCTGTTGCCGGGCTTCTCGGCGATGGGCTTCATCAGTGCCCTCGAACCGCTGCGCGTGGCCAACCGTTTCAAGGGGCCGTCGTATCGCTGGCGCGTGCTGAGCCTGGATGGCGGTGCGGTGCAGGCCAGCAACGGCATGTCGGTGAATGCCGATGGCGCACTGGGGGAGGGCGAAGCAGGCGGGGTGCTGTTGATCGTCGCCGGCTTCGAGCCGCTGGCCTGTTACGGCCCACGGCTGCAGCAGGCGTTGCGCAGGCTTGACCACGAAGGGGTGATCCTTGGCGGCATCGACACCGGCCCGGTGGTGCTGGCTGAAGCCGGCTTGCTCGACGGCTACCGCGCAACCTTGCACTGGGAAGCGCTGGATGCATTCAAGGAGCGCTATCCACGCTTGCAGGTCACCCAGGAGTTGTTCGAGATCGACCGGCGCCGTATCACCTGTGCCGGCGGCACCGCGTCGATCGACCTGATGCTCGACCTGATCGGCCAGGCCCATGGCATTGAGCTGGCAGTACAGGTATCCGAGCAGTTCGTGCTGGGGCGTATTCGACCGCGCCAGGACCACCAGCGCATGCAGATTGCCAGCCGTTACGGGATCAGTAACAAGAAGCTGGTGAAGGTGATCGGCGAGATGGAACGCAACATTGAACAGCCGCTCAATACCCAGGTGCTGGCCGATGCGGTGCAGGTGACCCGGCGGCAACTGGAGCGGCTGTTTCGCTTGCATCTGGACGACACGCCTAGTGGCTTCTATCTGCGGTTGCGGCTGGACAAGGCGCGGCAGTTGTTGCGCCAGACCGACATGAGCGTGCTGGAGGTGGCGGTGGCGTGCGGGTTCGACTCGGCTTCGTACTTCACCCGCTGCTACCGGGCGCGGTTCGAACGGTGCCCGCGGGAGGATCGTCTAGCCAGGGCAATGTGATTTCCTCCCGTACTGGCCTCTTCGCGGGTAAACCCGCTCCCACAGGGACTGCACAGATCTGAAGCGCTGTGGTGTACCTGTGGGAGCGGGTTTACCCGCGAAGAGGGCGGTGCAGGATTATTGCTGGCCGATGGACTGCAGGTACTCCGAGCGGTCATCACTGCGCTGCGCCACGCAGGTATCCCAGGCTGCCTGGAACGCTTTGCTGCCTGGCTTTTCGGCATAGGTCTCGACCTTGCAGTCGGCATCACGCAGCTGCGTCCACAGTTTCTCGGCGGCGTCCATGCGCCCGACCAAGGCAGTAGCTTTGTCGCCTTCGTCGGCATACTGGTCGCGAATGCGCTGGATCAGGTCGTCATACGCCGATTTCAATTCGCGCTCGGCGGTCTGCTTGTTGAACGCCGCGCAAGCGAAGGTCTGCTGGTCGCTTTCGACGTTGTCGCACGGGGTGCTTTCTTCCTCCCCGGCGTGGGCGCCCGAGACGACCGCCAGCAGTACCAGCCATGCCATTGATTTCATCCGTTTTCTCCTCAACAAGGCTGACCAATCGGCTGGATTCTCGCTCAGCCGCAGACAAGACGATAGCTCTCTGACGAAATGTTCATGAAACGGCGGCAAATGTCGTTATCGAGACTGTCTCTCATCGCCAGGCAGCGCGCCAGAGGGCGCGATGTCGCGCATTGACGCTTTCGGCAAACCCCCTGTCGTTTTTGCATCGGGGCGTCGCAGGGCACAGGCATATGCTGGCCCCAAAGCGCCGGCAGAAGATTCGGCGCGGCCCATATCAACAAAGGGGACAGCCTGATGAGCCCAGCCGAACTTCACGCCGACAGCATCGTCATCGACGGCCTGATCATTGCCAAATGGAACCGCGAGCTGTTCGAGGACATGCGCAAAGGCGGGCTGACTGCGGCCAACTGCACGGTGTCGGTCTGGGAAGGCTTCAAGGCCACTGTCGACAACATCGCCGCCAGCCAGAAGCTGATCCGCGAAAACAGCGACCTGGTGATGCCGGTGCGCACCACCGCCGACATCCGCAAGGCCAAGGAACTGGGCAAGACCGGCATCCTCTTCGGCTTCCAGAACGCCCACGCGTTTGAAGACCAGATCGCCTACGTCGACGTGTTCAAGCAACTGGGCGTGGGCATCGTGCAGATGTGCTACAACACCCAGAACCTGGTCGGCACCGGTTGCTACGAGCGTGATGGCGGCCTGTCGGGCTTCGGCCGCGAGATCGTCGCCGAAATGAACCGTGTCGGCATCATGTGCGACCTGTCCCACGTCGGCTCCAAGACCTCCGAGGAAGTCATCCTCGAATCGAAGAAGCCGGTCTGCTACTCCCACTGCCTGCCTTCGGGCCTGAAGGAACACCCGCGCAACAAGTCGGACGAAGAGCTGAAGTTCATCGCCGACCACGGCGGCTTCGTCGGCGTGACCATGTTCGCGCCGTTCCTGGCCAAGGGCATCGACTCGACCATCGACGACTACGCCGAAGCCATCGAGTACACCATGAACATCGTCGGTGAAGACGCCATCGGTATCGGTACCGACTTCACCCAGGGCCACGGCCAGGACTTCTTCGAATACCTGACCCACGACAAGGGCTACGCCCGCCGCCTGACCAACTTCGGCAAGATCATCAACCCGCTGGGCATTCGCACTGTCGGCGAATTCCCCAACCTCACCGAGACCTTGCTCAAGCGCGGCCATTCCGAGCGCGTGGTGCGCAAGATCATGGGCGAGAACTGGGTCAACGTCCTCAAGGACGTCTGGGGCGAGTAAGCCGCTCTCCAAGCCTGATAGCCCCTGCCAGCAACGCCGGGGCACCCACATAAAAATTTTATGGAGTTGAGTTTCCATGGCCAAGATCGCCCCGCAATTGCCAATCGAAGTCGACAGCGAGACCGGTGTCTGGACCAGCGACGCCCTGCCGATGCTGTATGTGCCGCGCCATTTCTTCGTCAACAACCACATCGGCATCGAGGAAGTGCTGGGCGCCGACGCCTATGCCGAGATCCTCTACAAGGCCGGCTACAAGTCCGCCTGGCACTGGTGCGAGAAGGAAGCCGAATGCCATGGCCTGGAAGGCGTGGCGGTGTTCGAGCACTACATGAAGCGCCTGAGCCAGCGCGGCTGGGGCCTGTTCGAGATCCAGGACATCGACCTGGATAAAGGCACCTGCAGCGTCAAGCTCAAGCACTCCGCGTTCGTGTACGTCTATGGCAAGTGCGGCCGCAAGGTCGACTACATGTTCACCGGCTGGTTCGCCGGCGCCATGGACCAGATTCTCGCTGCCCGTGGCAGCAAGATCCGCACCGTGGCCGAACAGGTCTACGGCGGGTCGGAAGAAGGCCACGAAGATGGCCTGTTCGTCACAAAGCCGTTGTAAGCCGGAGATAGCGTCATGGCATTCGAAGCAATGTTCCAGCCGATCCAGATCGGCAAACTGACCATCCGCAACCGCGTGCTCAGCACCGCGCACGCCGAGGTCTACGCCACTGACGGCGGCATGACCACCGACCGCTACGTGAAGTACTACGAAGAGAAGGCCAAGGGCGGCATCGGCCTGGCGATCTGCGGCGGCTCCTCTGTCGTCGCCATCGACAGCCCGCAGGAATGGTGGTCGTCGGTCAACCTGTCGACCGACCGCATCATCCCGCACTTCCAGAACCTGGCTGACGCCATGCACAAGCATGGCGCCAAGATCATGATCCAGATTACCCACATGGGCCGTCGCTCGCGCTGGGACGGCTTCAACTGGCCGACCCTGATGTCGCCGTCGGGTATCCGTGAACCGGTGCACCGCGCTACCTGCAAGACCATCGAGGTCGAAGAGATCTGGCGCGTGATCGGCAACTACGCACAGGCTGCGCGTCGTGCCAAAGAGGGCGGCCTGGACGGCGTGGAATTGTCGGCTGTGCACCAGCACATGATCGACCAGTTCTGGAGCCCGCGGGTCAACAAGCGCACCGACGAATGGGGCGGCACCTTCGAGGGCCGCATGAAGTTCGGCCTGGAAGTGCTCAAGGCTGTGCGTGCCGAAGTTGGCGACGACTTCTGCGTGGGCATGCGCATCTGCGGTGACGAATTCCACCCCGATGGCCTCAGCCACGAGGACATGAAGCAGATCGCCGCCTACTACGACGCCACCGGCATGATCGACTTCATCGGCGTGGTCGGCTCGGGTTGCGACACCCACAACACCCTGGCCAACGTCATCCCCAACATGAGCTACCCGCCGGAGCCGTTCCTGCACCTGGCGGCCGGCATCAAGGAAGTGGTCAAGGTTCCGGTGCTGCACGCGCAGAACATCAAGGACCCGAACCAGGCTACGCGCATTCTGGAAGGCGGTTACGTGGACATGGTCGGCATGACCCGCGCGCACATCGCCGACCCGCACCTGATCGCCAAGATCAAGATGGGCCAGGTCGACCAGATCAAGCAGTGCGTTGGCGCCAACTACTGCATCGACCGCCAGTACCAGGGCCTGGATGTGCTGTGCATCCAGAACGCTGCGACCTCCCGTGAATACATGGGGGTGCCGCACATCATCGAGAAGACCACCGGGCCCAAGCGCAAGGTCGTCATCGTCGGTGCCGGCCCTGCCGGCATGGAAGCAGCCCGCGTGGCGGCCGAGCGCGGCCACGACGTGACCGTGTTCGAGAAGAAGGAGCAGATCGGCGGGCAGATCACCATCGCCGCCAAGGCGCCGCAGCGCGACCAGATCGCCGGTATCACCCGCTGGTACCAGCTGGAGTTCGCCCGCCTGAAGATCGACCTGCGCCTGGGCACCGCCGCTGACGTGGCGACCATCCAGGACCTGCGCCCGGACATCATCGTGCTGGCCGTGGGTGGGCATTCGTTCCTGGAGCAGAACGAGCACTGGGGCGCCGCCGAAGGGCTGGTGGTCAGCAGCTGGGATGTGCTCGACGGCAAGGTCGCGCCGGGCAAGAACGTGCTGGTGTACGACACCATCTGCGAATTCACCGGCATGTCGGTGGCCGACTTCATCGCCGACAAGGGCAGCCAGGTCGAGATCGTCACTGACGACATCAAGCCGGGCGTGGCCATGGGCGGTACCACCTTCCCGACCTACTACCGCAGCATGTACCCGAAAGAAGTGATCATGACCGGCGACATGATGCTGGAAAAGGTCTACCGCGAGGGCGACAAGCTGGTGGCGGTGCTCGAGAACGAGTACACCGGCGCCAAGGAAGAACGCGTGGTCGACCAGGTGGTGGTGGAAAACGGCGTGCGTCCTGACGAGCAGCTGTACTACGCGCTGAAGGAAGGTTCGCGCAACAAGGGCCAGATCGATGTGGAGGCGCTGTTCGCCATCAAGCCACAGCCGATCCTCAGCCAGCCGGGCGAGGGCTACCTGCTGTACCGCATCGGTGACTGCGTGGCCCAGCGCAACGTGCATGCGGCGATCTACGACGCCTTGCGCCTGTGCAAGGACTTCTGATCGGTCTGTCGGCACACACCGGCCCCTGTGGGAGCGGGCTTGCCCGCGAAAGCTTCAGCACGAACAACTTGGTTGTCTGACCTGACGCATTCGCGGGCGAGCCCGCTCCCACAGGGCCGGTGCAGGATTCCAGGGGCCTGAACCCCTAGCAACCGCTGTTGTGGGAGCCTCCCATGTTGAACACCCTTCTACCCATCCTGCTGTTCGCTGCCCTTGGCCTGGCAGTGCTCGGCGCCCTGCGCCGGGTGCGCATGTGGCGGCGTGGCCGGCCGTCCAAGGTCAACCTGATCGGCGGCCTGCTGGCCATGCCGCGGCGCTACCTGGTCGACCTGCACCACGTGGTCGAGCGCGACAAGTACATGTCCAAGACCCACGTGGCCACCGCTGGCGGCTTCGTGCTGTCGGCCGCGCTGGCGATCCTGGTGCACGGTTTCGGCTTGCAGAGCAAGATTCTCGGCTACGCACTGCTGGTCGCCACGGTGATCATGTTCACCGGGGCCATCTTTGTCTTCAAACGCCGCCTGAACCCGCCTTCGCGCCTGTCCAAGGGCCCTTGGATGCGCCTGCCGAAGAGCCTGCTGGTGTTCGCCGCCAGTTTCTTCATCGCCACTTTGCCGGTCGCTGGCATCCTGCCGGCCAACACGGGCGGCTGGGTGATGGTCGGCATTCTCGGCCTGGGTGTGCTGTGGGGCGTGTCGGAGCTGTTCTTCGGCATGACCTGGGGCGGCCCGATGAAACACGCCTTCGCCGGCGCCCTGCACCTGGCCTGGCACCGCCGCGCCGAACGCTTTGGCGGCGGCCGCTCCACCGGCCTCAAGCCGCTGGACCTGGAAGACCGTAACGCGCCATTGGGCGTGGAAAAACCGGTGGACTTCACCTGGAACCAGCTGCTCGGCTTTGACGCCTGCGTGCAGTGCGGTAAATGTGAAGCCATGTGCCCGGCATTCGCCGCGGGCCAGCCGCTGAACCCGAAAAAACTCATCCAGGACATGGTCATCGGCCTGGCCGGTGGCACCGATGCACAATTCGCTGGCAGCCCGTACCCGGGCAAACCGATCGGTGAACACGGCGGCAACCCGCACCAGCCGATCGTCAACGGCCTGGTCGATGCCGAGACGCTGTGGTCATGCACCACCTGCCGTGCCTGCGTCGAGGAGTGCCCGATGATGATCGAGCATGTCGATGCCATCGTCGACATGCGCCGCCACCTCACGCTGGAGAAGGGTGCGACCCCGAACAAGGGCGCCGAAGTACTGGAAAACCTGATCGCCACCGACAACCCGGGCGGCTTCGCCCCGGGCGGGCGGATGAACTGGGCGGCCGACCTCAGCCTCAAACTGCTGTCGGAGGTGAAAACCACCGAAGTGCTGTTCTGGGTCGGTGACGGTGCCTTCGACATGCGCAACCAGCGCACCCTGCGTTCGTTCGTCAAAGTGCTCAAGGCCTCCGGCGTGGACTTCGCCGTGCTCGGCCTCGAAGAGCGTGACAGCGGTGACGTGGCGCGCCGCCTGGGCGATGAAGCGACCTTCCAGCAACTGGCCAAGCGCAACATCCAGACCCTGGCCAAGTACAAGTTCCAGCGCATCGTCACCTGCGACCCGCACAGCTTCCATGTACTGAAGAACGAGTACGGAGCGCTGGGCGGCGACTATGAAGTGCTGCACCACAGCACCTACATTGCCGAACTGATCGAAGCGAAAAAGCTCAATCTTGGCCAGCACAAGGGCGGCAGCGTCACCTACCACGACCCGTGCTACCTGGGCCGCTACAACGGTGAGTACGAAGCCCCGCGTGCGGTGCTCAAGGCGCTGGGTATCGAAGTGCGCGAAATGGAGCGCTCGGGCTTCCGCTCCCGTTGCTGCGGTGGTGGTGGCGGTGCGCCGATCACCGACATCCCCGGCAAGCAGCGGATCCCGGACATGCGCATGGACGATATCCGCGAAACCAAGGCCGAGCTGGTGGCCGTGGGTTGCCCGCAGTGCACCGCGATGCTCGAAGGCGTGGTCGAACCGCGCCCACAGATCAAGGACCTCGCCGAGCTGGTGGCTGATGTGCTGATCGAAGAGGAAACTCCCGCGGCCCCAAAGTCGCCAACGGTTAAACGCGAACCTGCGGAGGTCCATTGATGAGCGATATTATCCGCCGCGATCCACGCGCCGAGTGGATCGCCCGTAACCGTCTGCATCCGCTGCACGCGGCGATGCAGACGCAACAGACCCGCTGGATGGGGCCCAACGGCCTGGTCCGCAAGAACCCCCATGCCATCGCCGCAGGCTTCATCGGCCCGGCCGGACTCAAGCGCATCGACCGCAGCGGCGCCCAGCAGGGCACCGGTGTCGGCGGGCGGCGTACGGCGGCGGCCGAAGTGCAGCTGCCGCTGCACCAGGTGCCAGCACCGGCGTTCTACATCGCTGTGGTACCGGACATGGTCGGCGGCCGCCTGAGCAGCCACGACCGCGACCTGCTGGGCCTGGCCCACGGCCTGGCCGGCAGCGACGGTGCAGTGCTGGCGGTGGTGTTCGGCGAACACAAGGAAAGCAACTTTTCCACTGCCGGTGTCGATCGCTTGCTGATCCTCGAAGGCGAGGAATTCGAAGGTTATGCACCGGAGCAACTGGTGCAGGGCCTGCGCGCTGTGGATAACCAGTTCACCCCACGCCACTGGCTGCTGCCAGACAGCCGAACCGGTGGCGGCGAACTGGGCCGTCGCCTCGGTGCGTCCCTCGGCGAACGCCCGGCGACACGGGTCTGGCAGGTCAAGGACGGCCAGTGCATCGGCCGCGCCGGTGCCGGCCAGCAAGACCTGCAACGCGCCGTGCCACGCCTGATCCTGGGTGCGGCGGAGTGTGCCGAGCCGGTCAGCGAAACCCGTCACGAAGCGCTGCCGGTGGAGTTGTCCACAAGCGTGGTGCGCAGCTTGTCGCGCATCGAGGACCTCGGTTCGGTGGCCGTCGACCCGGCAACCATCGCCATGGCCGAAGCCGAGTTCATCGTCTCTGGCGGTAACGGCGTCAAGGACTGGGACCTTTATCACCAGGCTACTGCTGCCCTCGGCGCCACCGAAGGCGCCTCGCGGGTGGCGGTGGACGACGGCTTCATGCCGCGCAACCGCCAGGTCGGTGCTACCGGTACCTGGGTCACGGCACGGGTCTACGTGGCTGTCGGTATCTCCGGCGCGATCCAGCACCTGCAGGGCATCGGCGCCTGCGACAAGGTGGTGGCGATCAACATGGACCCGGGCTGCGACATGATCAAACGGGCCGACCTGTCGGTGATTGGCGACAGTTCGGCGATTCTGAAGGCACTGATCGAGGCTGTGGACAACTTCCGCAGCGGCGGCCAGCGCGACGCGGCATAAGGGCACGAGCATGAGTACGAAAGTGATCAGCCTGGTTTCCATCGGTGCCCACCCCAGCTCTGGCCGCGCCCGCCGCGCCGAGCAGGATGCCCGCGCGGTGGAGTTGGGTTTGCAGCTGGCTGGGGATAACTTGCAGGTGGTGCATGCCGGCGACCCTCGGGAAGAAGCCTTGCGCGCCTACCTGGGCATGGGCCTGGACCATCTGGATGTACTTGAGCAGCCAGCTGGGGCCGATGTACTGGGTGTGCTGGGTGATTACCTGCGCGATGCTGGCGCCCAGTTGGTGCTGACTGGCAGCCAGGCTGAAACCGGTGAAGGGTCGGGCATGCTGCCATTCCTGCTGGCCGAGAAGCTCGGCTGGCCGTTGGTGGTGGGGCTGGCCGAAGTGGAGTCGATCGACAACGGTACTGCCCAGGTACTGCAAGCGCTGCCACGTGGTCAGCGGCGCCGGCTGAAGGTACGCCTGCCGCTGCTGGCGACTGTGGATAACGCCGCGCCAAAGCCGCGCCAGAGCGCATTTGGCCCGGCTCGCCGGGGTGTGCTGGCGGCGCGCAATGTGGCGATCGTCGAGGATGAACTGCTGGCGGATGCCGAGCTGCAGCCGGCACGGCCACGGCCCAAGCGGCTCAAGGTGATCAAGGCCAAAAGCGGTGCGGACCGGATGAAGGCGGCCACGGCCAAGGCCAGTGGCGGTGGTGGCAAGGTGCTGAAGGATGTTTCTCCACAGGAAGGCGCCGAAGCCATCCTGAAGCTGCTGGTGGAAGAGGGCGTACTGCGCTGAACCTTGTGCTCTTTGTGGAAGTGGCTTTGGGTCGCGAGAGGGCTGCACTGCAGCCCTGGGACTTTTGCCGATACGAGGGTGTCAGAAATTTTGTGTTCGGGCATAACATGAGTAAGAGGTGCATGTATGCCAACCAAAAAGAAACCCCTGCGTGACCTGCCCAAAATCCCCAAGGAGCTGCTGGAGCAGTTCGGTGAGGGCCTGATGACCGCAGAAGCTATCGAGGATGCCTCTGCGGCGTTCAAGAAGGCCTTGATCGAACGCGCTCTGCATGCCGAGCTTGGCCACCACCTGGGTTATCCGCCGGGCGCGCAGCGCCCGGAGGATGAAACCAACCAGCGCAACGGCAAAAGCGGCAAGACAGTGCTAACCGGCGATGGGCCTCTGCGCTTGGATATCCCTCGCGACCGTGACGGCAGCTTCTCGCCCATCCTGATCCCCAAACATGAGCGCCGTTACACTGGCTTCGACGACAAGATCATCGCCATGTACGCCCGTGGAATGACAGTCAGAGAGATCCGGGCCTTCCTGTCCGAGCAGTATGGAACCGACGTTTCACCCGACTTCATCAGCTCTGTGACAGACGAGGTCATGGACGAAATTGGCGCGTGGCAACAGCGGCCATTGGAGCCGATGTACCCGGTCATTTTCTTTGATGCGCTGCGGGTGAAGATTCGCGAAGAAGGCCTGGTGCGCAACAAGGCCATTTACTTGGCTTTGGGCGTTCTACCCGACGGGACGCGCGACATCCTGGGCATCTGGATCGAGAACACTGAGGGTGCGAAGTTCTGGATGAAGGTGTTCAACGATCTCAAGACACGTGGCGTCGAGGACGTGCTGATTGCCGTGACCGATGGCCTTAAAGGCATGCCAGAAGCCCTCAGCGCCGTGTTTCCAGAGACGACATTGCAGACGTGCATCGTGCATCTGATCCGCAACAGCCTGGACTACGCGGCCTGGGACAAACGGCGCGCACTGGCCAAGGAACTGAAACCGATTTACCAAGCCATCAATGCCGAAGCGGCTGAGCAAGCACTCGATGAGTTTGAGAGCGGGCCGTGGGGTGAGAAATATCCAACGGTGGTGGCTGCCTGGAGACGCGCCTGGGATCGCGTGATTCCATTCTTTGTCTTTCCGCCCGCCATCCGGAAGGTGATCTATACCACCAACGCGATCGAGAGCATCAACGCCCAGCTACGCAAGGTCATCAAGACCCGAGGGCATTTCCCGAATGATGACGCAGCGACCAAACTGATTTGGCTGGGATTGCGCAACATAACAGCCAATTGGGGAAAACCGGCCCATGATTGGAAAAGCGCGATGAATCAATTTGCGATTCTGTACGGAGATCGGTTCATCAGGCCAACCTGGTGAAGATCAGGGCCTGCCTGACGGCAGGCCGTTACCGGCCCGCACACAAAAAATCTGACACTTCCGCCGATACGCCCGATAACGCGATCACTGCGCGGGCTTATCGCGACGCAAGTCCGCTTCCACAAAAAAGCGCTATTGCCTGACCACGTTGAACGCCCAGTTTGCCAATCCTTTGGTGATCGGCTCGAACCACACCCGCTGCCCGGTCAAAAGTTCCCCATTCTGCGTGGCACAGCGCAATACCAGATAGTTCCAAGCCCGCCCCTCGGCCTTGATTACTCCCATCCCATGGCGATTATCAAACCACTTCACAGTCCCTGCGAGGCGGCTGTGCATAAGTCACTCCCGAATAATGGCCAAGTAGTAGCCCACACTGAATCACACGGGGCAATCGGGCGAAACTGGCAAAAATGATAGGTACTCCACTTTTTGCCCACGGAATCTGTTCGCGACTGTGTGGATAAAGTGTTTGCGCTTCGCTACAGGCCTTGTATTCCAAAGGCTGTGTCGGAATGCTCAATAAATGATCAGTGACATGAAGGTTGAAAGCGGGCTGCCGTCGGATGGGGGCGGCCACGTTTCCCACAATCACTGTTGGCGGCTCTGTGGATAAACTGTTTGGTAACCGCTGAAGGCCCCGAAATCATTGGGCTGCAATACATTGGTCAGTAAATGATCAAAGTCGTTTATTTACACCGGAAGCCAGCTTTTTCAGGCACTTGCGCTGCTTATCCACAGTAATTTTCGCGGCTGATGGGATCTGCACACAAAATCTGTTGGCGCTTCTGTGGACAAGGTGTTCGGGAGGGGCTGCAAGCCTTTAGATCAGAGGCTTTGAACATTTTGATCAATTATTGATCAGCAGCGGTCGGCGTGCTGGCTGCACGCTTTGCTGTCGGTATTCTCTAGAGGTTCAGGTAAACCTGTGGATAACATGTGATGAAGCTCTGGATCGTCATGTAAAACGCCACGGCGAGGGTAACCCGGCCGTGGCGTTCATTACTGCAGCGCCGTTACTGCGCCTTTACTTCCTTCAGGTAGGGCGCCGGCTCTGCGCCCAGGTTCTCCAGCACACGCTGGCTGTACCAGTCGATGAAGTTCACCACCCCGAACTCGTAGGTCTTGGAGTAAGGGCCTGGTTGATAGGCAGTGGAGTTGATCCCGCGCTGGTTCTCTTCGGCCAGGCGACGGTCCTGGTCGTTGGTGGCATCCCACACCTTGCGCATGTGCTCAGGGTTGTAGTCCACACCTTCCACGGCATCCTTGTGCACCAGCCATTTGGTGGTGACCATGGTCTCCTGGGCGCTGATCGGCCACACGGTGAACACGATCATGTGGTCGCCCATGCAGTGGTTCCACGAGTGCGGCAGGTGCAGGATGCGCATCGAGCCGAGGTCCGGGTTCTTGATGCGGCCCATCAGCTTCTGGCAGGCCTGCTTGCCGTCCATGGTCATCGACACGGTGCCCTTGAGCAGCGGCATGCGCACGATGCGGTTACGCAGGCCGTGGCTCTTGTGCAGGTACGGGATCTTCTCGGCTTCCCAGGCGGCAGCGGAGGCAGCCACGTGGTCCTTGAAGGCCTGGTCGGCGCGCGGGTCGTTGGTGTCGTCCCACTCCAGCAGGGTTTGCAGCAGTTCTGGGTGCGAACCGGAGCAGTGGTAGCACTCGCGGTTGTTTTCCAGTACCAGCTTCCAGTTGGCCTTTTCCATCAAGGTGGTCTGCACCGCCACCTTGGTGTTCTCCATGTCGTACGGTTCCATGTAGTGTTCCAGGGTGGCCAGGAACTCGTCGATGGCAGGTGGGTTTTCCGCCAGGCTGATGAAGATGTAGCCGCCGGCGACTTTCACGTTCACAGGCTTGAGGCCGTACTCCTTCATGTCGAAGTCGTCGCCCATTTCGGTGCCCGCGAACAGCAGGCGGCCGTCCAGCTCGTAGGTCCACTGGTGGTAGTGGCAGACCAGCTTGGCCACCTTGCCTTTATCGCTGACACACAGGCGCGAACCGCGGTGGCGGCAGACGTTGTGGAAGGCGTGCACCTTGCCTTCAGCGCCACGCACCACCAGGATCGGGTTCTTGCCGATCTGCAGGGTGATGTAGTTGCCCTTGGCCGGGATCTCGCAGGTCATGCCGGCGATCAGCCATTCCTTCTGGAAGATCTCCTCCATGTCGATCTGGAACAGACGCTCGTCGGTGTAGAACGGCTGGGGCAGCGAGTAGGTGCGCTCGCGGGTCTGCAGCATCTCGGCGGTGGCCTTGCGTGCAGGTTCCAGTGGATCGCCCAGGCTCAGGGTTGCGGTGACGTCCATCGTGTATTCCTCGGGGCCGTGTGCGGCCGGCAAAAGGTGGCTAATCGTTGTTGTGGTGCCGCAAGGCTGTCTGTCGCAAAACAGCAGGTTCTTTTGCCGTGGAGTGTGCGTCCGAAGACGCCATGAACCGTATCCATGGGCGACATGGCCGATTTGAATTACGACGCGCCAGCCCTTGTGGCGCGGGGCTGGTCGCGATAAGCACGCCGATGTCGCTGGCAGGAATGTACGTCGTCTTCAGCTTGCGCATTATCCAAGCCATAAAAAGGGCCATAGTCGGCCGCTGGAGATGAACATGTCCGATACCTTCCTCAATCCGGTCACCACCCAGACCTGGGCCAACGGCCGCCACATCGTGCGCTGCGTCAAGGTCATCCAGGAGACCTGGGACGTGCGCACCTTCTGCTTCATGGCTGACCAGCCGATCATGTTCTTCTTCAAGCCCGGGCAGTTCGTCACCCTGGAGCTGGAAATCGAAGGCAAGCCGGTGATGCGCTCTTACACCATCTCCAGTTCGCCGTCGGTGCCCTACAGCTTCTCGATCACGGTCAAGCGCGTTCCGGGCGGGCTGGTGTCCAACTTCCTCCACGACACCATGCACGAAGGCGCCGAGCTGCCGGTGCACGGGCCGGTGGGGCTGTTCAACGCCATCGATTTCCCGGCGCCGAAGGTGCTGTACCTTTCGGGCGGCGTAGGCATCACCCCAGTGATGTCGATGGCGCGCTGGTTCTACGACACCAACGCCAACGTCGACATGGTGTTCGTGCACAGTGCCCGCTCGCCGAAGGACATCATCTATCACCGCGAGCTGGAACAGATGGCCTCGCGCATTCCCAACTTCAGCCTGCACATCATCTGCGAGAAGCATGGGCTGGGTGAGCCTTGGGCGGGTTATCGCGGTTACCTGAACCAGCGCCTGATGGAGCTGATCGCGCCGGACTACATGGAACGCGTGGTGTTCTGCTGTGGCCCGACGCCGTACATGAGCGCGGTGAAGCGCATGCTCGAAGCGGTCGGCTTCGACATGAAGAACTACCACGAGGAATCGTTCGGCGCGACGCCGGCAGAGGCCAAGGCCGATGCGGTGGAGCATGCCGAGCAGGCGGCCGATGCACCGGAAGTGGATGCTTCGGACCTCAACCTGGTGGAATTCATCGGCAGCGAGCGGAGCATCCGCGTCGCTCCGGGCGAGACGGTGCATGCGGCGGCGGCGAAAGTTGGGCTGATGATCCCGAAAGCCTGCGGCATGGGTATCTGCGGGACCTGCAAGGTGCTCAAGCTGGGTGGCGAAGTGGAGATGGAGCACAACGGCGGGATTACCGAGGAAGACGAAGCCGAGGGCTACATCCTGTCGTGCTGCAGTGTGCCGAAAGGGGACGTGCGGATCGATTACTGATCCAGCGGCCAGTCTGGGTTTTTCGCGGGCAGGCCCGCTCCCACAGGTTCACCGCAGTCTTGAACAGAGCGGTGATCCTGTGGGAGCGGGCTTGCCTGCGAATGCTTTCAGGTGCGGAAGCGGGCGACCAGACTGTTAAGGTCCACCGCCAGGCGCGACAGCTCGGCACTCGCCGCGCTGGTCTGATGCGCCCCGGTAGCACTCTGCACCGACAGGTCATTGATGTTCACCAGGTTGCGGTCCACCTCCCGCGCCACCTGGGCCTGTTCTTCGGCCGCACTGGCAATCACCAGGTTACGCTCGTTGATCTGCGCCACGGCGGCAGCAATGGTGTCCAGCGCCATGCCGGCTCCCTTGGCGATGTTCAGCGTCGACTCGGCGCGCTCGGTGCTGGTGCGCATCGATTCCACCGCCTCTTCGGTACCGCCCTGGATGCTGCCGATCATGCGTTCGATCTCGCTGGTCGACTGCTGGGTGCGATGGGCCAGTGCCCGCACTTCATCCGCCACCACGGCAAAACCACGCCCGGCCTCACCGGCGCGTGCCGCTTCGATCGCAGCATTCAGCGCCAGCAGGTTGGTCTGGTCGGCCAGGCCGCGGATCACATCGAGCACCTTGCCGATGTCGCGCGATTGTTCGGCCAGGTGAGTGACCAGCTTGGCGGTGCCCTGCACGTCCGTGCTCATGCGCTCGATGGCGCCGACGGTTTCCATCACCAGGTCACGGCCGTCGCCGGCCGAGCGGCTGGCTTCGCTGGAGGCCTCCGAGGTGCTGACCGCATTGCGCGCGACTTCTTCCACGGCGCTGGTCATCTCGGTGACGGCGGTCGCCGCCTGTTCGATTTCATTGTTCTGCTGTTGCAGGCCGCGGGCGCTTTCGTCGGTGACGCAGTTCAGCTCCTCGGCCGCCGAGGCCAGCTGGGTGGCGGAACCGGCGATCAGTTGCAAGGTGTCGCGCAGCTTGTCCTGCATGCGGGCCATGGCGCGTTGCAGCCGGGCTGCTTCGTCGGTGCCTTCGGCGCGGATGACCTTGGTCAGGTCACCGTCGGCCACCTGTTCGGCGGCCTGCAGTGCTTCTTCGATCGGTTTGACGATGCTGCGGGTCAGCAGGAATGCGCAAAGGAAGGTCAGGGCAGTGGCGGCAACCAACAAGCCGATTACCAGGGCGAACGCGCTGTCGTACTGGTTGGCGGCGGTTTCATTGGTGGTGCGGGTCTGCTCGGTGTTGATCTGGACCAGGGTCTCCATGACCTTGTTGATCTGTTCGGAGTTGGCCAGCAGGTCGCGATTGAGCAGGTCACGCAGTTCGTCCAGGCGGTCGGCCTGGCTCAGGCTGCGCATGCGTGACTCGAGCTGGCGATACTGGTTGAGCAGTTGGGTGTACTGCTCGAAGGCAGCCCGCTCGTCGGCTGCCGTGATCATTGGCAGGTAGGCCTGGCGGGCACGTTCGATCTGGGCGTTGCGCTGGTCCAGCAGATTGAGGGTGTCGCGCTGGGTTTCCGGTTCGCGGTTGAGCAGCAGCCGGTAGGACAGTGTGCGCATGCGCAGGTTGAGCGCAGCCAGTTCATCGAGCGTCTTGATGCTGGGCACGCTGTTTACTTCGATGGTCACGCCGGCCTGTCGGATGTTGCCCATCTGCATGAGCGAGAAGATACCAAGGCCGAGCATGAGGGCGCCGATCAGAGCGAACCCGAGCAACGCGCGCGGGGCGATGTTCATGTTGCGTAGTGACATGGAGAGAGTCCAGGGAGGATGTGAGGAGGCGCGGTCCGTGCGACGGAATATGACCTACCTGTCTATCGGTCGTGACTGATCAGTCTTGAGGATGAACAGATGAAAGTTTTCAGCTCACTGTCCGGTTACCTGACCGGCGGTTGACCCAGGTCGGAACAAGGGGCCCGATACCCTGTCAATCTGCGGGGTAGAAACCTTAAGAATCCGATATTTAATGGCGGGGGCTCACGCTTTTCTTTATCGTGTGCGCCCTTTGCAACAACCCGAGATAGACCCATGCTGGAAGCCTCCCTGAATCAACTCGAGCAACTGGTCAGCGACCTGATGCAGAAAAACGCTCAACTCACCGAGCAGAACACCACCCTCGGCCAGGCACTGGCCCAGGCCAAGGAAGAGAACGAAACCCTGCAGCTGTCGCTGATGGAGCAGGAAGAGAAGCACGGCGCCACCGCTGCGCGTATCCAGGCGCTGGTCGAGCGCGCCAGTGCAGGCGTCGTCGGCGCATGAGACTGCAAGCGCAGCCGATCAATGTCGTATCGATCCTCGGCAGCGACTATTCGATCAAGGCGCCCGAAGGCCAGGAGGAAACCCTGGCGCAGGCGGTGCGGATGCTCAACACCGCCCTGGCCGAGACCAAGCGTTCGTACCCGACCCTGATCGGCGACAAGCTGCTGGTGCTGGCCGCGCTGAACCTGTGTTCCAAGCAGGTCGAACTGCAGAAGGAACACCAGCAGACCCTCGAGCGTACCCAGGCGCAGATCGACGCTACGGTGGACGCCATCGTCCGGACCATCGCCGAACAGTAAGTACGTGCTGGCCCTCTGTGGGAGCGGGCTTGCCCGCGAATACGATGGTGAATACGCCGTCGCATTCGCGGGCAAGCCCGCTCCCACATGAACGGCGTTGTTGTTCCAGATCACTGGATTAACTGAATACGCAAGTGTATACACTTCCCGCAAAACAATAATTGGCGGGGAGCATGGGCATGCGTATCTGGCGTAAGAGCATCCAGTGGCAATTGATCGCGAGCATGGGCGCCGCCCTGTTGGCGAGCATCCTGGTGGTGGTGGTCATCTTCACGGTGGCGCTCAACCGCCTGACCGAACGTTACCTGGTCGATACGGCCTTGCCGGCCAGCATCGAAGCGATCCGCAACGATATCGAGCGCATGCTCGGCCAGCCCCTGGTGGCCGCAGCCGACATCGCTGGCAACACCCTGCTGCGCGACTGGCTAGCGGCGGGTGAAAACCCCGCCGAGGCGGCTCGCTTCGTCGAATACCTGGAAGCCTCCCGGCAACGCAACCAGGCCTTCACCACCATGTTCGCCGCCACCAGTACCGGTCACTACTACAACGAAAAGGGGCTCGACCGCACCCTGAGCCGTACCAACCCCAAGGACGCCTGGTTCTACGGCTACATCGACAGCGGCGCCGAGCGCCTGGTCAATATCGATATCGACGGCTCCACCGGCGAGCTGGCGCTGTTCATCGACTATCGCGTGGAAAAGGCCGGCCAGCTGGTGGGTGTGGCCGGCATGGGCTTGCGCATGAGCGAGTTGTCGAAGCTGATCCACGACTTCAGCTTCGGCGAGCACGGCAAGGTGTTCCTGGTGCGCAACGACGGGCTGATTCAAGTGCACCCGGATAACGCCTTCAGCGGCAAGCGTCAGCTGGCCGAGCAGATTGGCGCCGAGGCGGCGAAAGCGGTTATGGCACAGGCAGGCACGTTGCAGAGCAGCCGCTTCAGCCGCGATGGCGAAACCTATGTTGCCCTTGGCCTGCCGCTGCGTGACCTCAACTGGACCTTGGTGGCCGAGGTGCCTGAATCGGACATCTACGCACCGATGCGCCACGCGGTGTGGCTGACCAGCCTGATCGGTGGCGCGGTGGCGTTGATCTCCTTGTTGCTGGTGGTGTGGCTGGCGCGCGGTCTGGTGCGCCCGATCCGCCGCGTCACCGCCGCGCTGGTACAGATCGGCAGTGGCGGTGGCGACCTCAGTCACCGTCTGGATGATGCCCGCCAGGATGAACTGGGCGATCTGGCCCGTGGTTTCAACCGCTTCCTCGACAGCCAGCGCAGCCTGATCGGCGAGGTGCTGCGCACCAGTGAGCGCCTGCATCAGGCCGTGGGGCAGGTGGCCCAGGTGGTGGATAACACCGCCGAACGCTCCGGGCGCCAGCAGGAAATGACCGAGATGGTCGCCACCGCTGTGCATGAGATGGGGCTGACCGTTCAGGACATCGCCCGCAATGCGGGTGACGCGGCCGAGGCTTCGCAGTCGGCCCGCGACGAAGCGTTGCAGGCCCGAGAGGTGGTGCGGCGCTCGATCCAGGGCATCGAAGGTATGTCGGGTGATATCGGCAAGGCAGCTGATGCGGTGAGCCAGCTGGCTGAAGAAGTTGCCTCGATCGATGAAGTACTGGCGGTGATACGCAGCATTTCCGAACAGACCAACCTGCTGGCGCTGAATGCCGCCATCGAAGCGGCGAGGGCGGGGGAGATGGGCCGTGGCTTTGCAGTGGTGGCCGATGAAGTACGAACCCTGGCACGGCGCACGCAGCTGTCCACCGATGAAGTGCAGCAAATGATCCAGCGCCTCAAGCAGGGCGCGGGCTCGGCGGTGAGTTCGATGCAGGCAGGGCAGCAGGCGACCGGCAGTGGTGTGGAGTCGAGCCAGCGCACCGGGGCCTCGTTGGGCGCGATTACCGATCAGGTCGAGCACATCAGCGACATGAACCATCAGGTGGCCACGGCAACTGAAGAACAATCGGCGGTGACCGAGGAAATCAACCGGACGGTGCAGGGCATTTCTGATCTGGCGCGGGAAACAGCGGCCGAGGTGCAGGGCTGCCGGGAGGAGTGCCAGGCGTTGCGCGGGCTGGCCGATGACCTGGCGCGGCAGATGGGTGGTTTCAAACTCTAGATAGGTGCTGGATGCTTCGCGGGCAAGCCCGCTCCCACAGGTACCGCGCCTACCTTGAAGTTGGCGCCTCAGCTGTGGGGCTTGCCCGCGAATGCGGCCGATCAGGCGCTGATGATGCTGCGGATATCCGCCGCCAGGTCCCGCACCCGCGCTTCTTCGGTATCCCACGAGCACATGAACCGCGCCCCGCCACTGCCGATGAAGGTATAAAACCGCCACCCCTTGCCGCGCAGTGCTTCTATCGCATGCTCCGGCATTTGCAGGAACACGCCGTTGGCCTCCACCGGGAACATCAGTTCCACCCCTGGCAGGTCACTCACCAACGAGGCCAGCAACTGCGCGCAACGGTTGGCATGATTGCCATGGCGCAACCAGGCGCCATCCTCCAGCAGCCCGACCCACGGCGCCGACAGGAAGCGCATTTTCGACGCCAGTTGCCCGGCCTGCTTGCAGCGGTAGTCGAAATCTTCGGCCAGCTGGCGGTTGAAGAACAGGATTGCCTCGCCCACCGCCATGCCGTTCTTGGTACCGCCAAAGCACAGTACATCGACGCCGGCCTTCCAGGTCAGCTCAGCCGGGCTGCAGCCGAGGAACGCGCAGGCATTGGTAAAGCGCGCGCCGTCCATGTGCAGGTTCAGGCCCAGCTCCTTGCAGGTGGCGCTGATCGCCTTGAGCTCGTCGGGGCGATAGACGGTACCGACCTCGGTGGCCTGGGTAATGGTGACCACCCGCGGCTTGGGGTAGTGGATGTCCTGGCGTTTGAGTGCCACTTCGCGGATCGATTGTGGTGTCAGCTTGCCGTTGACGCTGGGTGCAGTGAGTAGCTTGGAGCCGTTGGAGAAGAACTCCGGCGCGCCGCATTCGTCGGTTTCGACGTGGGCGGTCTCGGAGCAGATCACGCTGTGGTAGCTCTGGCACAGCGAGGCCAGGGCCAGGGAGTTGGCGGCGGTGCCGTTGAAGGCGAAGAACACCTCGCAGTCGGTTTCGAACAGGTTGCGGAAGTATTGCGAGGCGCGCTCGGTCCACTGGTCGTCGCCGTAGGCGCGGTCATGGCCGTGGTTGGCCTTCTCCATTGCCGCCCAGGCTTCGGGGCAGATACCGGAATAGTTGTCGCTGGCGAATTGTTGGCTCTTATCTGTCATGACACTGTCCTGTGAACGACGCAGAACAGCACTCTAAACCATCGTTTCAGCAGTTGCCTATACAAGCTGTGCATGGGCTTGTTTCCGTGTTCTCAGGACCGGCCTCTTCGCGGGCCAGCCCGCTCCCATAAGTATTGTGGCAGGCCCTTGCACAGGTGTTGGCCCAGACCTGCGCGGTCCTTGTGGGAGCGGGCTTGCCCGCGAAGGGGCCAACGCCGCAACGAATGTCGTAAACGCGCCATTGCAAGGCGTGCGCAGGCATCTGACCCGCCCCGGCCAGTCATAACATCGCCACAAAGGGCCACAGTGCCCCACGACAAAAAACGATCGCTGCCGGGAGATACACGATGTTCAGCAAGCAAGACCAGATCCAGGGTTATGACGATGCACTGCTGGCGGCGATGAATGCCGAAGAACAGCGTCAGGAAGATCACATCGAGCTGATCGCTTCCGAGAACTACACCAGCAAGCGCGTCATGCAGGCCCAGGGCAGCGGCCTGACCAACAAGTACGCCGAAGGCTACCCGGGCAAGCGCTACTACGGTGGCTGCGAGCACGTCGACAAGGTCGAGGCACTGGCTATTGAGCGCGCCAAGCAGCTGTTCGGTGCCGACTACGCCAACGTCCAGCCGCACTCCGGCTCTTCGGCCAACGGCGCCGTTTACCTGGCCCTGCTGCAGGCCGGTGACACCATTCTCGGCATGAGCCTGGCACACGGCGGCCACCTGACCCACGGCGCCAAGGTGTCGTCCTCGGGCAAGCTGTACAACGCGGTGCAATATGGCATCGACACCAACACCGGCCTGATCGACTACGACGAAGTCGAGCGCCTGGCCGTCGAGCACAAGCCAAAGATGATCGTTGCCGGTTTCTCGGCCTACTCCAAGACCCTCGACTTCCCACGCTTCCGCGCCATCGCCGACAAGGTCGGTGCGCTGCTGTTCGTCGACATGGCCCACGTGGCCGGCCTGGTTGCCGCTGGCCTGTACCCGAACCCGATCCCGTTCGCTGACGTGGTGACCACCACCACCCACAAGACCCTGCGCGGCCCACGTGGCGGCCTGATCCTGGCCAAGTCGAACGAAGAGATCGAGAAGAAGCTCAACGCCGCCGTATTCCCGGGCGCCCAGGGCGGCCCGCTGATGCACGTGATCGCCGCCAAGGCCGTGTGCTTCAAAGAGGCACTGGAGCCAGGCTTCAAGGCCTACCAGAAGCAGGTCATCGAAAACGCCCAGGCCATGGCCCAGGTGTTCATCGACCGCGGCTACGACGTGGTCTCCGGCGGCACCGACAACCACCTGTTCCTGGTCAGCCTGATCCGCCAGGGACTGACCGGCAAAGATGCCGACGCCGCCCTGGGCCGCGCGCACATCACCGTCAACAAGAACGCCGTACCGAACGACCCGCAGTCGCCGTTCGTCACATCGGGCCTGCGTATCGGCACCCCGGCCGTCACCACCCGCGGCTTCAAGGTCGCGCAGTGTGTAGCCCTGGCCGGCTGGATCTGCGACATCCTCGACAACCTCGGTGACGCAGACGTCGAAGCCGATGTGGCGAAGAACGTCGCGGCCCTGTGCGCTGACTTCCCTGTTTACCGCTGAGTGGAGTAAACGACCATGCAACGCTACTCGGGCTTCGGCCTTTTCAAGCACTCCCTCAGCCACCACGAGAACTGGCAGCGCATGTGGCGCACGCCGACCCCTAAAAAGGTCTATGACGTGGTCATCGTCGGCGGTGGCGGCCATGGCCTGGCCACGGCCTATTACCTGGCCAAAGAGCACGGCATCACCAACGTTGCCGTGATCGAGAAGGGCTACCTGGGCGGCGGCAACACCGCCCGTAACACCACCATCGTGCGTTCCAACTACCTGTGGGACGAGTCGGCGCACCTGTACGAGCACGCCATGAAGCTGTGGGAGGGCCTGTCCCAGGACCTCAACTACAACGTCATGTTCTCCCAGCGCGGCGTCTACAACCTGTGCCACACCCTGCAGGACATGCGTGACTCCGAGCGCCGTGTCAGTGCCAACCGCCTCAACGGCGTCGACGGCGAACTGCTGAACACTGCCCAGGTCGCGGCCGAAATCCCGTACCTGGATTGCTCCAAGAACACCCGCTACCCGATCCTCGGCGCGACCGTTCAGCGCCGTGGTGGCGTGGCCCGTCACGACGCCGTGGCCTGGGGCTTCGCCCGTGCCGCCGACGCCCTGGGCGTGGACCTGATCCAGCAGACCGAAGTGATCGGCTTCCGCAAGGAAAACGGCGCGGTCATCGGCGTGGAGACCAACAAAGGCTTCATCGGCGCCAAGCGCGTCGGCGTGGTCACCGCCGGTAACTCCGGGCACATGGCCAAGCTGGCCGGCTTCCGCCTGCCGCTGGAATCGCACCCGCTGCAAGCACTGGTATCCGAGCCGATCAAACCGATCATCGACTCGGTGATCATGTCCAACGCCGTGCACGGCTACATCAGCCAGTCCGACAAGGGCGACCTGGTGATCGGTGCCGGTATCGACGGCTGGGTCGGCTATGGCCAGCGCGGTTCGTACCCGGTGATCGAGCACACCCTGCAGGCCATCGTCGAAATGTTCCCGAACCTCTCGCGCGTGCGCATGAACCGCCAGTGGGGCGGCATCGTCGACACCTCGCCGGACGCTTGCCCGATCATCACCAAGACCCCGGTCAAGAACATGTTCTTCAACTGCGGTTGGGGTACTGGCGGCTTCAAGGCGACCCCGGGTTCGGGCAACGTCTTCGCCGCGAGCCTGGCCAAGGGCGAAATGCACCCACTGGCCGCGCCGTTCTCCATGGACCGTTTCTACAACGGCGCACTGATCGACGAACACGGCGCCGCCGCCGTCGCCCACTAACCGGAGACACCGTCATGTTGCATATTTTCTGTCCCCACTGCGGCGAGCTGCGCTCCGAAGAAGAGTTCCACGCCTCTGGCCAGGCGCACATCGCCCGCCCGCTGGACCCTAACGCCTGCTCCGACGAGGAGTGGGGTACCTACATGTTCTACCGTGACAACCCGCGCGGGATTCACCATGAACTGTGGGACCACGTTGCCGGCTGCCGCCAGTACTTCAACGTCACCCGCGACACCGTGACCTACGAAATTCTGGAAACCTACAAGATTGGCGAGAAGCCGCAAGTGACCGCCAACGGCAAAGCCGCCAGCGCAGCGTCGACCGTCAAAGGCCAAGGGGAAAAAGTATGAGCCAGACCTATCGCCTCGCCAGCGGCGGCCGTATCGACCGCAGCAAGGTCCTGAACTTCACCTTCAACGGCAAGACCTACCAGGGTTATGCCGGTGACAGCCTGGCCGCCGCGTTGCTGGCCAACGGCGTCGACATCGTCGGCCGCAGCTTCAAGTACTCGCGCCCACGCGGCATCATCGCTGCTGGTACCGAAGAGCCGAACGCCATCCTGCAGATCGGCTCCAGCGAAGCCACCCAGATCCCCAACGTGCGTGCCACCCAGCAGGCGCTGTACGCAGGCCTGGTCGCCACCAGCACCAACGGCTGGCCTAACGTCAACAACGACGTCATGGGCATCCTCGGCAAGGTCGGCGGCAGCATGATGCCGCCGGGCTTCTACTACAAAACCTTCATGTACCCGAAATCGTTCTGGATGACGTACGAGAAGTACATCCGCAAGGCTGCCGGCCTGGGCCGTGCGCCGCTGCAGAACGACCCGGACACCTATGACTACATGAACCAGCACTGTGACGTGCTGATCGTCGGCGCCGGCCCTGCTGGCCTGGCTGCCGCGCTGGCCGCTGCCCGCAGCGGTGCCCGCGTGATCCTGGCTGACGAACAGGAAGAGTTCGGCGGCAGCCTGCTCGACACCCGCGAAACCCTCGACGGCAAGCCTGCCGCCGACTGGGTCAACGCCGTGGTCAAAGAGCTGGAAAGCCTGCCGGAAGTGACCCTGCTGCCACGTGCCACGGTCAACGGCTACCACGACCATAACTTCCTGACCATCCACGAGCGCCTCACCGACCACCTCGGCGACCGCGCCCCGATCGGCCAGGTTCGCCACCGCGTGCATCGCGTGCGCGCCAAGCGCGTGGTCCTGGCTGCCGGCGCCCACGAGCGCCCGCTGGTGTACAGCAACAACGACCTGCCGGGCAACATGCTGGCCGGTGCCGTGTCCACCTACGTACGCCGTTACGGCGTGGCCCCGGGCCGCAAGCTGGTGCTGTCGACCAACAACGACCACGCCTACCGCGCCGCGCTCGACTGGCACGACGCTGGCCTGCAGGTGGTCGCGATTGCCGATGCCCGCCACAACCCACGGGGTTCGCTGGTTGAAGAAGCACGTGCCAAGGGCATCCGCATCCTCACCTCCAGCGCCGTGATCGAGGCCAAAGGCACCAAGCATGTCAGCGGCGCCCGTGTGGCCGCCATCGATGTGCAGGCGCACAAGGTCACCAGCCCGGGTGAAACCCTCGAATGCGACCTGATCGCCACCTCCGGCGGTTACAGCCCGATCGTACACCTGGCTTCGCACCTGGGCGGTCGCCCGGTCTGGCGTGAAGACATCCTCGGCTTCGTGCCGGGCGATGCCCCACAGAAACGCGAATGCGTGGGCGGCATCAACGGCGTCTACGCCCTGGGCGATGTGATTGCCGATGGCTTCGAAGGCGGCGTTCGCGCAGCCACTGAAGCGGGCTTCAAAGCCACCGTTGGCAGCCTGCCGAAAACCGTGGCGCGCAAGGAAGAGGCCACTGTGGCGCTGTTCCAGGTGCCGCACGACAAAGGCACTGCCCGCGCACCGAAGCAGTTCGTCGACCAGCAGAACGACGTCACCGCCGCGGCCATCGAACTGGCCACCCGCGAAGGCTTCGAGTCGGTCGAGCACGTGAAACGCTACACCGCACTGGGCTTCGGTACCGACCAGGGCAAACTGGGCAACATCAACGGCCTGGCCATCGCCGCCCGTTCGATCGGCATCACAATCCCGGAAATGGGCACCACCATGTTCCGCCCGAACTACACGCCGGTGACCTTCGGCGCGGTAGCCGGCCGTCACTGTGGCCACTTGTTCGAGCCTGTGCGCTTCACCGCCCTGCATGCCTGGCATGTGAAGAACGGCGCCGAGTTCGAAGACGTCGGCCAGTGGAAGCGCCCGTGGTACTTCCCGAAAGCCGGTGAAGACATCCATGCTGCCGTGGCCCGTGAATGCAAGGCCGTGCGCGACAGCGTGGGCCTGCTGGACGCTTCGACCCTGGGCAAGATCGACATCCAGGGCCCGGATGCCCGCGAGTTCCTCAACCGCATCTACACCAACGCCTGGACCAAGCTCGATGTGGGCAAGGCCCGCTACGGCCTGATGTGCAAGGAAGACGGCATGGTCTTCGACGACGGCGTGACCGCCTGCGTCGGCGACAACCACTTCATCATGACCACCACCACTGGTGGCGCTGCCCGCGTGCTGCAGTGGATGGAGCTGTACCACCAGACCGAATGGCCGGAGCTGAAGGTGTACTTCACCTCGGTCACCGACCACTGGGCGACCATGACCCTGTCCGGCCCCAACAGCCGCAAGCTGCTGAGCGAGCTGACCGACATCGACATGGACAAGGACGCGTTCCCGTTCATGACCTGGAAGGAAGGCAACGTCGGCGGCGTACCGGCCCGCGTGTTCCGTATCTCGTTCACCGGTGAGCTGTCGTACGAAGTCAACGTGCAGGCCAACTACGCCATGGGCGTGCTGGAACAGATCATCGAGGCGGGCAAGAAGTACAACCTGACCCCGTACGGCACCGAGACCATGCACGTACTGCGTGCCGAGAAGGGCTTCATCATCGTCGGCCAGGACACCGATGGCTCGATGACCCCGGACGACCTCAACATGAGCTGGTGCGTGGGCCGCAACAAGCCGTTCTCGTGGATCGGCCTGCGTGGCATGAACCGCGAAGACTGTGTGCGCGAGAACCGCAAGCAGCTGGTGGGCCTGAAGCCGATCGACCCGACCAAGTGGCTGCCGGAAGGCGCCCAGCTGGTGTTCGATCCGAAGCAGCCGATCCCGATGGACATGGTCGGCCACGTCACCTCCAGCTACGCCTCCAACTCCCTGGGTTATTCGTTCGCCATGGGTGTGGTCAAGGGCGGCCTCAAACGCATGGGCGAGCGTGTTTACTCACCACAGGCCGATGGCAGCGTGATCGAGGCGGAAATCGTGTCTTCGGTGTTCTTCGATCCGAAGGGTGAGCGGCAGAACGTTTGAGGCTTCACCGGTAGTACTGACTGGAATGCGGTCTCTGTGGGAGCGGGTTCACCCGCGAATGCGATGGTGGACTCACCGCCCTCTTCGCGGGTAAACCCGCTCCCACAGGATCTCCACAGCCAGTGCCAGCAGGTTCTACCTCAGGTCTTCGCGATCAACAGAATTCAAGGCAGGTAAGAAATGAGCGCTATCAACGTCTTCCAGCAAAACCCCGGTGCCGAGGCCAAGGCCCAGTCGCCACTGCACCATGCCGACCTGGCCAGTCTGGTTGGCAAAGGCCGCAAGAACGCAGGCGTGACCCTGCGTGAAAAGAAATTCCTCGGTCACCTCACTATCCGTGGCGATGGCCACAACCCGGAATTCGCAGCCGGCGTGCACAAGGCCCTGGGCCTGGAGCTGCCAGTGGCGCTGACCGTGGTCGCCAACAGCGAGATGTCGCTGCAGTGGATGGGCCCCGACGAGTGGCTGCTGATCGTCCCAGGTGGCCAGGAGGTCGCGGTCGAGCAAAAGCTGCGTGCCGCTCTTGAAGGCCAGCACATTCAGGTGGTCAACGTCAGCGGCGGGCAGAGCCTGCTGGAACTGCGCGGCCCGAACGTGCGCGAAGTGCTGATGAAATCCACCAGCTATGATGTTCACCCGAACAACTTCCCGGTCGGCAAGGCTGTCGGCACCGTGTTCGCCAAGTCGCAACTGGTGATCCGCCGTACCGCCGAAGACACTTGGGAACTGGTGATCCGCCGCAGCTTCGCCGATTACTGGTGGCTGTGGCTGCAGGACGCTTCGGCCGAATACGGCCTGAGTATCGAGGCATAAGGAGCAGAACATGAGTCGGGCACCGGATACCTGGATTCTCACCGCCGACTGCCCGAGCATGCTCGGCACCGTCGACGTGGTGACGCGTTACCTCTACGAGCAGCGCTGCTACGTGACGGAGCACCACTCCTTCGACGACCGGCTGTCGGGGCGTTTCTTCATTCGCGTGGAGTTCCGCCAGCCGGACGATTTCGACGAGGCGGGCTTCCGGGCCGGCCTCGCCGAGCGCAGCGAAGCGTTCGGCATGGCCTTCGAGCTGACCGCACCCAATCACCGCCCCAAGGTGGTGATCATGGTGTCCAAGGCCGACCATTGCCTGAACGACCTGCTGTATCGCCAGCGCATCGGCCAGCTGGCCATGGACGTGGTCGCGGTGGTGTCCAACCACCCGGACCTCGAGCCCCTGGCGCACTGGCACAAGATTCCTTACTACCACTTCGCCCTCGACCCCAAGGACAAGCCGGCGCAAGAGCGCAAGGTGATCCAGGTGATCGAAGAAACCGGTGCGGAGCTGGTGGTGCTTGCCCGCTACATGCAGGTGCTGTCGCCGGAACTGTGCCGGCGCCTGGACGGCTGGGCGATCAACATTCACCACTCGTTGCTGCCGGGCTTCAAGGGCGCCAAGCCTTATCACCAGGCGTACAACAAGGGCGTGAAGATGGTCGGTGCCACGGCGCACTACATCAACAACGACCTCGACGAAGGGCCGATCATCGCCCAGGGCGTCGAGGTGGTGGACCACAGCCATTACCCGGAAGACCTGATTGCCAAAGGGCGCGACATCGAGTGCCTGACCCTGGCGCGGGCGGTGGGCTACCACATCGAGCGGCGGGTGTTCCTCAACGCCAACCGGACTGTCGTTCTCTAACAGCCCGCACCGGCCATTCGCGGGCAAGCCCGCTCCCACAGGTTATTTGCAGCCTTCACGGCTGGCATTTTTCCTGTGGGAGCGGGCTTGCCCGCGAATGGGCCAACACAATTTCCACTGCCGTTAAAAGGCATCTCCCTGTCGTTTCCAGTCAGTGCAAAGCGCCGTATCAGGCCCACAATTCCCTGCATTCCAGTAACACATGCCGCCCATGGACGGCGGCGCTTTCCACCACCGCTGCATAAATAAAAATCAAGCGAGGTAAGAGCATGTCTGGCAATCGTGGAGTGGTGTATCTCGGCGCGGGCAAGGTCGAGGTGCAGAAGATCGACTACCCGAAAATGCAAGACCCACGCGGCAAGAAGATCGAGCACGGCGTGATCCTCAAGGTGGTTTCCACCAACATCTGCGGCTCCGACCAGCACATGGTCCGCGGCCGCACCACTGCCCAGGTCGGCCTGGTCCTGGGCCACGAAATCACCGGTGAAATCGTCGAGATGGGGCGTGACGTCGAACGCCTGAAGATCGGTGACCTGGTGTCGGTACCGTTCAACGTCGCCTGCGGCCGCTGCCGTTCCTGCAAAGAAATGCACACCGGTGTCTGCCTCACCGTCAACCCGGCGCGTGCCGGTGGTGCCTACGGCTATGTCGACATGGGCGACTGGACCGGTGGCCAGGCCGAGTATGTGCTGGTGCCGTACGCCGACTTCAACCTGCTGAAACTGCCGGATCGCGACAAGGCCATGGAGAAGATCCGTGACCTGACCTGCCTGTCCGACATCCTGCCGACCGGCTACCACGGCGCCGTCACCGCCGGCGTAGGCCCAGGCAGCACCGTCTACGTCGCCGGTGCCGGCCCGGTCGGCCTGGCCGCCGCTGCCTCGGCGCGCCTGCTCGGTGCGGCCTGCGTGATCGTCGGCGACCTCAACCCGGCCCGCCTGGCCCACGCCAAATCCCAGGGCTTCGAAGTGGTCGACCTGTCCAAGGACACCCCGCTGCACGAGCAGATCGTCGACATTCTTGGCGAGCCGGAAGTGGACTGCGCCGTCGATGCCGTTGGCTTCGAGGCCCGTGGCCATGGCCACGAGGGTGCCAAGCACGAAGCGCCGGCCACCGTGCTGAACTCGCTGATGCAGGTGACCCGCGTTGCCGGCAACATCGGTATCCCCGGCCTGTACGTGACCGAAGACCCGGGCGCGGTGGATGCCGCTGCCAAGATCGGCGCGCTGAGCATCCGCTTCGGCCTGGGCTGGGCCAAGTCGCACAGCTTCCACACCGGCCAGACCCCGACCATGAAGTACAACCGCCAGCTGATGCAGGCGATCATGTGGGACCGCATCAACATTGCCGAAGTGGTGGGCGTGCAGGTCATCAACCTCGACCAGGCGCCGGAAGGCTATGGCGAGTTCGATGCAGGCGTGCCGAAGAAGTTCGTGATCGACCCGCACAAGATGTGGGGCGCGGCCTAAGTGACAGACTCAACGCCCCCGCAAGGGGGCGTTGTACTTTCAGCAGGACGATGATCGGCCAGGAACAAAGTTCCGCGGCGCCAGTCCAATGCCTCGTTTCCCTGGCCATCCTGGCCGACGAGGTCCCTCCCGATGAAAGCATTCACCCTGGCAACCTTGATGACCCTGGCCGCAAGCCCGGTGTTCGCCTTCAACCTCAGCGACGCCGCCAACGCTGTCTCCGCCATGCAGAACCAGCAGCAACAAGGCCAGGTGCAGGCGCCTGCAGCCCAGGCCAATCTGCTCAACACCCTGGGCAGCCAGTTGAACATCACCCCCGAACAAGCCGTGGGTGGGGCCGGGGCCATGCTGGGGCTGGCGCGCAACAACCTGAGCAGTGACGACTATGGCCAGTTGACCAAGGCCGTGCCGGGACTGGACCTGCTGTCGGGGGCCAATGTCCTGGGCGGGCTGAGCGGGCTGGGTGAGTTGCTGGGCAGCGACAAGGGCAGCCAGTCGGCCCTGGACAAGGCGCTAGGCAACGATGTGGAGAACCGCGGCGACCTCGACAATGCATTCAAGGCACTGGGGATGGATACCGGCATGATCGGGCAGTTTGCGCCGTTGATTCTGCAGTACCTGGGGCAGCAGGGGATTGCCGGGTCGTTGTTGCAGAATCTGGGTAGCTTGTGGACCACCCCGGCGCCGTTGGCACAGCCCTCGGTCTGAAGGCCGGAGGAGGGCATTGTGGGAGCGGGCTTGCCCGCGAACACGGGCGAAGCCCGTGCCATACAACGCGGTGCTTGCTTCGCGGGCAAGTCGGATCGCCGCACCGCCGCTCCCACAGGTTCAGGCCGATTCCGAAAACGCCACTAACTGTACCGGGCGGCGGAAACCGGCGGTCAGTACCGCCAGGTATGCCAGGCCAAACGCAAACCAGCAGAGCCCAATCACCAACGTCAGCGCTGACAGGCTGGTCCACAGCCACAGGGTCAGCGCCAACCCCACCAGCGGCACCAGGCCGTAGCACAGCAGCCCCTTGAGGTTACGCTGGGCCCCGCCATCCATCAGGTGGGTCTTCACCACCGCCAGGTTTACCGCCGAGAACGCCACCAGCGCACCAAAGCTGATCAGCGAGGCGAGCGTGGCCAGGTCGATTACCAATGCCAGCAACGAGAACGCCGATACCAAGGCAATGGCGAACACCGGCGTACCAAAACGCGGCGACAGGTAACCGAAGCTACGCCGCGGCAGCACGTTGTCCCGCCCCATGGTGAACAGGATGCGCGACACCGCCGCCTGCGAGGCCAGCGCCGAGCCGAGGCTGCCGGCAACGTACGCGGCGGTGAAGAAGTTGGCCAGGAACTGCCCGCCCGCCTTGAGCATCACCTCGTTGGCCGCCGCATCGGCATTGGCGAAGGTGGTGCCCGGCATGACCAGCTGGCTGACGTAGGCCAGCACGGTGAACAGCACGCCGGCGAACAGGGTGGTGAGGATGATCGCCCGTGGCACGTCGCGGCGGGCATCGCGGCATTCTTCGGCCAGGGTCGAGACGGCGTCGAAGCCGAGGAACGACAGGCACAGCACGGCCGCACCGGCCATGATCGCGCCGAAACCAGGCTTGGAGCCATCGCCCAGCAACGGCGACAAGAGGTCGATCGGTTGGCCGGCCAGCGACTGGCACGACAGCGCGACGAACACCCCGATGAAGACGATCTGCGCACCGACGATCAGGTTGCTGGTCTTGGCTACCGAGTGGATGCCGATCACGTTCAGCACCGTCACCAGCACGATCGAGGCCAGCGCAATGGACCACGCCGGGATGGCCGGGAAGGCGATGTTGAGGAACAGGCCGATCAGCAGGTAGTTGATCATCGGCAGGAACAGGTAATCCAGCAGCAGCGACCAGCCGGCGAGGAAACCGACGTTGGGGCCGAAGGCCATGTTGGTGTAGGAGTACGCCGAGCCCGCGACCGGGAAGCGCTTGACCATGAAGCTATAGGACGCGGCGGTGAACAGCATGGCCACCAGGGTGACCATGTAGGCGCCGGCCGTGCGGCCACCGGTGAGTTCGGTGACGATGCCGTAGGTGGTGAAGATGGTCAGCGGGACCATGTACACCAGGCCGAAGAACACCAGGGCGGGGAGGCCGAGGACACGGCGCAGTTGGGCGGAGTTGGAGCTGGGTGGGTTGGCCATCGATCGATCCAGGCGTTTTTGTAGTTGTGCTTTGGTCGATTTTTATCCACTTGGGTGGGTGATGACAAAAAAGTATTACTTATTCTAATTATTAGCCTGGGTTTTAATCGGGGTTATGCGCAATCCTGTGCCGGCCTCTTCGCGGGTAAACCCGCTCCCACAGGTACAGCGCACAACTCAAGGCTTGTGCGATCCCTGTGGGAGCGGGTTTACCCGCGAAGAGGCCAGTACAGGCAATAAACTCAATTCATCTCAACGCGCAATTGCTCGATCCGCTGATCCTTCTCCAGCCACAGCTGATTAACCCAGGCCTGTACGGTCTGGCGGAAGGCGGGATCATTCTCGTAATCCCCATCCCACAATGCCGGGTCCAGTTCACGCACCTGAATGTCGATAATCACCCGACTGATGCTGCCATTGAGCAAGTCCCAGAACCCAGGCGCCTGCTTGCCGGGATAGACGATGGTCACGTCCAGCAGCGCGTCCAGCTGCTCGCCCAGCGCCGCCAGCACGAATGCCACGCCGCCAGCCTTGGGCTTGAGCAGGTAGCGATAGGGCGATTGCTGTTCGCGGTGCTTGGCCTCGGTGAAGCGGGTGCCTTCGAGGTAGTTGACCACCGTCACCGGCTGGCGCTTGAACAGCTCGCAGGCGGCCTTGGTGATTTCCAGGTCCTTGCCCTTGAGCTCTGGGTGCTTCTCGAGAAAGGCCTTGCTGTAGCGCTTCATGAACGGGTAATCCAGGCCCCACCAGGCCAGGCCCAGCAGCGGTACCCAGATCAGCTCCTTCTTGAGGAAGAACTTGAAGAACGGCGTACGGCGGTTGAGGCTTTCGATCAGTGCCGGGATGTCGACCCAGGTCTGGTGGTTGCTGACAGCCAGGTAGGAGGTGTCCTTGCGCAGGTTCTCGACGCCACGGATGTCCCATTGGGTGGGGATGCACAGTGCAAAGATGGCTTTGTCGATTTCCGACCAGGTTTCGGCGACCCACATCACTGCCCACGAGGCATAGTCACGGCCACGGCCTGGCAGCACCAGCTTGAGCAGGGCGAAGACCAGCAGCGGGCAGATCAACACCACAGTGTTGAGCAGCAGCAGGGTGGTCGTAAGAATGCCGGTAAACAGGCGACGCATAAGGAAACTCTTGTTGTGGGAAATTAGCAGGGCGCAATGATAAGCAGCGCCGTGGTCTACGCCAAATGTCCAATGCCCGACGGTGGGGACAAATGTTTCACAACATGTTGTTTAGGCTTGTGACAGCGAACCTATCCTGCCAGTGCAGTCTAAGCACTGACCCTTCTCAAGGAAGCCTGCCTGTGAAATCTCTGCTTGCCCTGTTGTCGCTGATGGCGTTGCCGGTGATGGCCGCCGAACCCACGCTCTACGGCCGTTACGAGAACATCAAGTTGCCGGAACTGGGTGGTGAAACCCTGAAGGCCAAGATGGACACCGGTGCCTTCACCGCGTCGCTGTCGGCCAAGGACATCGAGCTGTTCAACCGCGATGGCGAGGAATGGGTGCGCTTCCGCCTGGCGACCAAGGACGCCGACGGCAAGGTATACGAGCATAAGGTCTCGCGCATCAGCAAGATCAAGGGCCGTGCCGATGAAGAGGACGAGGGTGATGCACCGGAGGTTTCCAAGCGGCCGGTGGTCGACCTGGAGCTGTGCCTGGGTGATGTGAAGCGGACCGTGGAGGTTAACCTGGTGGACCGCAGCAACTTCAATTACCCGTTGCTGGTGGGCTCCAAGGCGCTGCGCGAGTTCAAGGCGGCGGTCAACCCGGCCAAGAAGTTTACCGCTGGCAAGCCTGACTGCTGATTTCGGCTGGCTTTACTGGCCCTTTCGCGGGCAAGCCCGCTCCCACAGGTATGGCGCAAGTCTAAGGCTGTGCGCCGTACCTGTGGGAGCGGGCTTGCCCGCGAAGAGGGCCTTCAGGCCACCGGAGCAGTGGCGACCATCGACGGTCGCTGGCTCACCTCGGCATACCAGGCCGCCAAGCCAGGCTGGCGCTCCCGCCAGCCAAATTCCGGCTGACGCAGGTCCAGATACCCTAGCGCACAAGCCACGCCAATCGCCGCCAGATCGAACCCGGACGCCAGCTCGGCCAGATGCTCCTGCTCAAGGTTGGCCAGGCTGCGGCGAATCTTCTCGGCTTGCGCTTCGAGCCAGCCCTCCCAGCGCTTCTCCTCGGGCCGCAAGAAACTCTCGTAACGGCTCGATACCGCCGCATCCAAGATCGCATCGGCCTGCGAAGCCAAGGTCATGCGCCGCCAGCGCGCAGAGCCCTCGCGTGGCAGTAGCGGCAGGCCGACATGCTGCAGGTCGAGGTACTCACAGATCACCCTGCTGTCGTGCAACACGGTGCCGTCCTCCAGTCGCAGGGCCGGGATCTTGCCGATCGGGTTGTCCTGATTGAGCTGCTCGTCGCCGCTTACCGGGCTGATGTTCACCGGTTGCAGGCTCACACGCTGCAGTTGGCCGGTCTCGTGCAGCACCACCATGACCTTGCGCACGAAGGGCGACAATGGCGAGTGGAACAGGGTCATCGTGCTCATGGTTCAGTTGCCCTGCAGGCTGGGTGGCAGGCACACGCCGGTACCGCCGATGCCGCAGTAGCCGTCCGGGTTCTTGGCCAGGTACTGCTGGTGGTAGGCCTCGGCGAAGTACACGGTCGGTGCCTGGTCGATTTCGGTGGTGATTTCGCCGAAGCCTGCCTTGCTCAGCTCGGCCTGGAAGGCGTCGCGACTGGCCTTTGCCTGTTCAAGCTGTTCAGGGCTGGTGCAGTAGATGGCCGAGCGGTACTGGGTGCCGACATCGTTGCCCTGGCGCATGCCCTGGGTCGGGTTGTGCAGTTCCCAGAACATCGCCAGCAGCTCGCGGTAGCTGACCTTGTCCTTGTCGAATACCACTAGCACCACTTCGGTGTGGCCGGTCAGGCCCGAGCAGACTTCTTCGTAGGTCGGGTGCGGGGTGAAGCCGCCGGCGTAGCCGACCACGGTGCTGACCACGCCTTCGCGCTGCCAGAAGCGGCGCTCGGCACCCCAGAAGCAGCCCAGGCCGAAGATGGCGAAGTCGATGGCGCCTTCGAAGAACGGGCCGAGCAGGGGGGTTTCTTTGAATACGTAATGAAACTCGGGCAGCTGCATGGGCGTTTCGCGGCCAGGCAGGGCTTGCTCCGCAGTGGGCATGACGTTTTTGTTCACCAGGATTTCCGAGCGCAGGACCATGGCTGTTCCTCTGTGTCTATTCAGTTGGATAGGTGTTGGGGCCTTCGCGGGCAAGCCCGCTCCCACGGGGATCGCCACAGGGCTGAGGGGGGAAGTACCTGTGGGAGCGGGCTTGCCCGCGAAAGGGCCCGAATGGGTTCTATAGTGCCCGAGCTTGGCGCCGCTGTCAGGCCATTGGGCCGCGCGGGTAGCGCTTGAGTTTTTCCTCGAGCTCGCGGCCCGGGATCGGCCGGTCGAACAGGTAACCCTGGCCGACGTCGCAGCGGTGCCGACGCAGGAACGCCAGCTGCTCTGGGGTCTCGATGCCCTCGGCCACCACCTTGAGCTTGAGGTTGTGGGCCATGGCCACCACCGCCGAGGTGATTTCCATGTCGTCCTGGTTGTCGGGGATCTCGTTGATGAAGCTGCGGTCGATCTTGATGATGTCGATCGGGAATTTCTTCAGGTAGCTCAACGACGAGTAGCCCGTGCCGAAGTCGTCCATGGCCAGGGTCAGGCCCAGGGCCTTGAGCTCGTCGAGCTGGCGGTGGGTATCTTCGGTGGCTTCCAGCAGCAGGCCTTCGGTCAGCTCCAGCTCCAGCAGGTGCGGGGGCAGGCCCTCTTCCTTGAGGATCGAGCCGATCGAGGCCACCAGGTCGGGGTCGGAGAACTGCTTGGGCGACAGGTTGATGGCCACGTGCAGGCAGCCCATGCCGGCTTGCTGCAGCTGTTGGCTCATGCGGCACGACTGGCGCACCACCCACTTGCCGATGGGGATGATCAGGCCGGTTTCTTCGGCCACGCTGATGAACTGGTCCGGGCGGATCATGCCGCGCTCGGGGTGGTTCCAGCGCAGCAACGCCTCAAGGCCGAGCAGGCGGCCGCTGCGCAGGCACAGCTTGGGCTGGTAGAACACCTCCAGCTCATTCTGGGTCAAGGCGCGGCGCAGGTTGTTCTCGACGAACAGCTTGTAGCTGGCCTCGGCGTTGAGCACTTCGGTAAACACCTGAACCTGGTGTTTGCCGTTGGCCTTGGCCTTGTGCAGGGCGAGGCCGGCGTTCTTCATCAGGGTGGTCGGGTCGCTACCGTGCAGCGGCGCGCAGGCCAGGCCCACCGAGGCGGTGACGTTGATCAGCTGGTTGTCGACGAACATTGGCTTGTCGAGGGTGCGCAGCAGCTGCAGGGCAACCCCCTGGCCGTCTTCCAGGCTGGTGTCGTCGAGCAGTACGGCAAATTCGTTGCTGGCAAAACGGGCCAGCACGCCATTGACGCTCAGGCTGTTGCGCAGGCGCCGGGCCAGGCTGATCAGCAGCTTGTCGCCGGTCTGGTGGCCGAGGCTGTCGTTGATCCGCTTGAAGTTGTCGATGTCCACCAGCAGCAGGCAGATCGGGTTCTCGCTGTCCCGGGCGAAGCGCTCGTCGAGCTTGCGGATGAACGCCGGGCGGTTGCCGAGGTTGGTCAGGTTGTCGGTGTAGGCCAGGCGCTCGATGCGCTGCTGGGCCAGCTTGGTCTGGGTGACGTCTTCGTAGATGCCGATGTAGTGGGTCAGCTCACGGTTGTCGCCGTACACCTTGGAAATCGACAGCTGGCCCCAGTAGGGTTCGAGGTTCTTGCGCCGGCTCTTGAATTCGCCTTGCCAGCTGTTGCCCATGGCCAGGCTCGACGGCGAGTCGAACAGCAGCTCGCTGAGGTTTTCCAAGGCTGGCAGCTCGGCCAGGTGGTGGCCCTGGACTTCCTCGGTGCTGTACTGGGTGATGGCCGTGAAGCTTGGGTTGACGTACTCCACCACACCGTCGCGGTTGACCAGCAGGAAGGCGCTGGCGCTCTGCTCCACGGCCCGCTGGAACAGGTGCAGGGCGCTGGCGGCGGTACGCCGGTTGTGGTTGGTGATGACCTGGGCGAACTGGTCGGCCAGCTCACCGGCAAAGGCGATTTCATCCGACTGCCAGGCGCGCGGCTGGCCGGTCTGCTCCAGGCACAGCACGCCCACCACTTGGCCATCGACGCGGATGCTGGCGTCGAGCATGGCGTTGTTGTCGGCGTACAGGCTCTCGGCCAGCTCACGGGTGCGCGGGTCGTGGTTTGCGTTGTGCGCGTCGATGGCGCGGCTGGCGTGCAGGGCTTCCAGGTAGTCGGGGAAGCGGCTGGCATCGATTGGCTCGGGCAGGCGGTGAACCTGGTCGTCGCGCAGCCAGGCACTGATCGGCTCCAGGCGCTGGTCTTCCAGGTGCCAGATGCTGGCGCTGTCGACCTTGTAGATTTCGCAGGCGCTGCGGGTGATCAGCTGGGCGGCTTCGAGCAGCGAGTTTTCCCCACTGTAGCGCTGGCGGGCGAGGCGCAGGATCAGGTCCTGCTGGGCACGCACGCGCTCCAGGTGCTCAAGCTGTTCCTGCTGGGCACGCTGATTGATCTGCAGGGCCAGTTGCAGGCGGTTGTTACGCGATTCCAGGTCGTTGGTGTCGAGCTCGCTGTCGTCTTCGTCATCGAGCACCGTCAGGAACCCGCGCAGCAACTGGCGGTTGTGCTGCTTGAACGCCTCGCCGGCTTCCAGCAGGCGCAGCGCGCGCAACTGGGTATGCAGGGTGTAGCGCACACGGTAATAGCCACGGTTGCTCAGTTGCAGCTGGATTTCATCGTGCAGCCGGTAGCGTGCCTCGGGCTCCATCAGGCTGGCATAGGGCGAGTCGATCAGCGCGCACAGCTCGGAAGCGGGCAGGCCGAACTGGCGATCGCAGGCTGGGTCCAGGTAGAGCATCGCCCAGTTGGCTTCGTTCAGCCTTTCGAAACGCAGCATGCCGAGCCGCGAGGGCACGGGAAGCTGCGTGACGACCTCGGCCGCCACACGGCTGGCGGCATCGGGTTGGCTTTTCATCGAAGACTCGCTTGAAGGGGGACGCGGCCTGGGCGGCGGCGCATCTGGCAAGGTTGCATCATGTCCCTGAGGCTGGCAAGCGGCCATGAGGGCTGTCATGTATATGTTTTCGGCCGCCGGGCTGAAATCCTTAGGCGCCTGTCGGTTTTTTGGGGGCAGGCGGGGGTTCGCCTTGATGGTTTTGCCGCCTGTGAGATCGAGCGCCGCCCGCGCGGCGCATCGCGAGCTGCGCTCGCTCCTACGTTTGTTTCTGGCCAGTAACGCCTGTGACAGGCGCGCGCGACCGCCTGGTTTGTACGACTCGATATCGAGTCAGGCGCCAAGGCGTTCGCGCGCATATCCCGCAGGAATAATTGGCCCGAAACAAACGTAGGAGCGAGCGCAGCTCGCGATGCGCCGCGCGGGCGGCGCTCGATCTCTCAGGCGCCAAAACGCTTAAAGGCGGACAAAAAAAAGCCCCGCCAACTGGCGGGGTTGAGGTACGAGCGTGGCAGCTCGAAAAGTGTACTGCCCCTCGCAAGGAGGGGCAGTGTGCCGCCTTACAGCAGCATGGTGCGGATATCGCCCAGCACGTCGCCCAGGCGCTTGGTGAAGCGCGCGGCGGCAGCGCCGTTGATCACACGGTGATCGTAGGACAGCGACAGTGGCAGCATCAGCTTCGGCTGGAAGGCCTTGCCATCCCAGACGGGCTGCATGGTCGCCTTGGAGACGCCCAGGATTGCCACTTCCGGTGCGTTGACGATCGGCGTGAAGCCGGTGCCGCCAATGTGACCGAGGCTGGAGATGGTGAAGCAGGCACCTTGCATCTCGTCGGCCGAGAGCTTCTTGGTGCGCGCCTTCTCGGCCAGCGCAGCGGCTTCGGCAGCCAGTTGCAGCAGGCTCTTCTGGTCGACGTTCTTGATCACAGGGACCAGCAGGCCGTCCGGGGTGTCCACGGCGAAGCCGATGTGCACGTACTTCTTGCGGATGATGGCCTTGCCGCTTGGCGCCAGCGAGCTGTTGAAGTCCGGCAGTTCCTTGAGCAGGAAGGCGCAGGCCTTGAGCAGCAGTGGCAGCACGGTCAGCTTGACGCCAGCCTTCTCGGCCACGGCCTTCTGCGCAACGCGGAAGGCTTCCAGCTCGGTGATGTCGGCGGAGTCGAACTGGGTCACGTGCGGCACGTTCAGCCAGCTGCGGTGCAGGTTGGCGGCACCGACCTGCATCAGGCGGGTCAGGGCCACTTCTTCCACTTCACCGAACTTGCTGAAGTCCACGGCAGGGATCGGCGGGATGCCAGCGCCACCGGTTGCGCCAGCGGCGGCTGGTGCGCCCGATGCTTTCTGCATCATCGCCTTGACGTAGACCTGCACGTCTTCTTTCAGGATGCGGCCGTGCGGACCGGTGGCGGCAACTGCGCCCAGGTCGACGCCGAATTCACGGGCCAGCTGGCGAACTGCCGGGCCGGCGTGAACCTTGGCGTTGCTGCCGGCAGCCGGTGCGGTAGCGACCGGAGCTGGAGCTGGAGCTGCAGCCGGGGCGGCAGCGGCAGGTGCGGCGGCCGGAGCAGCCTCAGCCTTGGCCGGGGCAGCAGCGGCAGGTGCCGGAGCGGCAGCAGGCGCAGCGCCAGCAACTTTCAGCTTGAAGATCAGGTCGCCAGTGCCGACTTCGTCTTCCAGCTTGCACAGGACTTCTTCGACCACGCCGGCAGCCGGCGACGGGATTTCCATGGAAGCCTTGTCGGACTCCAGGGTAATCAGCGACTGGTCGGCTTCGACGGTGTCGCCGACCTTGACCAGCACTTCGATGATCTTGGCCTTGCCCGACGAACCGATGTCCGGTACGTGGATGTCCTGCACGCTGGCGGCAGCCGGCGCTGCTGCCGGCGCAGGGGCTGCTTCGGCGGCAGGCGCTGGCGCAGCAGCTGGAGCCGGAGCGGCAGCCGGAGCCGGAGCCTCAGGGGCCGCAGCTGCGGCGCCCTCGGCTTCCAGGACCAGCAGCTCGTCGCCTTCTTTCAGGCGGTCGCCCAGCTTGACCTTCAGTTCCTTGATCACGCCGGCCTTGGGGGCCGGGATTTCCATGGAGGCCTTGTCGGACTCCAGGGTCAGCAGGCTCTGGTCAGCCTCGATACGATCACCGACCTTGACGAACAGCTCGATGATTTCACCTTCACCGCTGCCGATGTCAGGTACGCGAATGAGTTCGCTCACTTAAAAATACTCCTCAGCAGTCCAGTGGGTTGCGCTTGTCCGGGTCGATGCCGAACTTGACGATGGCGTCAGCCACAACCTTGGGTTCGATCTCGCCGCGGTCAGCCAGGGCTTCCAGGGCAGCCAGCACCACGAAGTGGCGGTCGACTTCGAAGAAGTGACGCAGCTTCTTGCGGCTGTCGCTGCGACCGTAACCGTCGGTACCCAGGACCTTGAACTCTTTGCTCGGTACCCACTGGCGAATCTGCTCTGCGAACAGCTTCATGTAGTCGGTAGAGGCGATGACCGGACCTTTGCGACCGTTCAGGCACTGCTCGACGTAAGTCTGCTGTGGCTTCTGGCCAGGCTTCAGGCGGTTGGCGCGCTCCACGGCCAGGCCGTCGCGACGCAGTTCGTTGAAGCTGGTGACGCTCCACACGTCGGCGCCGACGTTGAACTCTTCACGCAGGATCTTCGCCGCTTCGCGGACTTCACGCAGGATGGTGCCGGAGCCCATCAGCTGTACGTGGTGCGCGGCTTCGCGGGTGTCTTCTTCCAGCAGGTACATGCCCTTGATGATGCCTTCCTCGACACCGGCCGGCATGGCTGGCTGCTGGTAGGATTCGTTCATCACGGTGATGTAGTAGAAGATGTCCTGTTGCTCTTCGGTCATCTTCTTCATGCCGTCCTGGATGATCACCGCCAGCTCGTAGCCGTAGGTCGGATCGTAGGTGCGGCAGTTCGGGATGGTGCCCGCCATCATGTGGCTGTGACCGTCTTCGTGCTGCAGGCCTTCACCGTTGAGGGTGGTACGGCCGGCGGTACCGCCGATCAGGAAGCCACGGGTACGGCTGTCGCCGGCGGCCCAGGCCAGGTCGCCAATGCGCTGGAAGCCGAACATCGAGTAGAAGATGTAGAACGGCAGCATCGGCTGGTTGTGGCAGCTGTACGAGGTACCGGCAGCGATGAACGACGACATGGCGCCGGCTTCGTTGATGCCTTCCTCGAGGATCTGGCCCTTCTTGTCTTCGCGGTAGAACATCACCTGGTCTTTATCGACTGGCTCGTAGAGCTGGCCGACCGACGAGTAGATGCCCAGCTGACGGAACATGCCTTCCATACCGAAGGTACGGGCTTCGTCCGGAATGATCGGGACGATGCGCTGGCCGATGTCCTTGTCCTTGACCAGCTGCGCCAGGATGCGCACGAAGGCCATGGTGGTGGAGATTTCGCGGTCGCCCGAACCGTCCAGGATCGCTTTCAGCGTTTCCAGTGGCGGGGTCGGCACGCTGAAGCTCTTGGCACGGCGCTGAGGCACGAAGCCGCCCAGGGCAGCACGGCGCTCGGCCAGGTACTTGGCTTCGGCAGAACCTTCTTCCGGCTTGAAGAACGGCAGGTTCTCCAGGTCGGCATCCTTGACCGGGATGTCGAAGCGGTCACGGAAGTGGCGCAGGCTGTCGACGTCGACCTTCTTGGTGTTGTGCGCGGTGTTCTTGGCTTCGCCGGCACCGGTACCGTAACCCTTGATGGTCTTGGCCAGGATGACGGTCGGCTGGTCCTTGTGGTTCACAGCCTGGTGGTACGCCGCGTAGACCTTGTACGGGTCGTGGCCGCCACGGTTGAGCTTCCAGATCTCGTCGTCGGACAGGTCTTCGACCATGGCCTTGAGCTCTGGGGTGTTGAAGAAGTTCTCACGAACGTACGCGCCGTCTTTGGCTTTGTAGTTCTGGTACTCGCCGTCGATGACTTCGTCCATGCGGCGCTGCAGGGCACCGTTGGTGTCCTTGGCGAACAGTGGGTCCCAGAAGCGGCCCCAGACTACCTTGTTGACGTTCCAGCCACCGCCACGGAACACGCCTTCGAGTTCCTGGATGATCTTGCCGTTGCCGCGAACCGGGCCGTCGAGGCGCTGCAGGTTGCAGTTGATGACGAAGATCAGGTTGTCCAGCTTCTCGCGGCCAGCCAGGGCGATTGCACCCAGGGATTCCGGCTCGTCACACTCGCCGTCGCCCATGAAGCACCAGACCTTCTGCTTGCCGGCCGGGATGAAGCCACGGGCTTCCAGGTACTTCATGAAGCGTGCCTGGTAGATGGCCTGGATCGGGCCCAGACCCATCGAAACGGTCGGGAACTGCCAGAAGTCAGGCATCAGCCATGGGTGCGGGTACGAAGACAGGCCGTTGCCGTCCACTTCCTGGCGGAAGTTGTTCATCTGGTCTTCGTTGATGCGCCCTTCCATGAAGGCACGGGCGTAGACGCCTGGCGATGCGTGGCCCTGGAAGAAGATCAGGTCGCCACCATGTTCTTCGGTCGGTGCCTGGAAGAAGTAGTTGAAACCGATGTCGTACAGGGTGGCACTGGAAGCGAAGCTGGAGATGTGGCCGCCCAGGTCCGAGTCCTTCAGGTTGGTGCGCATCACCATGGCCAGCGCGTTCCAACGCACCATCGAGCGAATGCGGCGTTCCATGAACAGGTCGCCAGGCATGCGTGCTTCGTGGGTGACAGGGATGGTGTTGCGGTATGGCGTGGTGATTGCGTACGGCAGCTGAGAGCCACTGCGGGTGGCCAGCTCGCCCATGCGGGTCATCAGGTAATGAGCGCGGTCTTCGCCTTCTTTGTCGAGGACCGACTCCAGGGCATCCAGCCATTCCTGGGTTTCGATTGGATCGAGGTCTTGCATGGCTTGCTCCAGGGCGGAAAGGCCACCAGAATCGGGGGCCTGAGTTTGCGACTGGCCTTATGGGCAGACGTCGTGAATTCTTGGATTACCGGGGTGTCTCCCGGCGCCGTGTAGTTTTACTACATTTGCTTCGGCATTTCATGCTTTTGCACGTCATGGGTAGTAGTAAAACTACACAAATGCGACGTTTGGTCGCACCTTGGCTTGTGAGGAAAAACGTTCATGTTGGTTGGCGGTGTGCAGCGAACGGGTGGATCTTGATGTTTCTTGCCAATGATTCGTTTTTTTCAGCTATTTCCAACTTTTGTATGACAGTCCAACCGTGGTCCGGCTACCTCTTGGCCGCTTTTTCCCCTCCATTTCACGCCGATCAAGGATAGACCATGCGCCTACCTTTGCCGCTCGAACTGCCTGCTTCCCTGCAACCGCTGGTCGTTCGCAACCAGCAGTTTCTCAACGATGCCGTGGCAGGCCGCGCTGAGCTCGACCTGCAAACCTGGACCCCGCTGCACCGGCAACAGTTCGATCAGGTAGCCGCTGCCAGTGACTTCGTGCTTGGCCTGGCCCAGCGTGAGCCGGCCATGCTGTTTGCCCTGATCGCCAGTGGTGAACTGGACCGCCGTTACGCCCCGGGCGAGCTGCGCGGGCAAATCGCCGCCGCAGCCCAGGCCGCGCAGAGCGAGGACGAGCTGGCGCGCAACCTGCGCCGCGAGCGCAACCGCCAGCAACTGCGCATCATCTGGCGCGACATCACCCGTCAGGCCGAGCTGGGCGAGACCTGCCGCGACCTGTCCGACCTCGCTGATGCCGCCATCGATGAAGCCTACCAGTGGCTGTACCCGCGCCACTGCCAGCAGTTCGGCACGCCGATCGGCAACCGCAGCGGCCAGCCGCAGCACATGGTGGTGCTGGGCATGGGCAAGCTGGGCGCGGTGGAACTGAACCTGTCGTCGGACATCGACCTGATCTTTGCCTTTCCCGAAGGTGGCGAAACCGAAGGGGTCAAGCGCTCGCTGGAAAACCAGGAGTTCTTCACCCGCCTGGGCCAGCGCCTGATCAAGGCGCTGGACCCGGTCACCGTCGACGGCTTCGTGTTCCGCGTCGACATGCGCCTGCGCCCCTACGGCTCGGCCGGCGCCCTGGTGCTCAGCTTCAATGCGCTGGAGCAGTACTACCAGGACCAGGGCCGCGACTGGGAACGCTACGCGATGATCAAGGCGCGGGTAGTGGCCGGTGACCAGGCGGCGGGCGCGCAACTGCAGGAAATGCTGCGGCCGTTCGTATACCGGCGCTACCTGGACTTCTCGGCGATCGAAGCGCTGCGCACCATGAAGCAGCTGATCCAGCAGGAAGTGCGGCGCAAGGGCATGGCCGACAACATCAAGCTGGGTGCGGGGGGTATCCGTGAGGTCGAGTTCATCGCCCAGGCTTTCCAGCTGATCCACGGCGGGCGTGACCTGAGCCTGCAGCAGCGGCCGCTGCTCAAGGTGCTGGCGACCCTGGAAGGCCAGGGCTACCTGCCGCCGGCAGTGGTGGCAGAGTTGCGCGAAGGGTATGAGTTCCTGCGTTACACCGAGCACGCCATCCAGGCTATCGCCGACCGCCAGACGCAGATGCTGCCAGACAGCGAGCTCGACCGTGAGCGTGTCGCCTATATCCTCGGCTTTGCCGACTGGCAGAGCTTCCACGATCAACTGATGTACTGGCGCGGTCGGGTCGACTGGCACTTCCGCCAGGTTATCGCCGACCCGGATGAAGACGAAGGCGAAGGCGAGCTGGTGGTGGGCGGCGAGTGGTCGCCGCTGTGGGAACAGGCCCAGGATGAAGATGCAGCGGGTCGCCAGCTGCAAGAGGCCGGCTTCAAGCAGCCGGCCGAAGCCCTGCGCCGCCTGGCCGGGCTGCGCGCCAGCCCGCAGCTGCGCTCGATGCAGCGCATTGGCCGCGAGCGCCTTGACGCCTTTATTCCACGCTTGCTGGCCCAGGCCGTGGAGCACGACAACCCGGACCTGGTGCTGGAGCGCGTGCTACCGCTGGTCGAAGCCGTGGCGCGGCGTTCGGCCTATCTGGTGCTGCTCACCGAAAACCCAGGTGCCCTGCGGCGTTTGCTGACCCTGTGCGCGGCCAGCCCGTGGATCGCCGAGCAGATCGCCCGCTACCCGTTGCTGCTCGATGAGCTGCTCAACGAAGGGCGCCTGTTCAGCCCGCCGCTGGCGCCGGAGCTGGCCGCCGAATTGCGCGAGCGGCTGACGCGCATCCCCGAGGACGACCTGGAACAGCAGATGGAAGCGCTGCGCCACTTCAAGCTGGCCCACAGCCTGCGTGTGGCGGCGTCGGAAATCAGCGGCAACCTGCCGTTGATGAAAGTCAGCGACTACCTGACCTGGCTGGCCGAAGCCATTCTCGATCAGGTGCTGGCCCTGGCCTGGCGCCAGACCGTGGCCCGCCATGGCCAGCCCAAGCGCAGCGACGGCAGCCTGTGCGACCCGGGCTTCATCATCATCGGCTATGGCAAGGTCGGTGGTCTGGAGCTGGGCCATGGTTCGGACCTGGACCTGGTGTTCATTCATGATGGCGACCCGCAAGCGGAAACCGACGGCGCCAAGCCGATCGACAGTGCACAGTTCTTCACCCGCCTGGGCCAGCGCATCATCCACCTGCTGACCACCCAGACCAACTCCGGCCAGCTGTACGATGTCGACATGCGCCTGCGCCCGTCCGGCGCGGCGGGGCTGCTGGTCAGCTCGCTGGGGGCGTTCGAACGCTACCAGCAGAGCGAGGCCTGGACCTGGGAGCATCAGGCCCTGGTACGCGCCCGTGTGCTGGTGGGCTGCAAACAGGTGGCGAAGGCGTTCGAGGGCGTGCGGGCCAAGGTCCTGGGCCAGGCCCGCGACCTGGGCAAGTTGCGCAGCGAAGTGAGCGAGATGCGCGCCAAGATGCGCGACAACCTCGGCACCAAGGCCACGGCCGCCGGTACCGCAGCCAATGCCTTCGATGCCGGTGTGGCGTTCGATATCAAGCAGGATGCCGGCGGTATCGTCGATATCGAATTTATGGTGCAATACGCCGCTTTGGCCTGGTCTCACGAGCACCCGGCCATACTCCGATGGACCGATAACATCCGCATTCTGGAAGAGCTGGAGCAGGCAGGATTGATGCCGGCCAGTGACGCGGTGCTGTTGCGTGAAGTGTACAAGGCGTTCCGCTCGGCGTCGCACCGCCAGGCCCTGCAGAAGCAGGCCGGGGTGATCGATGCGGCGCAGTTTGCCGATGAGCGCCGCGAAGTGCGGCGGATCTGGGGTGAATTGGGCCTTACCTGAAGGCCCCGCCAACCCTGTGGGAGCGGGTTCACCCGCGAAGAAGGCCGCGCGGTGCTTGGCACCGGCTTCGCCGGTGTTCGCGGGTAAACCCGCTCCCACAGGGGCTGCAATCAGCGACGGATATGCCTGAGTGGTACACTGTCCGCCACATAGCCTGAATATAAAGAGGGGAGGCCAGGCTGTATGCAGCCTGTAGCCTCCCTGAGCGTTTCTGGACTAAGCATGAGAATACTGATCATTGGCCCCAGCTGGGTCGGCGACATGGTGATGGCGCAGACCCTGTTCCAGTGCCTGAAACAGCAGCACCCCGACTGCGTGATCGACGTGCTGGCGCCCGAGTGGAGCCGGCCGATCCTCGAACGCATGCCCGAAGTGCGCCAGGCCTTGAGCTTCCCGCTCGGCCACGGCGCGCTGGAGCTGGCCACGCGGCGGCGCATCGGCAAGTCCCTGGCCGGTCAGTACGACCAGGCCATTCTGCTGCCCAACTCGCTGAAGTCGGCGCTGGTGCCGTTCTTTGCCGGCATCCCCAAGCGCACCGGTTGGCGCGGCGAAATGCGTTTCGGCCTGCTCAACGACGTGCGCAAGCTGGACAAAGCCCGTTACCCGCTGATGATCGAGCGCTTCATGGCCCTGGCCTACGCGCCCGGTGCCGAGCTGCCGCAGCCGTATCCGCGGCCGAGCCTGCAGATCGAAGCGCACAGCCGTGAAGCCGCAATGGCCAAGTTTGGGCTGGCGCTGGACCGCCCGGTGCTGGCGTTGTGCCCAGGCGCCGAATTCGGCGAGGCCAAGCGCTGGCCGAGCGAGCACTATGCCGCCGTGGCCGATGCGATGATCCGCCAAGGCTGGCAGGTGTGGCTGTTCGGCTCGAAGAACGATCACCCGGTTGGCGAGCAGATCCGCGATCGCCTGATCCCGGGCTTGCGTGAAGAGTCGTACAACCTGGCGGGCGAAACCTCGCTGGCCGAGGCCATCGACCTGATGTCCTGCGCCGATGCCGTGGTCTCCAACGATTCCGGCCTGATGCACGTGGCTGCCGCGCTGAACCGCCCGCTGGTCGCGGTGTACGGCTCCACCTCGCCAGGCTTCACGCCGCCACTGGCCGAACAGGTGGAAGTGGTGCGCACCGGCATCGAGTGCAGCCCGTGTTTCGACCGCACCTGCCGCTTCGGCCATTACAACTGCCTGCGCCTGCTCGAGCCCGGCAAAGTCATCGCCGCCCTGCACAGCCTGGGTGGTCCGAACCTGATCGATACCGTGGCCGAGGTCGACTAAGTGCGGGTACTGATCATCAAGACCTCGTCGCTGGGTGACGTGATCCACACCCTGCCGGCGCTTACCGACGCCGCCCACGCCATCCCGGGCATCCGCTTCGACTGGGTGGTGGAAGAAGGCTTCGCCGAGATCCCCAGCTGGCACCCGGCGGTCGACCAGGTCATCCCGGTGGCGATCCGCCGCTGGCGCAAGAATATCTGGCAGACCATCAAGAGTGGCGAGTGGAAGGCGTTCAAGCAGCGCGTTCGCGAGCGCAAGTATGACCTGGTGATCGATGCCCAGGGCCTGGTCAAGTCGGCCTGGCTGACCCGCTATGTCAAGGCGCCGGTCGCCGGCCTGGACCGATACTCGGCCCGTGAAGGCTGGGCCAGCCGCTTCTATGACCGGCCGCTGTCGGTTGCCGTCGGCCAGCACGCCGTTGAACGTGTGCGCCAGCTGTTCGCCATGGCCCTGGCCTACGACCTGCCGGAAGGCATCGGCCACTACGGCCTCGACCTCGACCGCCTGCAACTGCCGCCGGCTGCGCCTTACGTGGTGTTCCTGCACGGCACGACCTGGGCGACCAAGCACTGGCCCGAAGCCTACTGGCGCGAACTGGCCGAGCGCCTGGGCCGGCGCAAGCTGCAGGTACGCCTGCCGTGGGGCAACCCGGCCGAGAAGGCTCGCGCCGAGCGCATCGCCCAGGGCTTGAACAACTGCCAGGTGCTCCCCAAATTGAACCTTGCCGGCGTCGCCCGTGTGCTGGCGGCGGCCAAGGCCTGTGTGGCGGTGGATACCGGCCTCGGCCACCTGGCTGCAGCGCTGGATGTGCCGACCATTTCGCTGTTCGGCCCGACCAACCCGGGCCTGACCGGTGCCTACGGCCGCGTGCAGGTCCATCAGGCCAGCGATTTCCCATGTGCACCGTGCCTGCAGAAGAAGTGCACCTACAAACCGAGCGCTGACGACCAGCGCCGGTTCGATCTGAAACGCGAGTGGCCGCTGTGCTTCACTCGCCTGAATCCCGAGCATGTAGCGAGCCGCCTGAGCGCGCTGCTGCTGGCTGAGGATGTTCGTTGATGCAACTGGCTTTCGTGCTTTACAAATACTTCCCCTTCGGCGGGCTGCAGCGCGATTTCATGCGCATTGCCCTGGAGTGCCAGAAGCGGGGCCACCAGATCCGCGTGTACACGCTGATCTGGGAGGGTGACATTCCGCCGGGCTTCGAGGTGCTGGTGGCGCCGGTCAAGGCGATCTTCAACCACCGGCGCAACGAGAAACTCAGCGCCTGGATGGAAGCGGACCTGGCCAAGCGCCCGGTCGACCGCCTGATCGGCTTCAACAAGATGCCGGGGCTGGACGTGTACTACGCCGCCGACGGCTGCTTCGAAGACAAGGCACAGACCCTGCGTGGCGGCCTGTACCGCCGCTGGGGCCGTTACCGGCACTTCGCCGAGTACGAGCGGGCCGTGTTCGCCAAGGACGCGCGCACCGAAGTACTGATGATTTCCGAAGTGCAGCAGCCGCTGTTCATCAAGCACTACGGCACCCCCGTGGAACGCTTCCACCTGCTGCCGCCAGGCATCTCCCAGGACCGCCGCGCGCCGGCCAATGCCGCCGAAATCCGCGCCGAGTTCCGCAAGGAATTCAACCTGGGCGATGACGACCTGCTGCTGGTGCAGATCGGTTCGGGCTTCAAGACCAAGGGCGTCGACCGCAGCCTCAAGGCGCTGGCCGCACTGCCTTCGGCGCTGCGCAAGCGCACGAAATTGATGGTCATCGGCCAGGACGACCCCAAGGTCTTCCAGCTGCAGAGCGCCACACTGGGCCTGGGCGAGCAGGTGCAGTTCCTCAAGGGCCGCAGCGACATCCCGCGGTTCCTGCTGGGCGCCGACCTGCTGATCCATCCGGCCTACAACGAGAACACTGGCACGGTGCTGCTCGAGGCATTGGTAGCCGGCCTGCCGGTGCTGGTGTCCAAGGTCTGTGGTTATGCCCATTACATCGCCGAGGCCGACAGCGGCCTGGTACTGGACGAGCCGTTCGAACAAGAACAGCTCAATGGCTACCTGCAGCGCATGCTCGAAGACCCGCAGGCCCGCGCCGACTGGTCGCGCAATGGCCTGGCCTTTGCCGACAGCGCCGACCTGTACAGCATGCCGCAGCGTGCTGCCGATGTGATCCTGGGGCAGGAGAACCCATGAAGCTGATATTGGCCGAGCCCTTCAAGCGCCTGTGGGCCGGGCGTGATGCCTTCGATGCCGTGGAAGCGCTGCAAGGCGAGGTCTATCGCGAGCTCGAAGGCCGCCGCACGCTGCGTACCGAGGTCGACGGCGAAGGCTTTTTCGTCAAGATCCACCGCGGCATCGGCTGGGGCGAGATCTTCAAGAACCTGCTCACCGCCAAACTGCCGGTACTCGGTGCCGGCCAGGAATGGCAGGCCATCCAGCGCCTGCATGAAGTGGGCGTGCCGACCATGACCGCCGTCGCCTATGGCGAGCGTGGCAGCAACCCGGCCAGCCAGCACTCGTTCATCATCACCGAAGAGCTGGCGCCGACCATCAGCCTGGAAGACTTCAGCATCGACTGGGTCAAGCATCCGCCCGAGCCACGCCTGAAGCACGCGCTGATCGCTGAAGTGGCGAAGATGACCGGCGGTATGCACCGCGCCGGGGTCAACCACCGCGACTGCTACATTTGCCATTTCCTGCTGCACACTGACCGGCCGGTGACGCCGGAAGACTTCAAACTGTCGGTGATTGACCTGCATCGCGCGCAGACCCGGGCGAAAATCAGCCGGCGCTGGCGCGACAAGGACCTGGCCGCGCTGTACTTCTCGGCGCTGGATATCGGCCTGACCCAACGCGACAAGCTGCGCTTCCTGCGCGGTTATTTCCAGCGCCCGTTGCGCCAGGTTCTGGTCGAGGAGGCCGCGCTGCTCGCCTGGCTCGAACGCAAGGCGCAGAAACTCTACGATCGCAAGCAACGCTATGGGGATGCACTCTGATGGCGGGTTGGACACTGGCGCCTGGCTACGAACATCTGGCGTCGGACTTCGGCAGCCTTGATGCGGTCTTTGCCCTCAAGGGCGAACGCCTCACGCGTGACCCGCTCAGCGAGGTCATCCGCATCGAGCGTGACGGAGTCAACTACTACGTCAAGCGCTACACCGGCGCCGGCAAGCACATGCGCCGCTACCTGGGCCGGCCACGCATCAAGGCCGAATGGCAGAACCTCAAGCAGTTCGCCAAGTGGGAAATTCCCACTGCCGAAGTGGTGGCCTGGGGCCTTGAGCGCAAAGGCCTGGCCTTTGGCCGAGGCGCGATGATCACCCGCGAACTGCCACGCACCGAAGACCTCTCGGCCTTGGCCGAGCGCAATGACCCGCGCCTGGCCGACCGCGCCTGGGTCGACAAGCTGAGCCGCCAGCTGGCGCGCCACACCCGGGTGATGCATGAACACCGTTTCGCTCACAACGACCTGAAGTGGCGCAACCTGCTGGTCGATGACATGGGCACGCTATTCTTCATCGACTGCCCGACCGGCGACTTCTGGCGCGGCTTCATGTGGCGCCACCGCATGATCAAAGACCTGGCATGCCTGGACAAGGTGGCCAAATATCACCTGTCGGCGACCCAGCGCCTGCGCTTCTACCTGCAGTACCGTGGGCGTCAGCGCCTGAATGTGCGCGACAAACGGCGCATTCGTCAGGTGCTGAGCTTCTTCGAGGGAAGGGAATGACCGATTACCTGGCCAGCGCGGACGTCGCGCTGCTCAAACGCCATGGCCTGAACGACTTCGAGGCGCTGTGGGCGCTGCAGCTCGACGCCGTGGACGAACCCAACACTGGCCGCGGCGGCTGGAGTAGCGTTTACCGCCTGGAACTTGAAGGCAAGGGCTATTACCTCAAGCGCCAGAGCGATTACCTGACCCGCACCTTGCACCGGCCGTTTGGCGAACCGACCTTCGCCCGCGAATTTCGCAATATCAGCCGCTACCAGAAGCTGCGCATCCCGGCCTTGCAGGCCGTGTTCTACGGCGAGCGCAAGCAGAACGGCCAGCACCGGGCGATCCTGATGACCCGTGCGCTGGACGAATGGAGCGACCTGGAGGGTCTGCTGGCCCAGTGGCCGCAGCTCGCCGATGACGCCCGGGCGGGCATCCTCAAGGCGTGCGGCCAGCTGGCGCGCACCCTGCACGCTGCCGGCCAGGTGCACGGCTGCTTCTATCCCAAACACATCTTCCTGCGCCAACGCCGCGAAGGCTGGGAAGCGCAGCTGATCGACCTGGAAAAGACCCGGCCGCTGCTGTTTGGCATGCGTGACCGCCTGCGCGATCTGGAGCCGCTGCTGCGCCGTGCCCGTGCCTGGAGCGAGGCGCAGGTGCGCCAGCTGCTGGCCGCCTACCTGCAGCAGCCTGCCAACAGCGCCCTGGTCGATACCTGGCTGCAACGCCTGACGCAACGCCGTCGTGAAAAAGAGGCCCGCTGATGCGTTTGTCCGAACTCAAAGACGCCGGGCGCAGCCCGTCTCTGCCATTGAGCATTACCTTGGCCGACGCCGCCGGCACGGCTGACCTGCAACTGCTCAGCCTGTTGCGGGTGCTGCCCGGCCAGCGTTATGTCGGCGCCGGCATCTGGCGCGGCACCCCGGTGCTGGCCAAGCTGCTCGTCGGCGCCAGCGCGGCACGGCATTTCCAGCGCGAACTGGATGGCGTGAAGCTGCTGGCCAAAGAAGGCCTGACCACGCCACAACTGCTCGCCGACGGCCTCAAGGAAGGCGAGGGCGGCTGGCTGCTGTTCGAATTCCTCGATGGCGCCGAAAGCCTGGCCGATGCCTGGGCTTCGGTAGAAAGCCTGCCGGTGCTGGCTGACGAGCAGCACCTGGTACTGGGTGAAGCACTCACCGCCGTGGCACAGATGCATGCGCATGGCCTGTGGCAGGAAGACCTGCACCTGGACAACCTGCTGCGCCATGGCGGCAAGCTGTACCTGATCGACGGTGCCGGCATCAAGGCCGAGACGCCCGGCCAGCAGTTGTCGCGGCCACGTGTGCTGGAAAACCTCGGGGTGTTCTTCGCCCAGTTGCCCAAGCGCCTGGAGCCGTTCATCGAAGAGCTGCTGGTGCACTACCTGCTGGCCAACGCCGAGCATGCGCTGCCGATGGAAGCGCTGCAGAAGCAGGTGGACAAGGTGCGCAGCTGGCGGCAGAAGGACTACCTGGAAAAGGCCGGTCGCGAGTGCAGCCTGTTCAGCGTCGAGCGCAGCCTGTCAGGCCTGCGCGCGATTCGCCGCAGTGAGGTGGGCGCCATGCTGCCGGTCCTGGAGCAAGCCGATACGCTGATCGACAAGGGCCACCTGTACAAGACCGGTGGCGCGGCCAGCGTGGCGCGCATCGAGGTGAACGGTCGCCAACTCGTGCTCAAGCGCTACAACATCAAGAACACTGCGCACTGGTTCAAGCGCTTCTGGCGCCCGAGCCGGGCCTGGCACTCCTGGATCGAAGGGCTGCGCCTGGAGTTTCTCGACATCGCCACGCCACGCCCGTTGGCGGTGCTGGAACAGCGAGTGATGGGCTTGCGCAGCCGTGCCTACCTGGTCACCGAGTTTGTCGATGGCCCGGACCTGACCGCCTGCTTCGCGCCCTACGTGGAGAACGGCGACGCACCGGAAGAACAGGTCGATGCCCTGGTCCACGTGATGCAGCAATTGATTCGCGAGCGCATCAGCCATGGCGACTTCAAGGGGCACAACCTGTTCTGGCACAACGGCCAGTGGTCGCTGATCGACCTCGATGCCATGTGCCAGCACGCCACCCAGCTCAGCTTCGCGCCGGCCTACGCGCGTGACCGGGCGCGGTTGCTGCGCAACTGGCCGAGTGGCAGCGCCCTGCATCAGCGCTTGGACAGGCTGTTGCCGCGGCTCGGCGAGTAATCCTCTGGCAGCGCCAGCCAGTCGCTGCCGCGACCGGGCTGGCGCACGCGGATCTGCCATGCGTCGTGTGCGCGGCGCAGCACTGCCCAGGCGGGTACCGTGCCGCTGAGCCCGGCGGGCAAGACCAGGTGGTAGTGCCCAGGCAGCAAGTGGCGGCGTACCGGCAACTGGTGGCTCAGCAGCTGCAGGTACAACGTGCTGCCATGGCTGAACAGATGGTTTTCGTGCTCATCGGCAACGCCATCCAGGCGCGGCTCCAGCCGGCATTGGCCAAGCAGCTGCGCAATATCGGGCAACCCCTCATGCCAATGCACAGCTGAATCGACGATCCAGCTGCCGTTCTGGCTGCGCGTGATCGGCAGCTTCAGATACGCATAAGGCTGGTCCGGATCGGTGGCGCGCCAGCGGCTGCCGTCAAAGCTCACATTGAAATAATGGCCCTGATTGTCGCGCACGAAGTACTGGCTCAGGCCCGGGTTGACCGACAACTGTTCATAGACTGCTTCGCCATGTACCGAGTCAATCCGGTAGCGTAGCCTGCCGACGTCGGGTACCACTTGGTAGCGCTGCGGCAGCGGTACCGGTGGTGGCTTCGGCAGCCCGCGCATTGCGCGGCGCATGAGGCTGGAACCCGCCATTTCGTTGAGGCCGGCGGAGGCATGGCCGAGGGCGGCCACGGCATGGTGCAGGGCACCGGCATGGTCGTCCTGATCGAACGCCTCGAAGCCATCCCAGATCGAGATCGCCATGCGGCCGAACGCCAGTGCGAGCAGTGCCCGCTGTGGCAGGACGAAGGTGACGAGGTCCAGCACCAGCCTGAGCACGTTGACCGAGAACTCACCCAGCAGTTCTTCATTGCTGCGGGTTGCGGTGTCGGTTTGCGCGATCAGGCTTTTGACTTCTGCCCGGTACAGCGCCTCGAACAGGTTGCCGGTGATGGTCTGACGCGTGACGATTGCGCCGATCCGGCCTTTTTTCAGGCGTGCGCCGAGCAGCTTGCCGCTGGCCTGAGGCAGCCGCCCGGTCAGGTAGTCCTGAAAGCTCGAGTCATTGCGGGCAGCGAGGATCAGCGCTTTGGTGTCGTGGTACTCGCGCCAGAAGCGGCGGTCCGGTACATCCGGGCAGTACAGCACGATGCGTTTCGAATTTTCGGGTGAAACCAGCAGCAACACGCCCAGCAGCGTATCCCCCTGTACCAGCAGCTGCTGCGCAATGACTTGCTGCTCGTTGTAGTGCGGGCGGTTATTGCTGTCGGGCGCGCTGATCACCGTGCTGGCCCAGCCATACCCTTGCTCGAACGTGTCAGGCAGGAAGTGCCTGGCATAGCGCGCCTTGACGGCTTCGGCATTCATGCGCGTGCGGGTGATCTGCCCATGCGCCGCTCGGCGCCAGCGGCCCTCAGGCGTATCCAGCAGTTGGGTGCGCAGGTAGGCCTGATAGCCACTGCCAGCATTCAGCCGCCGTACGATGTCCTTGACCCGTTGCGGTGTCAGGGCAGGTAGCGGTTGGTCACCGTGAAGGTAGACGCGGGCAGTCAGCCAGTAATCCACATCGAACCAGGCAATGTTCAGCAAGGCCAGCTCATCGAGCCTGTAGGTGTGGCGGATCACTTCGATAGTGTCACCGACCTGTGGCCTGCTGGCGACCGGCACGTAGCCGCTGGTACCGCTGATTGGCAGCGGGTTCACGATTGGACCTGTCTGGCGGGCAAGCGTGACGCTGATGGAGATGTCCCGTGGGTCGTAATCCAGGCCAGGGTCTCGTTGCAAGTATTCGCGCAGGCGCTCGTTGACCCAGTTCAGCAAGCTGTGCTGCTGGCGGAACTGCTCCAAGGTGAGAATGCCGGGTGCACTGGCCGCCTGAATGGCGACCACTTGTTCCTGCATGGCCTGCATGATGTGCGTGACGCCTTGGCGCGAGGTTGTGCGCAGCCAGTTTGGCAGGTGTTTTTCGAGTAGCAGCCCATAGCGATTGGCCATTGGGCCGCGGCTGCCAACGGTTTGCCTGATGTCCAGGGCTTTGGCCAGGGCCGAATCCAGCTGTTCGATACTGCGCTGTTGTCCATGTTCCCAGGCCTGTTGCCAGGCATGAGTCAGGTGGCTGGTTTGCGCATCGCGTATGGCGAAGGCCAGAAACTCGGCAGGGTCCTCGGTGTACCAGTCATAGCGCAGGCGTTCGGCCTGACGGGCCTGCTGCTGGTTGCCAGGCTCGACCATCATGGCCAGCAGATGCCCGCTTTGCAGCGGGTCCTCCAGGCGCTCGCAGACCTCTGCATGGAGTGCGGCAAGGCTGTCGAAGGCTTCTATGCCATGGGCGACACTGCACAGTAGCGCCAGGCCGACGGGCTCGTCGTGTTCCAGCAGTCGCCCTTCGGGCCCTTGTTCGGTGAGCACCAGAAAACCTGGCACATGGCAGCGCCAGTTGGGGGCGGTGCTGGCAAGCAGCAGGCGATAGGTTTGCGGCCGTGATGTGACGGGCAGATGCCGGCGCTGCCAGGGCCGCGGCAGCATCAGGCAGGTCCTGAGCAGCTGTGCATGCCCTGGCGACAGGGTCTGGTCGGTGCTGCGCAGGCGAATCTCCGCATCCAGCTGGTCCCGGTAATGGGAGGCCAGTCGAATCAGACGGGTCAGTCCTTTGCTGTCGCGCTCCAGCCAGTAGCTGGCCAGGCGGGCATGCAGGTCTTGGCGAATGGTCTTGCAGAAGCGGTCGATATGGCTGGCGAAATCTACGGGCAAATTGAGCACCGGATAGCTGGCATGGCGCGGCTGGCTACCGGTGGGCACGCGGAACGTGCCGCCGTCGAAGAGGTGGAAACCCACGAGCTGCAGCAGGTGATGCGTGCCGAAATACAGTGTGCGTGCAGTGATCGAGAGGTTCGGCCAAAGCTGTTCGACGACGATATCCAGGCTAGGTTCGACGCCGTCGATGGGGGGCAGAAGAGCTTCCAGTCTGCTGTCCAGGGTCTGGAAGCGGGTCTGTGCGGTCATGGTCCGTCTCCGGGTGTGAAGGCGGACGATGGTGCGGGTGCGAGCCCTTGTGGCTGTGTTAGCCGGTTACCTCAGCGTTGGCAAAGACCGCGTATCGACAGCCAGGCCGGGATACCCAGGCCCAGCCAGGAAAGCGCGTCCCACCCGCCATCGCCGAGCAACGCGGCGAACAGCCCCAGCGCGCCGAGCACGGCGATCAGCAGCGGCCAGGCAAAGACCCGCGCGGTGGCTTGCGACTTGTGGGTCATGGGCGTGCCTCCCGGTGCTTGCGCTGCTTGCCCCACCACAGGTAAAGGCCGCTGCCGAGCACGATGAGGGTCAGCACATCGAGTGCTGCCCAGAGGATCTGCATCGGCCGGCCGCCATAGTCACCGAAGTGCAGCGGTTGCGACAGGCCCATGGCGTCCATGTACCAGGGGCGTTCGCCCACGGCAGTCACCTCCAGTGTGCGGGCATCGACCAGCACGGGGGTCAACAGGTGCGAAGTCAGGTGCGTGGCGCCCTTCATGAACACGGCATAGTGGTGCTCACTGGAGAAGCGCGTGCCAGGGAAGGCAATGAAGTCCGGGCGCATGCCGGGCACTGCGCGTTCGGCGATCGTCAGCAGGTGGGTGGCGCTGGCGCGTTCGGTGAGAGGCGGGGCGTCGCGATAGGGGGCGACCATCGCCGCCAGGCTATCGTTGCGCCAGGCGGCGATGACCAGGTCGGAGAGCGCACTGATCACCCCGGTGACACCCACCGTCAGCGCCCAGGCCAGGGTGACCACGCCAATCAGGTTGTGCAGGTCGAGCCAGCGCAGGCGGCGGGACTTGTCGTGGCGCACGGTGGCGAAGCCCAGGCGGCGCATGAACGGTGCGTAGAGCACGGTACCGGAGACGATCGCGACGATGAACAGAACCCCCATGAACGCCAGCAGCAGCTTGCCGGGCAGGCCGGCGAACAGGTCCACGTGCAGGCGCAGCATGAGCATCATGAAGCCGCCGTTGGCGGCAGGCATGGCCACGGCTTCGCCGGTGCGAGCGTCGAGCATGAAGGTGTGTGACGAATTGGGCTCGGTGCCGGCAGTGGCGGCGGTGATTGCCAGCACGCCGTTGGGCTCGTCCTCGTCGAAGCCGAAGTACTGCACGACCTCGCCGGGGCGGTGTTGCTCGGCCTTGATGACCAGCTGCTGCAGGTCCAGTTGCGGGGTGCCGGCGGGCATCTCGCGCAGTTGCGGGGCATCGCCGAGCAGGTATTCGAGTTCGTGGTGGAAGATCAGCGGCAGGCCGGTCAGCGCCAGCAACAGCATGAACACCGTGCAGACCAGGCTGCTCCAGGTGTGGATCACCGACCAGCGGCGGATGGTTGGGCTTTTCATCACGGTACCGATTTTTGTCTGTTGGACCGTGGGGCCGCGACGCGGCCCCCGCTCACTCAGAACTTGTAGGAAGCGCTGGCAACGACGCTGCGCTCGTCGCCGTAGTAGCAGTAGTAACTGTCGCAGGTGGAGATGTAGTCCTTGTTGAACAGGTTGGTGGCATTGACCGCCACCGACGCGCCCTTGAGGCTGGTGCTCAGGCGACCGAGGTCGTAGTGCACCGAGGCATCGAATACGGTGTAGGCGTTGGCCTTGCCCAGGTAGGTGTTGGCCTGGTCGCCGTAAGTGTTGCCGGTATAGCGCGCGCCACCGCCGATGCCGAAGCCGTCGAGCACACCGCTGTGCCAGGTGTAGTCGGCCCACAGCGAGGCTTGCTGGTTGGGCATCAGCTGCAGCCGGTTGCCCTTGTACAGGCCGTCCTGCACTTCCGATTTGGCCAAGGTATAGGCGGCGGTCAGCTTGAGGTTGTCGGTGACGTCGGAGACTGCTTCCAGCTCAAGGCCATGGACTTTCACTTCGCCGGTCTGGCTGGTGACGGTCACACCGCCCACGTTGTTGGTGACCGAAACGTTTTTCTGCGTCAGGTCATACACGGCTGCCGACAGCAGGGTGTTGGAGCCCGGTGGCTGGTACTTGACGCCCAACTCCCACTGCTTGCCTTCGGTCGGCTTGAACGACTCCGTTGCAGACACGGCAGCATTGCTGGACGGTTGGAACGACTCGGCATACGACAAGTAAGGAACGAAGCCGGAGTCGAATACATAGCTGATGGCCGCGTTGCCGCTGAACTTCTTATCTCTTTCGGTATTGGTGGCATCGCCCTGGTTGAAGAACTTGGTGCCGGTGTGCACCCAGTCTTCGCGGCCACCCAGGGTCAGGCGCCAGTTGCCGAGGGCCATCTGGTCTTGAATGTAGACGCCGGTCTGACGGGTTTTCTGGTCGTAGTCGTAGAAGGCAGTGGAACGATCTGGGCGAGTGATCGGCAAGCCATACACCGGGTTGTTGACGTTGATGCTCGGCGCGGTTCCGAAGATCGCCAGGTAGTTGGTGTTGCTGCGCTGGTGATCAAGGCCGAGCAGCAGGGTGTGGCTGATGGCGCCGGTGTTGAAGTCACCCTGGAAGTTGTTGTCTACCGCGAACTGGCTGATGTCTTCATCGACGTTGGTGGTGCCACGCCCGATGTTACCGTCGGCATCCAGCTCGTAGCCTGGCAGGCCAGGGATGTAGCTGTTGACGGTGACTGCCTGGAAGGCCAGGTCCGACTTGGTGTAGCGCAGGTTCTGACGGAACTGCCAAACATCATTGATGCGGTGCTCGAAGGCATAGCCCAGCGCGTAGTAAGTACGGTCGTAGAACTCGTAGTTCGGATCGCCCAGGTTCTTGTGATGGGAGACTTTGCCTAACGGCGAGTCGAGCTTGGTGCCCTGAATCGGCCGGAACTGGCTGGTGATGCCGGTATCGTCGCGAGTGAACTGGGTCAGCAGGGTCAGCGAGGTATCTTCGTCGATGTTCCAGGTAAGGCTCGGGGCGATGTTGTAGCGCTTGTTGTCGACATGGTCGATCTGCGTCCCGCTGTCACGAATCACACCACTCACGCCGTACAGGAACCGGCCATCGTCATCGATCTTGCCGGTGCTGGCGAAGTTGATCTGGCGGTGGTTGTCGCTGCCGTACTGCACTTCGATCTCGTTAGCGCTTTCGGCCTGAGGGCGGCGGCTGACCATGTCCAGCAAACCGCCGGGCGGCGTCTGGCCATAGACTGAGGAAGCCGGGCCACGCAGCAGGGCCAGGCGGTCGAGGTTCCAGGTTTCGGCTTTGGGGTTGGCATACACGCCACGGGGCAGCGGCAGGCCGTCGAGGAACTGGGTCGGCTCGAAACCGCGTACGCGCATCCAGTCGTAGCGGGTGTCGCTGCCGAAACTGGCGGAGACGATGCCCGGCATATATTTCACGGCGTCGTCGAGGCTGTGCACGCCACGGTCGCTCATCTGCTGGCGGGTGGCCACGGAGATCGAGCGCGGGACTTCGACCAGCGCGGTGTCGGTCTTGGTGCCGGCAGCGGTGCGTTTGGCCAGGTAGCCATCGACCGGGCCCCAGGCGCTTTCGGCAGCGCTGGCGGCGTTCACGGTGGTTTCCGGCAGTGCCAGGGCGCCATCCGGCACGGCGACCAGGCTATAGCTGCCGACGCTGCTCTGTTGCAGTTGCAACCCGGTGCCCAGCAAGGCCGCCTGCAGGGCGCCGAGGCCGTTGTACTGGCCATTGACCGGGGCCGAGGTACGGCCGCTGACCAGCGCCGGATCGATGGCCAGGGCGATGCCCGACTGGCTGGCGATCTGGTTCAGGGTGGTGGCCAGAGGCGCGGCGGGCAGGTTGTAGGCGCGCGGTGCGGACTGTTCGGCAGCGAACAGGGCGGTGCTGGACAAGGGCATAGCCATGGCGATGGCCAGGGTCATCAGGCTGGGACGCAGGATACGATCAACGGCACGGGACATGCAGCGGTTCCTCGACGGATAAGTGCTAACTGCTTCCTTGCCGAGCGAGATGCCAGAAGTGACAGGGGGAATCGGAAAAAAGTGAGAATTATCTGGATCTGGCTTTTGCCTGCACCGGCCCTTTCGCGGGCAAGCCCGCTCCCACAGGTGCGCCGCAGATTTAAGGGCTGCGGAAATTCAGTGGGAGCGGGCTTGCCCGCGAAGAGGCCGGTACAGGTTTACTTGGGAACGACAGTCACCCACCACGGTGTATGCCGCTCGATCTTCACCGGCAGGGCCGGCACCAGCGAGGCCAGGGCCAGGTCGGTGTCGGTCAGCGGGAAGCTGCCGGTCACGCGCAGGTCGGCCACTTCATCGGCTACACCCAGGTGGCCGCTGCGGTAATGGCCCAGTTGCTTGAGCAGGTCAGCCAGGCGCACGTTGTCGACCACCAGCATGCCGCGAGTCCAGGCGTCGGCCCCGGCTTGCACCGGGCCTATGTGGCCCAGGCCATTGCTGTTCATCAGCACTTGCTGGCCTTCGCGCAGGACCTGTTCGTCACCGCTGTTGTGTGGCATGGCAGCGACCGACGATTGCAGCACTTCCAGGCGCGTGCCCTTGTCTTCGCGGCGTACCAGGAAGCGCGTGCCCAGTGGCCGCAGGCGGCCATCGTCGGTACGTACCAGCAGCGGGCGAGGGTCGTCATGGCCGGTCTCGACCGAGATTTCGCCCTGATGCAGCACGATCAGGCGCTGCTCGCCCTGGTAGTCGATGTCGACGGCAGTGTGGGTGTTCAGGCTCAGCAGCGTGCCGTCTTCCAGGCGCAGGGTGCGCAGTTCGCCCGTGGCGGTACGCTGATCGGCCAGCCAGTAGCTGGGCGCCAGTGACGGAGCACCGACCCAGGCCAGCAGCGAACCGAGCAGGAACATCCCGGCCAGCCCGCCACCCACTTTGCCGATGCGCCGTCGCAAACCTGCGCGCGATTGCAGCAGGGCCTGGCGAGCCGGGCCGGCCGCAGCGCTGACGCGTTGGTCGAGGGCGCCAAGCTGGCGCCAGGCGCGGGCATGTTCTTCGCTGGCGGCGTGCCAGCGCATGAATTCGGTGCGTTCGTCAGGCGTGCCACTGCCATCGTCCAGGCTCATTTTCCAGGCAATGGCGGCTTCCAGTACCTGCGACGAAACCGGTGTGTTGTTCACGTCGGCTCCCCGTACAGGGCCACGTAGCACTGGCGCATGCCCTGGGCGATGTACTGGCGCACGCGCGATACCGATACGCCCAGGCGTTCGGCGATTTCGGCGTGGCCCATGCCATCCAGGCGGTTGTGCAGGAATGCCGCGCGAGCCTTGCTCGACAGCTTGCCGAGCAGGCGGTCGATGGCCTTGAGGTCTTCGAGGATCAGGTGCTGGGTTTCCGGGGAGGGGTGTTCGGCTTCGGGGACCAACGCCAGCTCGGCCAGGTAGGCCTGTTCCAGCGCCGTGCGGCGGAAGTGGTCGAACATCAGGCCCTTGGCCACGGCGGCGAGGAAGGCGCGCGGTTCGCGTGGGGTGTCCAGCTGCTCGCGGCCGAGCAGGCGCACGAAGGTGTCCTGGCTCAGGTCTTCGGCACGCTGACGGCAGGCCATGCTGCGTTGCAGCCAGGCGAGCAGCCAGCCGCGATGGTCGCGGTACAGCGAACCGACCAATTCGGCGTGTGGGCTGTTGGCAGAAGACACGCAGCGTCCCCCCGGAACGAATGCATTAACTAACGATAATTATTCGCGATTGTTACAGAGGCTGAGGGTGAGGTGCAATGGACGCTTATCGGATGGCCATTATCTTGGGGTGGGGGCAGGGGTTTGGTCTTGCGGCGCCTGTGAGATCGAGCGCCGCCCGCGCGGCGCATCGCGAGCTGCGCTCGCTCCTACGTTTGTTTCCGGCCAGTCACGCCTGTTACAGGCGCGCGCGACCGCCTTGTTGGTACGACACGATATCGCGTCATGCGCCAAGGCGTCCGCGCGAAAATCCCACAGGAATAATTGGCCCGAAACAAACGTAGGAGCGAGCGCAGCTCGCGATGCGCCGCGCGGGCGGCGCTCGATTTCACAGGCGCAAAAACACTCAAGCCTTGAACCTCTAAAGCCCGTGGTGGTGCACTGCGCGCCTGCGCCACCCCCGCAGTCGTTGCTCCAACTGCAACGGGCTGTCGAGCTGCTGGCGCCGGGCCTGGCTGAACAGGATCAGCGCCAGCTCTGCCGTGACCTGTGCATCGGCGCTGGCATGGTGACGCTCATCCACCTGCAGGCCGAAGCGTGCCACCCAGTCGTCCAGCCCGGCCTCGCGCAACACGGTGTCGGGGTTGAGCATCGGCGCCAGTTCCGCCACGTCGAGGAAGGGCAGCTGCAAGCGATGGCCCAGGCTCTCCTTCAAGGCACGGGCAAGCATGCGCTGGTCGAACGGCGCATGGAACGCCAGCACCGGGCTGTCGCCGATGAATTCGAGCAGGTCGAGCAAGGCTTCGGCCGGGTCGCAGCCAGCAGCCAGGGCACTCGGCCCGAGGCCGTGGATCAGCACGCTGGCGTTGGTTTTCTGTTCAGGGCGGTGCAGGGTGCGCTCGAACTGCTGGGCAAAATCGATGGCACCGTCCTCGATGGCCACCGCGCCGATCGACAGCACCTGATCGCGATTGGGGTTCAGGCCGCTGGTTTCCAGGTCGAGCACCACCCAGCGTTGCTCGCGCAAGGGGCACACGGCCAATGGCTTGGCCTTGGGCAACCGCGCCAGGCGTTGGCGCAAGGCATCGTCCAGCAGCGGCGCAGCAGGGCGCAGCCAGGCGAACAGGCTCATAACTGATACCGCAGGGCCAGGCTGCTCTGCAGGCGCTGGGCCTGGCGCAGGGATTCGCGCAGGATGCGCCGGTCCAGATGGTTGAGGCTGTCCGGATCGAGGCGGTTGGAGTACGGCAGGTTGTCGCGGGTCTGGCGCTGGTGCTGCTGCATGCGGGTTTGCTGGATGAAGTGGTAGGCCTCTTCATAAGCGGCGCCGTCGAGCGCCTCGATGACCCCCTTGTCGACCAGCTGGCGCAGGCGCTCCAGGGTGTTGCAGGCGCCAATGCCATTGGCCAGTGCCAGCAGCCGGGCGCCATCGACGAAGGGCGTCAGGCCCTGGACCTTGAGGTCGAGGGTGGCGGCCTTGTCGTTGCCCTGGCGGGTCAGCACGAACTCGCGCAGGCGGCCCACCGGCGGGCGCTGGCGCAAGGCGTTGTCGGCCAGCATGCGCTGGAAGATGCGGTTGTCCGCCACCTGCTCCAGCAGCTGCCGGCGCAGTTGTTCACAGCCCTGTTCATCGCCCCAGACCACGCGCAGGTCGAAGTAGATGCTCGAACCCAGCAGGTTCTCCGGGCTGGCCTCGCGCACGAAACCGGCAAAGCGCCGTGCCCACTGTGCGCGTGACAGGCACAGCTCGGGGTTGCCGGCCATGACGTTGCCCTTGCACAGGGTGAAACCGCACTGGGCCAGGCACTGGTTGATGTACTGCGCCAAGGGCAGCAGGCGTGCGCGAATGGCCTCGGCTTCGGTGTCGTCGGCGGCTTCGAAGAGGATGCCGTTGTCCTGGTCGGTGTGCAGGGTCTGCTCGCGGCGCCCTTCGCTGCCGAAGCACAGCCAGCTGAAGGGCACGCCGGGGTCGCCACGTTCGGCAATCGCCAGCTCGATCACCCGGCACACCGTGTGGTCGTTGAGCAGGGTGATGATCTGGGTGATCTGCGTCGAGGAGGCGCCATGGGCGAGCATGCGCTCGACCAGTTGGCCGATCTCGCCACGCAGCTGCACCAGCGAATCGAGGCGTGGCGCATGGCGGATGGTACGCGCCAGGTGCACCAGGTCGACCCGCTGCAGGGAGAACAGGTCACGCTCGGACACCACGCCACACAGGCGCTGGTTGTCCACCAGGCAGACGTGGGCGATATGCCGTTCGGTCATCGCCATGGCCGCATCGAAGGCGCTGGCCTGTGGGCTGAGGTAGAACGGCCTGGCGGTCATGTGCAGTTCGATCGGTGCACCGAGGTCGGCATCGGCGGCGGCCACCACCTGGCGCAGGTCGCGCAGGGTGAAGATGCCCACCGGGTAGCGCTGCGGGTCGACCACGACGATGCTGCCGACCTGCTGTTCATGCATCAGCCGCACCGCCTCGCGCAAGGGTGTATCCGGCGCGCAGACCACCGGGTGACGCATGGCCAGTTCGCCCAGCGGGGTATTCAGCGAGTATTGGGTGCCGAGGGTTTCCACTGCACGTTGACGTACCTGCTGGTTGACTTGGTCGAGCAGGCTGCTGACCCCGCGCAGTGCAAAATCTCGAAACACTTCCGACATCGAGAACACGCGGATGAACGCAGTTTTGTTCAATTGCAGGCAAAAGGTGTCTTCACCGGCCAGATGTTCGGTGCGTGTCGCCCGCTCGCCGAGCAGCGCCGCCAGCGGGAAGCATTCGCCACCGGTGATTTCGAAGGTGGTTTCCACCCCAGGCTTGACCAGGTGCTGGCGCTCGCCGACCACACGGCCTTGCTTGACGATGTAGAAATGCTCGACCGGCCCGTCTGCGGGTTTGATGATGCTTTCGCCGCTGGCATAGAAGCGCAGCTGGCATTGTTCCACCAGGAAGGCCAGGTGGCTCTGCTCCATCTGGTTGAACGGCGGGAAACGCTGCAGGAACTGCAAGGTGCCCTGGATGTTCTGCAGTACTGCCGTTCTGCCCGCCTGACTGTAGGCGTCCTTTTTGCTCATGACACTGACCGTATCGCTACGCCGAACTATATATATCTATATATAGGATCGGCCTTGTTGTTCTCGGTCCCCATGGTCGGCTGGCAGCGGGGTGGTGCCCATTGGACGTAAGTCTAGTGAGCCCCCGCTGTCAAAGAGCCGACGAAAGGCGAGCCGGGTTACAGGGCTTTTGCGGTCCTAACCACTGAGCGGGATTTTTTTGACGAGAAGACCATGGCTGAGCATGACGACATCCTGAGTGACGCCGAACGCGAGGCATTGGCCGTGTTGAGTGCGCCCGTTGCGCCTAGTCCGGTGGTGTTGATCGTCGATGACAACCCGGTGAACAGTGAGGCACTCAAGCTGTACCTGAAGAGCAGGGGCATCGAGTGCATGACTGCTGATGGTGCGCAGGAGGCAATGTTCAAGCTGCATTACGAACCGCGCATCGCCCTGATGATTACTGACCTGCGCATGGAGCCCAAGGATGGCCTTGAACTGATCCGGCAGATTCGTGAGACGGAGCGGGCGGCGTTGTCGATCATCGTGGTGTCGGGCGACACCGATGTGAAGGAGGCGGTGGACGTGATGCACCTGGGGGTGGTGGATTTTCTGCTGAAACCGGTGGATCTGGGGAAACTGCTGGGGTTGGTGAAAAGAGAGTTACGGATCGAATAGCGGAGTAGGGCATTCGCGGGCAAGCCCGCTGCCACAGGTAATGCGCTGCCTTTGAGAGCTGCGGTGTACCTGTGGCAGCGGGCTTGCCCGCGAATCGGCCTTACAGCCCGTTACGCGCCTTGAACTCGCGGCGACGGCGGTGCAGCACTGGCTCGGTGTAGCCGTTCGGCTGCTTGGCACCTTCGATCACCAGTTCGATGGCCGCCTGGAACGCGACGTTGTCGTCGAAGTTCGGCGCCATCGGGCGGTACAGGGCGTCACCGGCGTTCTGCTGGTCGACCACCGCAGCCATGCGCTTGAGGCTTTCCAGCACCTGCTCCTGGGTAACCACGCCATGGCGCAGCCAATTGGCCAGCAGCTGGGCCGAGATGCGCAGGGTGGCGCGGTCTTCCATCAGGCCGACATTGTTGATGTCCGGCACCTTCGAGCAACCCACACCCTGGTCGATCCAGCGCACGACGTAGCCGAGGATGCCCTGGGCGTTGTTGTCCAGTTCGTTGCGGATCTCTTCGGCCGACCAGTTGGTGTCGGCCGCCAGCGGGATGGTCAGGATGTCATCGACCGAAGCCGGCGTGCGCGCAGCCAGCTCGCGCTGACGCGCCTGCACGTCGACCTTGTGGTAGTGCAGGGCGTGCAGCGTGGCGGCGGTCGGCGACGGTACCCAGGCGGTGTTGGCGCCGGCCAGCGGGTGAGCGATCTTCTGCTCGAGCATGGCGGCCATCAGGTCAGGCATGGCCCACATGCCCTTGCCGATCTGCGCGCGGCCTTGCAGGCCGGTGGCCAGGCCGACGTCGACGTTGTTGTTCTCGTAGGCGCCGATCCACTTTTCGTTCTTCATGGCGCCCTTGCGCACCACGGCGCCGGCTTCCATCGAAGTGTGGATTTCGTCACCGGTGCGGTCGAGGAAGCCGGTGTTGATGAACACCACGCGTTCGGCGGCCGCCTTGATGCAGGACTTCAGGTTGACCGTGGTACGCCGCTCCTCGTCCATGATGCCGACCTTGACGGTGTTGCGCGGCATGCCCAGCAGGTCTTCGACGCGGCTGAAGATCTCGGCGGCGAAGGCGACTTCTTCCGGGCCGTGCATCTTCGGCTTGACGATGTACACGCTGCCGCTGCGGGTGTTCTTGCGGCTGGTGTTGCCGTTGAGGTTGTGCAGGGCGATCAGGTTGGTGAACAGGCCGTCCTGGATGCCCTCAGGGATTTCATTGCCCTGGCCATCGAGAATCGCCGGGTTGGTCATCAGGTGACCCACGTTGCGCACGAACAGCAGCGAACGGCCGTGCAGGGTTACGCTGCCGCCGTTGGGCGCGGCGTATTCGCGGTCCGGGTTCATGGTGCGGGTGAAGGTCTTGCCGCCTTTGCTCACGCTTTCGGCCAGGTCGCCTTTCATCAGGCCCAGCCAGTTGCGGTAGACGATGACTTTGTCATCGGCATCGACCGCGGCGACCGAGTCCTCGCAGTCCATGATGGTGGTCAGTGCCGATTCCATCAGGATGTCTTTGACACCGGCGGCATCGGTGCTGCCGACCGGGGTGCTGGCGTCGACCTGGATTTCGAAGTGCAGGCCGTTGTGCTTGAGCAGTACGGCGGTCGGCGCCTTGGCGTCGCCATGGAAGCCGATCAGCTGGGCGTCATCACGCAGGCCGCTGTTGCTGCCGCCTTTCAGGGCGACGACCAGCTTGCCGCCTTCGATGCGGTAGCCGGTGGAGTCGACGTGGGAGCCGGCTGCCAGTGGTGCGGCTTCGTCGAGGAAGGCGCGGGCGAAGGCGATGACCTTGTCGCCACGGCGCTTGTTGTAACCCTGGCCTTTCTCGGCGCCGCCTTCATCGCTGATGGCGTCGGTGCCGTACAGTGCGTCGTACAGCGAACCCCAGCGGGCGTTGGCGGCGTTCAGGGCAAAGCGGGCGTTCATCACCGGGACGACCAGTTGCGGGCCGGCCATGTGGGCGATTTCTTCGTCCACGTTCTGGGTGGTGGCCTGGAAATCGTCGGCTTGTGGCAGCAGGTAGCCGATTTCCTGGAGGAATGCTTTGTAGGCTACGGCGTCGTGTGCCTGGCCTTTGCGTGCCTGGTGCCAGGCGTCGATCTTGGCTTGCAGCTCGTCGCGCTTGGCGAGCAGGGCTTTGTTCTTTGGAGCGAGGTCATTGATGATCTTCTCTGCACCGGCCCAGAACTGCTCGGCGACGATGCCGGTCCCTGGCATGGCTTCGTTGTTGACGAAGTCGTACAGGACCTTGGCGACCTGAAGGCCACCGACTTGAACGTATCCAGTCATTGCTTGCCTCACTCTGCTCAGCTATTTCGCTCTTCTGTATTAAGCCTGTAGCGCTTCTCTAAACACGTTCCAGTGCTTGCCCTCGTCGGATGCACGAGCGCGGCTGGGTGCGGCCTGCCAGACAGGCTGGCAGACAGTGTGCGTATTTTCACAGGCGCCTTGGCAGACATCCAAACGACGTTTTGTAGTCCGCGCCACGGGATACTACATGAAGCAGTAGGCGAGGCAAAATCAGACTAAAAGCGCCGTTATGCGACCGGTTGGTCGCGTATGGTCACGCTGGGAGAACGTATGTTCGCAAAAAACGGGTGGATTGTTCCAGATAAATCTTGAAACAGTACACGATTGTTTGTGCGGACTGCCCTGCGGCAGGTTGCCGCGCCTTGCCTATACTGAGTCGATCCCCCGTATTTACGCCGCCTCGGGCGGCCCGACGCAGAGGAAGGGCCTGTGGATCATCTTGTATTGACCGTGATTGCTCCGGACAAAGCCGGGCAGGTCGAGCGCATTGCCCAATGCATCGCCGATCATAACGGCAACTGGCTGGAGAGCCGCATGTCGCGGATGGCCGGGCAGTTCGCCGGGATCCTGCGGGTGGCGGTGCCGGCGGAAAACTACGACGAACTGGTGAAGTCGCTGCAGGCGCTGGGGAAGTACGATATTCGCGTGCTGATCGCCGAGAGCGGCATAGAACCGTCATGCACCTGGAAACCTATTGCCATGGAGCTGGTGGGTAACGACCGCCCAGGCATCGTGCGCGATATCACCCGCTTGCTGGCGGACCAGGGGGTGAACCTGGAGCGCTTCACTACCGAAGTGCGGCCGGCGCCGATGAGCAGTGAGCCACTGTTCCATGCCGATGCCTTACTGGCGTTGCCTTTGACGTTGTCGCTGGACCAATTGCAGAAGAAGCTGGAAAGCCTGGCGGACGATTTGATGGTGGAGTTGAAGTTGCGGCCGGAGGAATGATCTGGAAATGCCGGGACGCGAAGCGGCCCCTAGCGGTTATCCCGATTTCACGGGGACGGCCCTGTGGATAAGCTGGGGGTTCACCTCGCTAGCCCAGGTACGGCAAGCCCTCCCGAGGTTTGAGCAAAAAACGTACAGAAATCAGTTGCTTGTGCACAAAGCACGGGGACGAGGGTGTGGATAACCTTTGGAGATGTTGCTGCAGGCCACGAACTACGTGGCCTGCAAGGTTTTGATCGTTTTTTGATCAGGCGCGCTTGCGCAAATTCAGCCAGGCGTCGACGCTATAGACCGCCAACCCCGCCCAGATGAACAGGAACGCCATCAAGCTGCTCGACGACAGGTGCTCATCGAACAGCAGCACCGCCTGCAGCAGCACCAGGGTCGGCGCCAGGTACTGCAGGAAGCCCAGGGTGGTGTAGGGCAGGTGGCGTGCTGCCGCGTTGAAGCACACCAGCGGCACCAGTGTCACCGGCCCCGCCGCGATCAGCCATAGCGCTTCGCTGCTGCTGTAGAAGTCAGCTTGTGCGCTGATCGCCGCCGGATGCAGCAGCATCCAGCCCAACGCCAGCGGCACCAGCATCCAGGTTTCCACCACCAGGCCGGGCAGCGCCGCTACCGGTGCCTGTTTGCGGATAAGGCCATAGAAACCGAAGCTCAGGGCCAGTGCCAGCGACACCCACGGCAGGCTGCCCACCTGCCATACCTGCTGGGCGACGCCTATCGCCGCCATGGCCACAGCCAGCCACTGCAGGCGGCGCAGGCGCTCGCCAAGCAGCAGCATGCCCAGCAGCACATTGATCAATGGGTTGATGTAGTAGCCCAGGCTGGCTTCGAGCATGCGCCCGTTGTTCACCGCCCAGACATAGGTCAGCCAGTTGCCGGCGATCAGCGTACCGCTCAGGGCCAGGATCGCCAGCCGACGCGGGTTTTCACGCAGCTCGCGCCACCAGCCGGGGTGTTTCCACACCAGCAGCAACAGTGAACCGAACAACGCCGACCAGAGCACCCGGTGGACGATGATCTCCACCGCCGGAACGCTCTGGATAGCTTTGAAGTAGAGCGGGAACAAGCCCCAGATGATGTAGGCACCAAGGCCCAGAAGGTACCCGCGGCGCGGGTTTGCAGCGTGCATGGAGAGTCCTTGCTCAGTAAAGCGAGGCCTATTGTAGACAGAGGCGCGCTTGCTTCTAGAACAATTTCAGTGGTTGTTCATCCAGCGCTGCCAGTTGTTCGCGCAAGGCGAGGATCTGGTCACCCCAGTAACGCGGCTGACCGAACCACGGGAAGCTCGGCGGGAATGCCGGGTCGTCCCAGCGCCGCGCCAGCCAGGCGCTGTAATGCAGCTGGCGCAGGGCGCGCAACGGCTCGATGAGGGCCAGCTCGCGGGGGTCGAAGTCGTGGAACTCGTTGTAGCCGTCGACCAGTTCGGCCAGTTGCCCCAGGCGTTCCTCGCGGCTGCCAGCGAGCATCATCCACAGGTCCTGCACGGCCGGGCCCATGCGGCAGTCATCGAGGTCGACCACGTGATACACCTCGTCGCGGTGCATCAGGTTGCCCGGGTGTAGGTCGCCATGCAGGCGGATAACCTGATGCGGGGTGCGGGCGAAGGCATCCTCGACCCGCTCAAGCAGGTGGCGGGCCACGGACTCGAAGGCGGGCAGCAGGTCCTTGGGGACGAAGCCACCGTCGAGCAGGGTGTTCAGCGAGGCGTGGCCGAAGTTGTCCACAGCCAGTGCTTCACGATGTTCGAACGGCCGCGCGGCCCCCACGGCATGCAGGCGGCCGAGCAGCTGGCCGAGGCGGTAGAGTTGATCAAGGTTGCCGGGCTCCGGCGCGTGGCCGCCACGGCGCGGGAACAGGGTGAAGCGGAAGCCCTTGTGTTCGAACAGGGTCTGGCCGCCATGTTGCAACGGCGCGACCACGGGCACTTCGCAATCGGCGAGTTCGGCGGTGAACTGGTGCTCTTCGAGAATCGCCGCATCGCTCCAGCGGCCAGGGCGATAAAACTTGGCGATCACCGGTTGCGAATCTTCGATGCCCACCTGATAGACGCGGTTCTCGTAGCTGTTCAGCGCCAGGACCCGGGCATCGCTGAGAAAGCCCAGGCTTTCCACGGCGTCCAGGACCAGGTCTGGGGTGAGGGAGTCGAAGGGGTGGGACATGGGGGCTCCGGGGATGGGCGACATGTCGGCATGGTAACCCATTCCATGGCCGGCACAGGTTAAACGGGTACTCCGAGCAGCACATAGGAAGGATGAAACTGCACACGGACCTTGCTTGCTTGCTTGACCGACCGTTCATCCAACCAACCCGCCTCGGCAATCGCACACAATGTCTGCCCGTTGCCCAGCGCCAAGCGTACCTCGCTGTCGCCCTGTGGATCTGCCAGCACCTCTTCGACGGTGGCGTTCAGCACATTGCTGCCTGCCTCGGCCTCATCATCCGCCGCCAGCAACTGCACCCACCCGGCTTTGAGCAGCGCCATCACCGTGCTCCCCAGTGTCAGCTCCAGTCGCGCCGTGCTGTCATGGGTGATCAATGCGTCGATCTCCAGCCCGCCACCCAAGGCCAGGCTGACCCGATCATGTCGGCCCTCCCGGCGCAGCCCGCTGACCTGCCCCTGCAACTGATTGCGCGCACTGGTGCGCAACATCAGGCGGCCCAGCAGGTCGAGGTCGCTGGACTCTTCCGCCGCTTCGAGAATCTGCGCCTGCAGTACCTGCAGTTTCTGGTACAGGCGCAGCACGCGCTCACCCTCTACCGAAAGCCTTGCGCCACCACCGCCACGCCCGCCCGTGCTGCGTTCGACCAAGGGCTGGCTGGCCAGGTTGTTGAGTTCATCGATTGCATCCCAGGCCGCCTTGTAGCTGATGCCGGCAGCCTTGGCCGCGCGGGTGATCGAACCCTGTTCGGCAATGTGCTGGAGCAGGGCGATACGCTGCGGGCGACGGGCGATGTGCTGGGTGAGGAGAGCGGGCAGGGACATGGTGGCGCCTATCTGAAACTGACTCGTCAAGCTTGCCCCGGTTTTGCCGTGCGTGCCAGGCAATACACATCGATCCTGCGTGCACCGGCGTGACGCAGCAATTGCGCGATAGCCTGCGCGGTGGCCCCGGTGGTCAGCACGTCATCGATCACGGCGACGTGCCTGCCCTTGAGCGATGCCTCGCTGGCAAGCGCGAACGCCTGGCGCAGATTGCGCTGGCGTCCCCGGGCATCCAGGCGTTGTTGGGCCGGTGTTTCGCGTGTTCGCAGCAACAACCGCTCATCGCATTCGATAGCCAGTGCTTTCGACAACCAGCGCCCGAGCATGCCGGCCTGGTTGAAGCCCCGCTGGCGCAGTCGACGCCGCGCCAGCGGTACAGGCAACAGCAGGTCTGGTGTGGGCAGGCCTTCCTGAAAGCGGTGGCGCAGGTTCAGGCACAGCATTTCGGCCATCAGCCGACCCAACGGCCATTGGCTATTGTGCTTGAAGCGACTGATCAGCGTGTCCAGCGGAAACCCATAGTGCCAAGGCGCAATCACCTGATCGAACGCTGGCGGGCGGCGGCTGCACTGGGCGCAGATCAGGCCGGCCATCGGCAAAGGCAGCGCGCAGCGCAGGCAATACTCATCGAGCCAGGGCAGTTCCTGCTCGCAGGCGGCACACAACGGGTAGCGTTGTTCGGCGGCGTCGCTGCATAGCAAACAGGCGTGGTTAATATTTATACACTTGTAAACCAGTGCTTTTAACCAAGGTTGACAGTTCATAGGCCTTCCATGACTATGCGAGCTATCCGTGATGCGCTGGCGGGCAGTTCTGCCTCGGCGCCAGTAACAGCCTAAACAAGGAAACGCCGATGAGCGCCAGCACAACTGCAACAACACGTCACGACTGGTCCCTGCCTGAGGTCAAGGCACTGTTCCAGCAGCCTTTCAATGACCTGCTGTTCCAGGCGCAGACTGTGCACCGCGCGCACTTCGACCCAAACCGCGTACAGGTTTCGACGCTGCTGTCGATCAAGACCGGCGCCTGCCCCGAAGATTGCAAATATTGTCCGCAGTCCGGTCACTACAACACCGGGCTGGAAAAACAGAAACTGATGGAAGTGCAGAAGGTGCTGGAAGAGGCCGCGCGCGCCAAAGCCATCGGCTCCACCCGCTTTTGCATGGGTGCGGCCTGGAAGCACCCTTCGGCCAAGGACATGCCCTACGTGCTGGAGATGGTCAAAGGTGTGAAGGCCATGGGCCTGGAAACCTGCATGACCCTCGGCAAGCTCGACCAGGAGCAGACCGTGGCCCTGGCCCAGGCTGGCCTGGACTACTACAACCACAACCTCGACACCTCGCCGGAGTTCTACGGCAGCATCATCACCACCCGTACCTACAGCGAGCGCCTGCAGACCCTGGCCTACGTGCGTGATGCCGGGATGAAGATCTGCTCCGGCGGTATCCTTGGCATGGGCGAGTCGCTGGACGACCGCGCTGGCCTGTTGATCCAGCTGGCCAACCTGCCCGAGCACCCGGAGTCGGTACCGATCAACATGCTGGTCAAGGTTGCCGGCACCCCGTTGGCCGAGGAAGAAGACGTCGACCCGTTCGACTTCATCCGCATGCTGGCGGTCGCCCGTATCCTCATGCCCAAGTCGCACGTACGCCTGTCCGCCGGCCGCGAGCAGATGAACGAGCAGATGCAGGCATTGGCCTTCATGGCCGGCGCCAACTCGATCTTCTACGGCGAGAAACTGCTGACCACCGCCAACCCGCAGGCCGACAAGGACATGCAGCTGTTCGCCCGCTTGGGCATCAAGCCTGAAGTGCGCGAAGAGCATGCCGACGAAGTGCATCAGGCGGCCATCGAGCAGGCCCTGGTCGAGCAACGCAGCAGCGAGCTGTTCTACGACGCCGCGTCGGCCTGAGATGGCCTTCGACCTGGCGGCGCGCCTGGCCGAACGGCGAGCCGCAGACCTGTATCGGCAGCGGCCATTGCTGGAAAGCCCGCAGGGGCCTGAGGTAGTGGTCGATGGCCAGCGCTTGCTGGCCTTCTGCAGCAACGACTACCTGGGGCTGGCCAACCACCCTGAAGTGATCGCCGCCTGGCAGGCTGGCGCCGAACGCTGGGGGGTCGGTGGCGGTGCCTCGCACCTGGTGATCGGCCACAGCGCGCCGCATCATGCCGTCGAAGAGGCACTGGCCGAACTGACCGGCCGCCCGCGCGCGCTGCTGTTTTCCACAGGCTACATGGCCAACCTTGGCGCCATCACCGCACTGGTGGGGCAGGGCGACACCGTGTTGCAGGACCGCCTCAACCACGCGTCGCTGCTCGATGGCGGGTTGCTCAGCGGTGCCCGTTTCAGCCGCTACCTGCACAACGACGCTGCCAGCCTGGCCAATCGCCTGGGCAAGGCCACCGGCAACACGCTGGTGGTGACTGACGGCGTGTTCAGCATGGATGGCGACCTCGCCGATCTGCCCGCGCTGGCCAGCGTCGCCCGCGCACGGGGTGCCTGGCTGATGGTCGACGACGCCCATGGTCTGGGCACCTTGGGCAATCAAGGTGGCGGCATCGTCGAGCACTTCGGTCTGGGTATCGACGATGTGCCGGTGCTGATCGGCACCTTGGGCAAGGCCTGTGGCACCGCCGGTGCATTCGTCGCCGGCAGTGAAGAGCTGATAGACGCACTGGTGCAGTTCGCCCGGCCATACATCTACACCACCAGCCAGCCCCCGGCGCTGGCCTGCGCCACGCTCAAGAGCCTGGAGCTGCTGCGCCGCGAAACCTGGCGCCGCGAGCACCTGGCCGCGCTGGTTCGCCAGTTCCGTGAGGGGGCCGAGCAAATCGGCTTGCAGCTGATGGACAGCCCGACGCCGATCCAGCCGATCCTGATCGGCGACAGTGCCCAGGCCCTCAAGCTGTCACGCATGCTGCGCGACCGTGGCCTGCTGGTGACCGCCATCCGCCCGCCCACCGTGCCTGCCGGCAGTGCCCGCCTGCGGGTCACCCTGAGCGCGGCGCACAGCGAGGCGCAGGTGCAGCTATTGTTGAATGCATTGGCCGAGTGTTATCCACAGCTGGAGGCCGCCGATGCGTAACCGTTTGATTCTTCTTCCTGGCTGGGGGTTGGGGACCGCCGCCCTCGAGCCCCTCGCCGCCAGCCTGCGGGCCCAGGATGCGCGCCTGCAGGTCGAACTGGCGCCGCTGCCGGAACTGGCCGATGCCGATGTGCAGGCCTGGGTGGACTACCTTGACCGCAAATTGCCCAGCGATACCTGGCTGGGCGGCTGGTCGTTTGGCGGCATGCTCGCCAGCGAGCTGGCGCGCAAGCGCGGCGATCATTGCTGCGGCTTGCTGACCCTGGCCAGCAACCCCAGTTTCGTGGCCCGCGCCGACTGGCCACACGGCATGGCTAACGACACCTTCGGCACCTTCCTTGACGGTTGCCGCAGCCACACCTCGGTGACCCTCAAGCGTTTCCGCACACTGTGTAGCGATGGCGCCCTGCAACCGCGCACGTTGCTGCGTCAGCTGGGTGTCGGTGTGCCCGACACCGATCCGCTGTACCTGGCCAGCGGCCTTGAAGTGCTGGCGCGGCTCGATACCCGTGAGGCCCTGCAGGCCTATGGCGGCCCGCAGTTGCACCTGTTCGCCGGCAGCGATGCGCTGGTGCCGGCGGAGGCGGCCAAGGCGCTGAGCGAGCTGCTGCCCGATGTGGAAGTCGGCCTGGTCGAAGACAGTTCCCACGCCTTCCTGCTGGAATATCCGCAGGAGCTGGCGGCGGGCATCAAGAGTTTCCTGCATGAGAGTGGCGATGACTGACCTTTCCCGTCCAACCCTGCCCGGCGCGTTGCCGGACAAGCGCCAGGTAGCCGCCTCGTTCTCCCGTGCGGCGGCCAGCTACGACAGCGTCGCGGCACTGCAGCGCGCAGTAGGCGTGAGCTTGCTGGAGCAGTTGCCGGATGACCTGGCGCCGACACGCTGGCTGGACCTTGGCAGTGGCACCGGGCATTTCAGCCGGGTACTCGGCGAACGCTTCGAACAGGCTACCGGTGTGGCCGTGGATATTGCCGAAGGCATGTTGCGCCATGCCCGTGGCGAGCGCGGCGGGGCGCACTACCATGTGGCCGGTGATGCCGAGCGTCTGCCGCTGGGCGATGCCTGTGTCGACCTGGTGTTCACCAGCCTGGCGGTGCAGTGGTGTGGTCAGTTCGCCAGTGTGCTGTCCGAAGCCCGGCGCGTACTGCGCCCGGGTGGCGTGCTGGCCTTCAGCAGCCTGTGCGTCGGTACCCTCGATGAGTTGCGCGCCAGCTGGCAGGCGGTGGATGGCATGGTGCATGTCAATCGCTTCCGCAGGTTCGAAGACTACCAGCGCCTGTGTGCTGCCAGTGGGCTCGAACAGCTCAGCCTGCAGCGCCAGCCCCATGTGCTGCACTACCCCGATGTGCGTAGCCTGACCCATGAACTCAAGGCCCTGGGTGCCCACAACCTCAACCCCGGGCGGCCCTCTGGCCTGACCGGTCGGGCACGCATGCAAGGCTTGTTGCAGGCCTACGAAGCGTTTCGCCAGCCCCAGGGGCTGCCTGCCACCTATCAGGTGGTCTATGGTGTGTTGCGCAAGCCACAGGCATGAGAGGAGCGAGATGAGCCAGGCCTATTTCATCGCCGGTACCGACACTGATGTCGGCAAGACCACCATCGCCGCCGGGCTGCTGCATGCGGCGCGCTTGCAAGGGCTGAGTACCCTTGGCGCGAAGCCGGTGGCTTCGGGTTGCACCCTGACGCCCAAGGGCCTGCGCAACAGCGATGCCCAGGCGCTGATCGACGAAAGCTCGGTCAAACTCGCTTACGAAGAGGTCAACCCGTTTGCCTTCGAACCGGCCATTGCGCCGCACGTGGCGGCCCGGGAGGCGGGCGTTGCGCTGGAAGTTGCCGTGTTGGCCAAGGCCATGCGCCATGTGCTGGACCAGGGGGCAGACTTCACCCTGGTCGAAGGTGCGGGTGGTTGGCGAGTGCCACTGTCCAACCACGCCAACCTGTCGGACCTGGCTATCGCCCTCAAGCTGCCGGTGATCCTGGTGGTCGGGGTGCGCCTGGGCTGCATCAACCATGCCTTGCTCAGTGCCGAGGCGATTGCCCGGGACGGGCTGCAGCTGGCCGGCTGGGTGGCGAATATCATCGAACCGCGGACTTCGCGCCTGGAAGAAAACCTGGCCAGCCTGGCAGAGCGCTTGCCAGCGCCTTGCCTGGGGCGGGTGCCGAAGCTCAAGCTGGCTACCGCGGATGCAGTGGCGGAGCACCTGCAGCTCGACCTGCTGGATTGAGCCTTTGCAGGTATGCCCGTGGCCTATCAGGTAGCACGGGGCCATTAGGGATTTAAACGGGCCTTTTCGTGCCGGGCCTGCTTTAATTGGCCCTGTTCATATCCAGCGTCATTGGAGTTCTGACATGGAAATCACCGGCAGCACCGCGTACTACGCGGGCCTCAACGCCATCTACAACGGCCAGAACCGTGTCGATCAGGCCGCTGGCCAGATCGCCAACGCCTCGGTCGAGCGCGCCGCCACCAGCCAGTCCAGCGACTTCCAGGCCGAGCGCCTGCGTGGGGTCGATCGCAGCCAGCAGATGGACCTGGCAACCAGCACCGTGCAATTGGCCCTGGGCAAGACCGAGGTCGAACTCGGTGCAAAGGTAGCCAAGGCGTCCGACGAAATGCTCGGGCGGTTCATCGACACCTACGCCTGATTCTTGCCCCCTCGGCGATCCCTGTGGGAGCGGGTTTACCCGCGAATGCGTCCGCGCAGACACCTCTCTTGTCTGTGCTGGCCCTTTCGCGGGTAAACCCGCTCCCACACTCGTTTTGCCTGCGATTTCATGCAATGGCATAAACGCCATCTTTCGCGGCGCAAATGGCACTATAGTCCCTTCTTGACATCAGGCGGTCCTAAACGTAAGTTTCAAACAACTGTTTGATCGAAAGCCGACAAGAGCTGGTCGGTATCAGCGGTCCCCTACCGAACTCATCACAGAGGTTCATCGCAATGCCTGATTACAAAGCCCCCTTGCGTGATATTCGTTTCGTCCGCGACGAGCTGCTCGGCTACGAGGCGCACTATCAGAGCCTGCCGGGTTGCCAGGACGCCACCCCTGACATGGTCGACGCGATCCTGGAAGAAGGCGCGAAGTTCTGTGAGCAGGTGCTGTCGCCGCTGAACCGTGTCGGTGACCAGGAAGGCTGCACCTGGAGCGAGTCGGGGGTGAAGACCCCGACCGGTTTCAAGGAGGCCTACCAGCAGTTCGTGGAAGGCGGCTGGCCGAGCCTGGCGCATGACGTCGAGCACGGTGGCCAGGGCCTGCCTGAGTCGCTGGGCCTGGCCCTGAGCGAAATGGTCGGTGGTTCGAACTGGTCGTGGGGCATGTACCCGGGCCTGTCCCATGGCGCGATGAACACCATCTCCGCACACGGTACTGCCGAGCAGCAACACACCTACCTGACCAAGCTGGTGTCCGGCGAGTGGACTGGCACCATGTGCCTGACCGAGCCACATTGCGGCACCGACCTGGGCATGCTGCGCACCAAGGCCGAACCACAGGCCGACGGTAGCTACAAGGTCTCCGGCACCAAGATCTTCATCTCGGCCGGCGAACACGACATGGCCGACAACATCGTCCACATCGTGCTGGCCCGTCTGCCGGACGCTCCGGCGGGCACCAAAGGTATCTCGCTGTTCATCGTGCCGAAGTTCCTGCCAAATGCAGAAGGCGGCGTGGGTGAGCGCAACGGCGTGAGCTGTGGCTCGATCGAGCACAAGATGGGCATCCACGGCAACGCCACCTGCGTGATGAACTTCGACGGTGCCACCGGTTACCTGATCGGCCCGGCCAACAAAGGCCTGAACTGCATGTTCACCTTCATGAACACCGCACGCCTGGGTACCGCGCTGCAAGGCCTGGCCCACGCCGAAGTGGCGTTCCAGGGCGGCCTGAAGTACGCCCGCGAGCGCCTGCAGATGCGTTCCCTGACCGGCCCGAAAGCACCGGACAAAGCGGCTGACCCGATCATCGTCCACCCGGACGTGCGTCGCATGCTGCTGACCATGAAGGCCTTCGCCGAAGGCAACCGCGCGATGGTCTACTTCACTGCCAAGCAGGTGGACATCGTCAAGTACAGCCAGGATGAGGAAGAGCGCAAGAAGGCCGACGCCCTGCTGGCCTTCCTGACTCCGATCGCCAAGGCATTCATGACCGAAGTCGGCTTCGAAGCCGCCAACCACGGTGTGCAGATCTACGGCGGCCACGGTTTCATCGCCGAGTGGGGCATGGAGCAGAACGTGCGCGACAGCCGTATCTCCATGCTGTACGAAGGCACCACCGGCATCCAGGCACTCGACCTGCTCGGCCGCAAGGTACTGATGACCCAGGGCGAAGCGCTCAAGGGCTTCACCAAGATCGTGCACAAGTTCTGCCAGGCGCAGGAAGGCAACGAAGCGGTCAAGGAGTTCGTCGCGCCATTGGCTGCGCTGAACAAGGAGTGGGGCGAGCTGACCATGAAAGTGGGCATGGCCGCGATGAAGGACCGCGAGGAAGTCGGCGCTGCTTCGGTGGATTACCTGATGTACTCCGGTTACGCGTGCCTGGCCTACTTCTGGGCTGACATTGCCCGCCTGGCTGCGGAAAAACTGGCTGCCGGCACCAGCGAAGAAGCCTTCTACACCGCCAAGCTGCAGACTGCGCGCTTCTACTTCCAGCGCATCCTGCCGCGTACCCGCACGCACGTGGCCACCATGCTGTCGGGCGCCAACAACCTGATGGACATGAAGGAAGAAGACTTCTCTCTGGGTTATTAAGCCTTAGTGAGCCACTGAAAAAACGCCGCTCCTCGTGAGCGGCTTTTTTTTGGGGGGGCTCTAAGTTTATTTAGCCTGCTTGCTCCGATATTTTTAATTAGGCATAGCTGACGCAGCACAACTTTCGTGCGCGCGCAGCTTTCATTTTTTTTAGGGATTCGTTGGTTTTTATTTCAGGCTTCTCCAACTATTGGTTGCCCGTTCAGTATGAGGTAGCAAATACATTGCCAGGTTTGCCTGTTCGCATTCACGGCTCGGCTAGCCCATGGGCTATGGCTTGCGTGGGTTTTGTGAATGTTTCGTAAAGTAACTTTGGGGGATGCCACCCACTAGTGGGGCGCGCTTTCACCAGAACTGAGGAAGTTTTGGGTTAAGTATTTATCGGTATGAATGCCTAAATAAACCGGTATAAAAAATCTTTGAATGTTTCAAGCTGAAATACTTTGTTACAGCTATGTTGGCATTAAGCGCACTTGTTGCGTGAACGATCAGCCTGATAAATCTGCGCCGTCGGGAAGTCCATCATGGTCGACTATCTGAGTAATGTGCGAATCCCCCGCCTGGCCTGTGCGATAGCGATGACGTTCGCCGCCGGCCTTTCTTTTACCAGTGCCCGGGCTGCGGACCCGGCCGGAACCGCTCCGGTCGTGCCGGACGTGCCCAGCCTGCAATCACTGCGTGGCATGACGCCGCCGGACCCTTCCGGTACCGAGGGTGGCCGCAAGGTCGACCTGATGTCCGACTATGTGATCAATCGCGGAGCGGTGGTGCTGTTGGGCAAGGCCCTGTTCTGGGACATGGCCGTTGGCAGTGACGGCGCCACCGCCTGCGCTTCCTGCCATTACCACGCCGGTGTCGATCACCGGGTCACCAACCAGATCAACCCCGGCCAGGCCAATACCAACGCCAACGTCGCGTCGATCTTCAACAAACCGTTCACGGCCGCTGATATTCCCGGCGACGTGCCGAGCTACACCACGCGCTCCGGTGGCAAGGGCGGCCCGAACTACACGTTGAAAAAAGGCGACTTCCCGACCCACGTGCTGGCCAACCCCCTGGATCGCAACTCGGCAATTGTCTATTCGAGCGATGACGTGATCGGTTCGCAAGGGGTGTTCGACGCCAACTTCGTCAAACCCCGTCAATCGCGCTTCGACAAATGCACCCAGCAACCGGACGGCATTTTCCAGGTGGGCGGCATCAACGTGCGCCGCAGTACCGGGCGCAATGCACCGTCGGTGATCAACGCGGCCTTCAACGTGCGCAACTTCTGGGATGGTCGGGCCAACAATGTGTTCAACGGCTTCTCGCCGTTCGGTAACCGCGACCCTGACGCGGGGATCTTCGTGACCAAGGATGCCAGTGGTGTGGCGGTCAAGGTGCGCCTGGCCCTCAAGGATGCCTCCGCCGCCTCGCAAGCCGTCGGCCCACCCGGCAGCGCGGTGGAAATGTCGTGTGGCGGGCGTACCTTCGCCGACATTGGCCGGCGCATGCTCGACACCATGATGCTCAAGGGGCAGAAGATCGCGCCCACCGACTCGGTACTTGGGCCTGTCTCCAGTGCCCGCCGGCCGACCTATCGCGAGCTGATCAAGAATGCCTTCCAGCCGCGCCTGTGGAATGCCACGCAACAGGTCTTGCTGGGCGGTGAGCCCTACACCCAGATGGAGGCGAACTTCCCGCTGTTCTTCGGGCTGGCGATCCAGATGTACGAGTCCACGCTGATCTCCGACCAGGCGCCACTGGATGCCTATCTGCAGGGCGATCACACCGCCATGAATGCTCAGCAGGTGCAAGGCATGAATCTGTTCCTGGGCAAGGGCAAGTGCGTTGCCTGCCACGGTGGCGCGGAGTTGACCAACGCCGGCAGCCGCCTGCTGTTCCAGCCGCGTGAGCGCATCGAGCGCATGGTCATGGCGGACGGCCTGACCACGCTCTATGACAACGGCTTCTACAACACTGGTGTCCGTCCGACCTCCGAGGACCTGGCGCTGGGCGGCTCGGACGCCTGGGGCAACCCTCTGTCCTTCACCCGGCAGTACAACACCCAACTGCAAGGCGGGAATATTCCTGACCCACTGGATGTCGATGTGTGCACCTTCGAGGTGCCGCTGAGCGCAGCGATCCCTTGCGATCCGACACTCAAGCCCAATGTCGGTTTCCGTGACTCGGTCGATGGCGCCTTCAAGACCCCGACCCTGCGCAACATCGCCTTGACCGGGCCGTACTTCCACAATGGCAGCCGGGCAACGCTGCAACAGGTGATGGAGTTCTACAACCGCGGCGGCGACCGGCGTGGTGAAGACGCCAGCAACACCAGTGGCTTCGAGCACCCTGCCGTCAATCAGCACAACGGCTCCAACCTCGATCCGGACATGACCGCGCTGAACCTGACCCCGGATGAAGTGGATGCACTGGTGAAGTTCATGGAAGTTGGCTTGACCGACCCGCGCGTCGCCTGGGAACGGGCGCCGTTCGATCACCCTTCACTGGTGCTGCCACAGGGTGAGAAGGGCGATGAAAACTCGGTCGGACAAAAACCGGCCAGCGCGCAGATCACGTCTCGGCAAGCCCAGGACGCCGACTTCCAGCTCAATGCCGTCGGTGCTTCAGGTCGCTCCACCGCGCAGGGTCCACTGCTGCCATTCAACAACGACTTGTAACGCTCTCTAGGCGTGCGCTGTACTTGTGGGAGCCGCGCTTGCCGGCGAAGGGCCGCAAAGCGGCCCCACGATTTCAAAGTTGTTGCATGAATTGCCGGGGCCGCTTCGCGGCCCATCGCCGGCAAGCGCGGCTCCCACAGGGGCCGCGCCAGCTTACAGTCCAGTTACAAGAAAAACTCAAGCCCTCGGCCCACGCTGCCGTTAACCCACCGGTGTACTCATCTATTCACGTGTGCTGCCGATGAAGTAAAGGCACAATGCTATTATTGATCTGCCGGGTCGGAGATTGCCCTTGTTTCGTCTAAACGCTGTTCGCGCGAGCCATTTCCTGCCTTCGCTGTTTCTGTTGCTGGCTGGGCTTGCGGCGGCTTATGTAAGAGACCTCAGCGTCTTCTTCACCTCACTGTTCAACGTCCTTCCCACCCTGGTCCTGCTGCTGGGCGGCGCCTACTGCGCCGTGTATCGCCGCCAGCGTGAGCTGTTCCTGATGGTCACGGTGTACATCGCCTATTTCCTGCTCGACACGCAGACCGACTACTACCGCGACAATGGCCGCGTGCGCGAGGATGCAGCGGTGATCTTCCACCTGGTGTGCCTGTTGCTGCCGGCCCTGTACGGCTTGTTCGGTGCATGGCAGGAGCGCACTCACCTGGCCCAGGACCTGCTGGCCCGCTTCGCTGTGCTGTTCGCCGTCGGCAGCGTGGCGGTGGCACTCGAGCAAAGTTTCCCGCAAGCGCTGCTGAGCTGGCTGGCGGAGATCCGCTGGCCGTCGCTGCATGGCCAGTGGATGAGCCTAATCCAGATGGTCTACCCGGTATTCCTGGTGGTTTTCGCCCTGCTGGTGGTGCAGTACCTGCGCGAGCCGCGGCCTTTGCATGCGGCGCAGCTGATTGGCCTGATCGGTATCTTCTGGATGCTGCCCAAGACCTTCATCCTGCCCTTCACCCTGAACATCATGTGCAGCCAGGTGATGCTGATGATTGCCGCTGCGGTATCGCACGAGGCCTACCAGATGGCCTTCCGTGACGAACTTACCGGGTTGCCTGGGCGCCGCGCGTTGAACGAGCGCATGCAGCGCCTGGGTCGCAACTACGTGATCGCCATGACCGACGTCGACCACTTCAAGAAATTCAACGACACCCACGGCCACGATGTCGGTGACCAGGTGCTGCGCCTGGTCGCCAGCCGCTTGTCCAAGGTCACCGGCGGTGGCCGCGCCTATCGCTACGGAGGCGAGGAATTCGCCCTGGTGTTCGCCGGCAAGACCGCCGAAGAGTGCGTGCCGCACGTGGAGGCGGTGCGCGAGATGATCGCCAACTACACCATGCACCTGCGTGACCAGAACAGCCGCCCGCAGGACGATTCGACCGGGCGTCAGCGCCGCAGTGGCAGCGCTGGCGGCACGGTCTCGGTGACCATCAGCATCGGCGTGGCCGAGCGGCTGGTCGACCATCGCAACCCGGAAGAAGTGCTCAAGTCCGCCGACCAGGCGCTTTACAGCGCCAAGGGGGCCGGGCGCAACTGTGTCATGGTCTATGGTCAACAATCCCAGCGCGGGGCCGTGCGGATGGCGTGACCAAAATAGACTGCATGGTCGCATGATGACCCTATGTCTCGCAAAAGTTGTTCGGTTACACTGGATTCAACCCCAGGTTGCTTTTATTTACGAACCCCGTGCCGCGGTCCGTGTGACCGCCCCGACCCGACCAGCGAGAGGTTGTCATGGCTGACTATAAAGCGCCCCTGCGCGACATGCGCTTCGTATTGAATGAAGTCTTCAACGTGGCCGAGTTGTGGTCGCAACTGCCCGAACTGGCCGAGGCGGTCGACGCGGACACCGCCATGGCTGTGCTGGAAGAAGCCGGCAAGGTCACCAGCAAGAGCATCGCCCCGCTCAGTCGTGCCGCCGATGAAGAAGGCTGCCACTGGGACAACGGTGCCGTGCGTACACCCGCCGGCTTCATCGAGGCCTACAACACCTACGCCGAGGGCGGTTGGGTGGGCGTGGGCGGTGACCCGCAGTTCGGTGGCATGGGCATGCCCAAGGCGGTCTCGGCCCAGGTCGAGGAAATGGTCAATGCTTCGAGCCTGGCCTTCGGCCTGTACCCGATGCTGACCGCTGGCGCCTGCCTGTCGATCAACGCCCATGCCAGCGATGCGCTGAAAGAAACGTACCTGCCGAACATGTACGCCGGTGTCTGGGCCGGCTCCATGTGCCTGACCGAGCCGCATGCCGGTACCGACCTGGGCATCATCCGCACCAAGGCCGAGCCCCAGGCCGATGGCAGCTACAAGATCAGCGGCACCAAGATCTTCATTACCGGCGGCGAGCATGACCTGACCGAGAACATCATCCACCTGGTGCTGGCCAAGCTGCCGGACGCGCCGGCGGGCCCCAAGGGCATCTCGCTGTTCCTGGTGCCGAAATTCCTGGTCAATGCCGACGGCAGCCTCGGTGCGCGCAACCCGGCCACCTGCGGCTCGATCGAACACAAGATGGGCATCCAGGCTTCGGCTACCTGCGTGATGAACTTCGACGAGGCGGTCGGCTACATCGTCGGCGAGCCGAACAAGGGCCTGGCGGCCATGTTCACCATGATGAACTACGAACGCCTGGGCGTAGGTATCCAGGGCCTGGCGTCGGCCGAGCGTTCCTACCAGAACGCTGTGGAATACGCCCGTGATCGCCTGCAGAGCCGCGCGCCGACTGGGCCGCAGGCCAAGGACAAGGCCGCTGACCCGATCATCGTTCACCCTGATGTTCGGCGCATGCTGCTGACCATGAAGGCGCTGATCGAGGGCGGTCGTGCCTTCTCCACCTACGTGGCGATGCAACTCGACAGCGCCAAGTACAGCGAAGACCCGGCTACGCGCAAACGCAGCGAAGAGCTGGTGGCGCTGCTGACCCCGGTGGCCAAGGCGTTCCTCACCGACCTTGGCCTCGAGTGCACGGTGCATGGCCAGCAGGTATTCGGTGGTCATGGCTACATTCGCGAGTGGGGCCAGGAGCAACTGGTGCGCGATGTGCGTATCACCCAGATCTACGAAGGCACCAATGGCATCCAGGCGCTGGATCTCATGGGGCGCAAGGTGGTGGCCAGTGGTGGGGCGTACTACAAACTGTTCTCTGCCGAGATTCGCCAGTTCATTGCCAGCGCGGGCAGCGAGCTGGAGGAGTTTGCCAAGCCGCTTGGCGCCTGTCTCGATCAGCTCGATGGGCTGACCGAGTGGGTGCTGGAGCAGGCCAAGGGTAACCCGAATGAAATCGGTGCCGCGTCGGTCGAGTACCTGCATGCCTTTGGCTATGTGGCCTATGCCTACATGTGGGCATTGATGGCGCGTGCAGCCCAGGCGGCTGAAGGCGACGAGGCGTTCTATTCGGCCAAGCTGGGCACCGCACGGTTCTACTTCGCCCGGTTGCTGCCGCGGGTGAATTCGCTGGTGGCCTCGGTGAAGGCGGGCAGCGAGTCGTTGTACCTGCTGGATGCCGAGCAGTTCTGAACGATCGCGTAAGGCTCTTCGCGGGTAAACCCGCTCCCACAGGGATATCACCGCTATGAGGGCGGCGCAATACCTGTGGGAGCGGGTTTACCCGCGAATGGGCCCAAGCCGATCTATCTGGGAATGACTACTTCTTGTAAGCCTTTTCCTACATTACGCGGTGACTTTTCGCCACTGGCATCAGATTGGATCCACGGTTAATCTTTCCACATGGACGTTGCGCAGGAAGCGCAAAGGACAGAACAGGGACAACGAAGGATTACCTGCCAGGATGGCGGGGCGATAGGGATGTCACAGGGAAACAGTCTAGAGAACCCCGCTTCGGCGGGGTTTTCTTCGTCTGGGTGTTTTTCAGCCAAGCACATCCAGCGGCGGGGCGCCCAGTTGCCGCGAATCGGTCTCTTCCTCCAGCAACGTGCGCAGCAGCTCCACCGACGCCTGCTGGCGTTGGGCATCACGGAACACCAGGCCAACCTTGAGCGGCACGCGCGGCTCACTCAGCGGCTTCCACAGCAACCCCTGGTCATCCTCTGCGGCATCCTTGGCCCGCCCCGGCAGTATGGTCGCCAGCGCCGTGTGCGCCAGGCTGTCGAGAATCCCCGCCATGTTGTTCATCTCTGCTTGTACCTGTGGCCTGCGGCCCTGGGCAGCGAGCTGTTCCTTCCAGATCTGGCGGATCTGGAATTCCTCACCGAGCATCAGCATCGGTAATTCGGCGGCCTGCTTGATGGAGACTTTCTTGAAGTCCTTCAGAGGGTGGGTGGCCGGGATCACCACCTGCAACTCGTCTTCGTACAGCAGCGAGCCGTGTAGCCCAGGCTGGCGCGGTGGCAGGTAGCTGATGCCGATGTCCAGGTTGCCATTGAGCAGCCGCCGTTCGATCTCCAGCCCCGACAGTTCGTAGATCTGCACCACCAGGTGCGGCTGGGCCTTGCGCACACGCTCCAGCAACTGCGGCACCAGGCTTGGCCGCACGGTCTGCAGCACGCCGATGGCCAGCGTGCGCAGCGACTGGCCCTTGAAGTTGCGCATGGCTTCATGGGCCCGTTGCAGGCCATCCAGCAGCGGCACGGCATGGTTGTACAGGGTGTGCGCAGCCAGGGTCGGCAGCAGGCGCTTGTTGCTGCGCTCGAACAGGCTCAGGTCGAGGCTGTGCTCAAGCTGGCGAATCTGCTGTGACAGTGCCGGTTGCGACAGCGACAGGCGTTCGGCGGCGCGGCCGACATGGCCTTCTTCATACACCGCGACGAAATAACGCAGTTGGCGAAAATCCATAAGTAACACTTATCGAAAAAGCTGGGAAAACGAAATGGCCGCAAACGCTGCCGAAGCCTAGTCTATCGCCGTATTCCAACGGGTTACAGCGATCCAGCAGCTCATTGTTACCGCAGTTGAAAAACACTTTTGATAGGCAAGGCAAAATTATTCTGTGCCGGCAGCAAGACCGGACCCTGGCCGCCCTTTACCGTGATTGGTTGGAGCCCCGATGAACCTGTTCAACCTGCGCCGTTCGGCCCCTGCCGCGGTTGCCGAGCCCAAGCGTGCGCCGGTGATCGTGGCGGATGCGCCGCAGTTGTCCCGCGAGCGCCTGATGCCGAGTACCGAGCGTGCGGCGCAAGTGTTCGTGCGTGGTCAGGGCTCCTGGCTGTGGGACAACGAAGGGCATGCCTACCTGGACTTCACCCAAGGCGGCGCGGTCAACAGCCTCGGGCACAGCCCGACGGCGCTGGTCAAGGCGCTGGGCAACCAGGCCCAGGCGCTGATCAACCCAGGGGCGGGTTACCACAGCCGTGGCCTGCTGGCGCTGGTCAACCGCCTGTGCCAGAGCACCGGCAGCGACCAGGCCTATCTACTCAACAGCGGTGCCGAGGCCTGTGAAGGGGCGATCAAGCTGGCGCGCAAGTGGGGCCAGCTGCACCGCAACGGCGCCTACCACATCATCACTGCCAGCCAGGCCTGCCATGGCCGCAGCCTGGGCGCGCTGTCGGCCTCCGACCCGCTGCCGTGCAACCGTTGCGAGCCGGGCCTGCCGGGGTTCAGCAAGGTGCCGTTCAACGACCTGGCGGCGCTGCATGCCGAGGTCGATTCGCGCACCGTGGCGATCATGCTCGAACCGGTACAGGGCGAGGCGGGGGTGATCCCGGCTACACGCGAGTATCTGCAAGGCGTGGAAAAGCTCTGCCGGGAACTGGGCATCCTGCTGATTCTCGACGAAGTGCAGACCGGCATTGGTCGCTGTGGGGCATTGCTGGCGGAACAGACCTACGGCGTGCGCGCCGACATCATCACCCTCGGCAAGGGCCTGGGCGGTGGTGTGCCTCTGGCCGCCCTGCTGGCTCGCGGGACCGCATGCTGTGCCGAACCGGGCGAACTGGAGGGCAGCCATCACGGCAATGCGCTGATGAGCGCCGCTGGCCTGGCCGTGCTGGATACCGTGCTGGAGCCGGGCTTTTTCGAGCAGGTGCAGGACAGTGGTCGTCATCTGCGCGATGGCCTGAGCCGCCTGGCAGGCCGTTATGGCCAGGGCGAAGTGCGTGGCCAGGGGCTGTTGTGGGCCTTGCAGTTGCAGGAAAACCTGGCAAAGGGCTTGGTCGACGCCGCCCTGCACGAAGGCTTGCTGCTGAATGCCCCGCAGCCCGATGTGGTGCGCTTCTCGCCGGCACTGACCGTGAGCAAGGGCAACATCGATGAAATGCTGCTGCGCCTGGCCCGGGCCTTTGCCCGCCTGCATGCGCAACAACAGGCCCGCCGCGAGATGCCGGCCTGATCACGAATTCAACGAACCGTCTAGCGTTTCTGCGCATCGCCCCGTGCCTGTTTCATTTGGCCCGGGGCGTTTTTTTTGCCTGTGGAACCTCTGCGATGCGCGGCTAGTCTCTGATGTAACCCCTTCAGGAGAGACCCGCATGGACTTCATTCGCATCATCATCGCCATCATCCTGCCGCCGCTGGGCGTGTTTCTGCAGGTCGGGTTTGGCGGGGCGTTCTGGCTCAACATTCTGCTGACCCTGCTGGGCTACATCCCGGGGATCGTGCACGCGGTGTACATCATCGCCAAGCGCTGAGGATGCCGGGGCCGCAGAGCGGCCCCAGGGTGTTATCCGGCCAGCACCCGGCAATAGAACTTCCATTCTTCTTCGAGTGCATGGGCCTGGTTCTCGGCCTTACGCAAACCATGCCGTTCCCCGGCATAGAAATGGCCTTCGGCGGCGATGCCGTTGGCCTGCAACGCCGCCAACATCGAGCGCGTCTGTTCCGGAACCACCACCGCATCCAGCTCGCCCTGGAAGAAGATCACCGGCACCTTGATCCGTGAGGCATTCAGCAGCGGGGTGCGCTGGCGGTAGCGCTCGGCATCCTGTTGCGGGTCGCCGATCAGCCAGTCCAGGTAATCGCCTTCGAACTTGTGCGTGGCCCGGCCCAGGGCGACCGGGTCACTGACCCCGTAAAGGCTGGCACCGGCGCGGAACACGTTGTGGAAAGCCAGGGCGCACAGCGTGGTGTAGCCACCGGCACTGCCACCGCGAACAAAGGCCTTGCCGGGGTCGATCAACCCTAGCCCGGCCAGATGTTCGACGGCGGCGCAGGCATCCTGCACATCGCTTTCGCCCCAGCGCAGGTGCAGCGCCTGTCGGTACGCCCGGCCATAGCCGGTGCTGCCCCGGTAGTTCAGGTCGGCCACGGCGAACCCGCGCTGGGTCCAGTACTGGATGCGTGGGTCGAGCACCGGGTAGCAGGCCGAAGTCGGGCCGCCGTGGATAAATACCAGCAGGGGCGCGGGGCCACTGGTGCCGGTTGCCGGATAGAAAAAGCCATGGGCAGACGTGCCGCCGCTGCCGTAATGGATCGACTGCGGCAGGCTGATTTGCGCTGCAGGCAACACTTCGGCGCCGCCGGCCAGTACGCTGACCTCATGGCTGGCGCGGGCAATGGCGATCACCGCCGGCGGGCTGATCGGCGAGGCTGCGACGGCATAGAGGTGTTCGGCGTCCATGGCCAGGTTGCGGAACCGGGTGTAGGCGCTGGCAAAGCGTTCCATACGGCCATTCTCATCGCGCAGGCCCAGTTGCCCGATACCGCCTTCGAACCAGGTGGCCAGATAGTGCTGCGGACTTATTGGCAGCCACGTGCTGCTGCCCAGTTGCCAGGGGGCGGCGGCATGGTCGGCCGGCTCAGCCGGTAGCGCTTGCCAATGGCCGTCGACCTCGCCCCACGGCTGCCAGAAGCCATTACGGTCAGAAAGGCAGTACAAGCGGCCTTCGGCATCGAAGCGCGGCTGTTGCAGCGACTCGTCCTCGGCGGCGATGCAGCGCGCAGGCCCCCAGTCACCGTTGGCAGCGCGGGTTCGGCAGATCAGCCGGGTAACGGTCCAGGGTTGTGCCGGCCGGTCCCACTCGACCCAGGCCAGGCGTTGGCCGTCAGCGCTGACCGTTGGCGAGGCATAGAAGTCGGCACCCTCGGCGAGCACTTCGCGGGTGGTTTCATCCAGGGCCACCAGGCGATGCTCGACGCTTTCGCCATGGCGCTCTTCGACGGCCAGCACCTTGCCGGCATGCCACTGCACATCGCCGTAGCGGCACTCGGTTTCGGCGGTCAGGGCTCGTGGTGCAGCGCCTGTGAGGCTCTGGGTGTAGACCTGCTGGTCCGTTTCGTTGACGAACAGCAGCCCGTCACCACCCAGGCAAAAGCTGCCGCCACCATACTCGTATACCCGGCTGCGCACGCTGAAACCATCGGGCGTGAGGCAACGCGCCTGGTGGTCACGCCAATGCCAGATGCGGCAGGCGCCATCGGCCGGGCGGAACTCGTTCCAGAACAGCCCCTCGGCACTGACCTTGAGTTCGGCGAAGTCGGTGCCGGCGGCGACGGCCTGGGCGGCGCTGAAGTCAGCCGCGGACGATGACACGGGAGTTGCGCTCATTGCGGAAGGTCAGCTCTTCGATGGCGAGTTGGGCGGTTTCTGCCTCCTCGCGGGCCTTGAGGATGATGCCGTGGTCGGCCGACTTGGCGCACACCGGGTCGGCCTTGCTGGCATCGCCGGTCAGCATGAAGGCCTGGCAACGGCAGCCGCCGAAGTCTTTCTCCTTCTCGTCGCACGAACGGCATGGCTCGGGCATCCAGTCGTAGCCACGGAAGCGGTTGAAGCCGAACGAGTCGTACCAGATGTGGTGCAGGTCATGGTCGCGTACGTTGGGGAACTGCACCGGCAGTTGCCGTGCGCCGTGGCAGGGCAGGGCGGTGCCGTCCGGGGTGATGGTCAGGAACAGGCTGCCCCAGCCGTTCATGCAAGCCTTGGGGCGCTCCTCGTAGTAGTCCGGGGTGACGAAGATCAGCTTGCATGGGCTGCCCTGGGCCTTGAGCTTTTCCCGGTACTCGTTGGTGATGCGCTCGGCGCGTTCGAGTTGTGCGCGGGTCGGCAGCAGGCCCAGGCGGTTGAGGTGCGCCCAGCCGTAGAACTGGCAGGTGGCAAGCTCGACGAAGTCCGCCTCGAGGGCAATGCACAGCTCGATGATGCGGTCGATCTTGTCGATGTTGTGCCGATGGGTGACGAAGTTGAGCACCATCGGGTAGCCGTGGGCCTTCACCGCGCGGGCCATCTCCAGCTTCTGCGCGAAGGCCTTCTTGGAGCCGGCCAGCAGGTTGTTGACCTGCTCGTCACTGGCCTGGAAGCTGATCTGGATGTGGTCCAGCCCGGCCTCCTTGAAGGCGGCGATGCGTGCTTCGGTCAGGCCGATGCCGGAGGTGATCAGGTTGGTGTAGTAGCCCAGCCGGCGGGCCTCGCCGATCAGCTCGGCAAGGTCCTGGCGCACCAGCGGCTCACCACCGGAAAAGCCGATCTGTGCGGCGCCCATCTCGCGGGCTTCGGCCATCACCTTGAACCACTGCGCAGTGCTCAGTTCCTGGCCCTGGGCGGCAAAGTCCAGCGGGTTGGAGCAGTACGGGCACTGCAGCGGGCAGCGGTAGGTCAGCTCGGCCAGCAGCCACAGCGGCAGGCCGACCGGCACCTCAGGCGAGGGTGATCCAGTGTTCGGCACGGGCCACCTCCATGAATTGCTCGATGTCATCGGCGACTTCAGGCACACCAGGGAATTGCTGTTCAAGTTCGGCGATGATCGCCGCCACATCGCGCTTGCCATCGATCAGCCCGCCGATCAGGCCGGCGCTGTCGTTGAGCTTGATCATGCCCTCAGGGTACAGCAGCACATGGCCCTTCTGCGCTGGCTCGTACTGGAAGCGGTAGCCGGGGCGCCAGTTCGGCGTTTGCTTGCGGTCGAAACTCATAGGGCGATCCCCTTGTGCCATACCCGTTGCTGGGTGACGGTGTGGTAAGGCGGGCGGTTCAGCTCGTAGGCCATGCTCATGGCGTCGAGCATGCTCCAGAGGATATCCAGCTTGAATTGCAGGATTTCCAGCATACGCTCCTGGCCCGCGCGGGTGGTGTAGTGCTGCAAGGTGATCGCCAGGCCATGCTCGACGTCGCGCCGGGCCTGGCCCAGGCGGGTGCGGAAGTATTCGTAGCCGGCAGGGTCGATCCACGGGTAGTGCTGCGGCCAGCTGTCCAGGCGCGACTGGTGGATCTGCGGGGCGAACAGCTCGGTCAGCGAGCTGCTGGCCGCTTCCTGCCAGCTGGCACGGCGGGCGAAGTTGACGTAGGCGTCCACGGCAAAGCGCACGCCGGGCAGTACCAGCTCCTGGGAGCGCAGCTGGTCGGGGTCGAGGCCGACCGCCTGGCCCAGGCGCAACCAGGCCTCGATGCCGCCGTCCTCGCCGGGCGCGCCGTCATGGTCGAGCAGGCGCTGGATCCACTCACGGCGCACTTCGCGGTCCGGGCAGTTGGCCAAGATCGCGGCATCCTTCATCGGGATGTTGACCTGGTAGTAGAAACGGTTGGCCACCCAGCCCTGGATCTGTTCGCGGCTGGCGCGGCCTTCGTACATCGCCACGTGATAAGGGTGGTGGATGTGGTAGTAGGCGCCCTTGGCGCGCAAGGCCTGCTCGAATTCGGCAGGGGTCATTGGCAGTGCGTCGCTCACGGGGCCTCCTTACAACTCGATGCTCATGCCGTCGAAGGCGACTTCGACGCCACGGCGCTGGACTTCGGCGCGCTCGGGGGAGTCTTCATCGAGGATCGGGTTGGTGTTGTTGATGTGGATGAGCACCTTGCGCTGGCGCGGGAAACCGTCGAGCACTTCGAGCATGCCGCCGGGGCCGTTCTGTGCCAGGTGGCCCATCTCGCGGCCGGTACGGGTGCCGACACCACGGCGCTGCATTTCATCATCCTCCCACAGCGTGCCGTCGACCAGCAGGCAGTCAGCGCCGTGCATCATCTGCAGCAACTGGTCGTCGACCTGGCCGAGGCCAGGGGCGTAGAACAGCTTGCCGCCGGTGCGGGTGTCCTCGACCAGCAGGCCGAGGTTGTCGCCGGGGTGCGGGTCGAAGCGGTGCGGTGAGTAGGGCGGCGCGGCGCTGCGCAGCGGGAAAGGCGTGAACCTGAGGTCAGGGCAGGCTTCGATGACGAAACTGCCTTCGAGTTCGATGCGGTTCCACTGCAGGCCACCGTTCCAGTGGCTGAGCATGTTGAACAGCGGGAAGCCGGTGGTCAGGTCCTGGTGGACCATGTCGGTGCACCAGACCTGGTGCGGGCAGCCCTCGCGCAGGCTGAGCAGGCCGGTGGTGTGGTCGATCTGGCTGTCGAGCAGGACGATGGCGTTGATGCCGGTGTCGCGCAGGGCACGCGCCGGCTGCATTGGCGCGAAGGCCTGGAGCTGGGCGCGGATGTCGGGCGAGGCATTGCACAGGATCCAGTGCTCACCGTCGTCGGACAGGGCGATCGACGACTGGGTGCGTGCCGTGGCGCGCAGGCTGCCGTCGCGATAGCCCTTGCAGTTGACGCAGTTGCAGTTCCACTGCGGGAAACCACCACCGGCGGCGGAACCGAGAATCTGGATGTACATGGCCACTCCTTCTGCGAAAAGCCGTATCGGAAAAACGACGACGCCCCGGCAGGCCGAGGCGTCATGCCGCAAAGCAGGGCTTAGCGGTTGGCGAAGTACATGGTCACTTCGAAGCCGATACGCAGGTCAGTGTATGCAGGTTTGGTCCACATGGGCGTTCTCCTTCCGGATGGGGTTGGGGTACTTCAGCTACTAGTTGGGTTCCGCCTCGAGCAGGAGGTTCCGTTGGCTGAGATAGCGTTATCTTACAAGAAAACTTTGTACCGAAAGGTTAATTCTTTGATAAGCGCCCTTGCAGCAAACGTAACAATCCCCGCAGGATCAGTGCCAGGACGCATCTGGCGCGGCGCTGTTGGCCAGGCATAGCCAGGCGCAATCGGTGCCGAGCAGGTCGCGTAACAGGCCATCCAGATCCGCTTGTTGCGTCATCAGAATAGACCGCTGCAGCGCAAGCAGGTCGCCGGGTTGTGTGGCCAGGTGTGTCTGCCATGCCCATTCGGCGACATCGGCGTTGGCCATGGCTGCCTCGTCGAACTGTTCGGCCAGTGCTTGTCGGGCGCCGGTGTCGAGTGTGACGCCTTGGCTCAGAAGCGCGCGCAGGTGCTCGAGGATCTCGGCCTGACTGACATGCGGCGACTGCACGCCGAACAGCAAGCCACCGATGCCTTCGACCTGACGGAAGGTACTGAACACCGCGTAGCCGAGTTGCAGTTCGACCCGCAGGCGTTGATACACGGGGCCTTGCAGCAGCTGCGCCAGCAGGCGACCACAGGCTTGTTGCCCGGTAGGCACTGGGCAGAACAGCAGCAGGGCATTCTCACTGCCCGCCACCTTGGCATGCTGCCAGCGACGGCCCGCCCAGAGGGGGGCTGGCGTGGGCGTAGCGCCTTGCCCTGGGCAGCCCCGCAGTATCGCGCCCAGCGCCTGCGCGGCGCGGGTATCAAAGCCTACAGCCAAGCCATGCCAGAGGCTCTGTTGCCAGGCGCCATCGAGCAGTGCCTGGTCGAGGGTGCAAGACCCAGGTGTTTCGGGCCAAGTGCCGAGCACGCTGTCCGGTAGTTGATTGATCAGCGCCCTGATCGGAATCAGGGCGAGCGCTTCAGGTGGCGTTGGTTGCCAGATGGAAGGCGCCTGCAGAAGCGCCAGGGCTTGGCCTGTGGCGCGTATCACGGCTGCAGGGTGGCCAGCGCAGCGCAACTGCCAGTATTCGCCTGACGCACTGAACTGCAATTGCACCGAGGCACGCTCGCAACGTGCTTGCAGGGGCTGCAAAGCGCGCACGAGCAGGCCATGCAGGCGCTGGCGCAATGCCGATGGCACGTGCCAGCGTAGATAGAGTGCGGCGTATTGCCTGGCTGGCGGAAGCAGGTCGCAGAGGCCCAGCGCAGGTGGCAGTTCTGCAGCTGGAAGAGTGGGCAGCTCATCGAGCAACAACGGCTCGGCCGCAGGCAGCTGCCATGCCCCGTATGCGCAACGCGGCAGCTGTTCAAGCAATGCTTCGAGCGCGGCCCGCGCGTGTGAATCCAGCGCGGCAAACGGCTGCCCGGCGCTGTCGCGACGGGCCAGTTCCAGCGCGCTGGCACTACGTTCGCGACGTTGTTGCAACAGGTCGAACGCGTTGTTGAGTGGCGCGCAGGCGGCCTGGAGGACGAAGTCGAACCAACCGTGCAGCAGCTTCAGTGCCTCATCGCTGTCGGCATCCGGGGCAAGCTTCAGGTCGATGTGCCAGAGCAGTTGCCCGGCGAAGGCATACAACTTCTCGACCTTGAACCCTTTGAGCCAGCCGCGTCGCTCCAATGCATCCAGCCAACTGCCGGGGCCGTTGTCAGCGAGGTTGGCCATCAGCAGCTCCAGCGCCTGTTCTGCACCTGCGGGCAGCCCCTGGTGGGCGAACAGCAACGGCCTGTTGGCGGCCAGGGCGGGAGGCAAGGTCTGTGGCACAAGGGCACCCGCTTCGAAGATGCCGGCGTATTGCCTGCCAAGTTGTTCCAGTTCATCCAACGGCTGCGGGCCGCAGAGGCTCAGGGTGATCTGGCCTCCTTGGTAGAAGCGCTGGTGAAAGCCCGTGAGCGCTTGCTGGAAGGCAATATTGCGCAAAACGAGGGAATAGCGGTTGCCTGCATGAAAACCGATTAGCGGATGATCGCCAGCCACAGATTGCAACAAGGCGAACTGCTGCTGCGCCTGCGGGTTACGCGACCAGGCGATGAACTCGGCATGGATGACTTCCCGCTCACGGTGCTGGCGTTCGATGCCCAGGTCCGGTTCGGCAAGCATCTGGCACAGGCGCTCCAGGCCTCCGGCCAATGCCGCGGGTGGCACTTCGAAGAAAAAATCGGTGGTGCGCTCGCGTGTGCTGGCGTTGACCTGGCCGCCCAAGGCCTGGACGTAGCGCATCAGGCCGTCTTGCAGTGGGAAGCGCGCGGTGCCGAGGAAGAACAGGTGTTCAAGGAAGTGGGCCAGGCCCGGCCACTGACGCGGTGCATCGTGGCTGCCCGCGTGTACGCGCAGGGCTGCAGCCGAGCGCTTCAGGCGCGGGGCGTGGCGCAGGGTCAGCTGTAGGCCGTTGGCGAGTGTGAGGTGGCGGGTGGCGTCAGGCATGGGAACTCCGGGGCAGGTGTTCATGCTAACCCATTTGCAACGCAGCTCTGGCCCATTCGCGGGTAAACCCGCTCCCACAGGGACCGTGTGAGTGGGCGGTCGAGGCTATTCGTGTGGCAGCGGGTTTACCCGCGAATGGGCCGCGAAGCGGCCCCTGTTAGCCTTGGCGCAGATGCAATTCCTGACGCAGATCGGTCAGATAAGGGAACGACTCACGCCCCTGTATCACCCGCTCATGCTCAAGCTCCGCCAGCAGCAGGCACTCTTCGCGCCCAGCCATGGCCAGCAGGCTGCCGTCGGGGCCGATGATGCTGCTCTGCCCGCAGTACTGGATCTCGTCCTCGGCGCCACAGTAGTTGGCATACACCAGGTAGCACTGGTTCTCCTGCGCCCGCGAGCGCACGGTCACCTGGCAGACGAAATCGTAAGGTGTCATGTTCGCCGTCGGCACCAGGATCAGCTCGGCACCGGCCAGCGCCAGGCGCCGGGCGTTCTCCGGGAACTCGATGTCGTAGCAGATCAGCATGCCGACCTTCCAGCCCTCCAGCTCGACTACCGGGAAATGGTCGGCACCCGGGCTGAACATCGCCCGGTCCAGCTCGCCGAACAGGTGAGTCTTGCGGTAATTGCACAGGCTGCGGCCGTGGGCGTCGATCAATTGCACGCTGTTGTAGATCGCCCCGTCATCGGCGCGCTCCGGGTAGCCGTAGACGATGGCGATTCGGTGCGCCTGGGCGATCTCCACCACCTCCATGGCCGAGGGGCCATCGTCGGCTTCGGCCAACCGTTCGACCTGGTCCAGGCCGATGTTGTAGCCGCTCAGGAACATCTCCGGGCACACCAGCAGCTGCGCGCCACGCTCGGCCGCCCGTTGCGCCTGGTGGCGCAGCCGTTGCAGGTTGCCGGGCACGTCCAGCGGGTTGGGTGCGCCCTGGAACAGAGCGATGCGCATGCTGCCTCCTTGGTTTCAGTCAGCCAGGGCGATGGGGCCGATCTCGTCGAACACGTCGCCTGGGCCTGGGTTGTCCGCGTGAGTACGGCCACCGAAGTGGTTCATGATACCCCACACTGCATTGAGCGACGTCTGCACCGCGCCTTCGACCCAGGCAGGGGTCCACGACACGTCGTCGCCGGCGATGAACATGCCGCGTTGCTCGGCAGGCATGTCCTGCTGCATGAAGTGCGCATACATGCGCTGGTTGTAGCGGTAGTGGCCCGGCAGCGCGCCCTTGAAGGCACCGAGGAAGTGCGGGTCGGCCTCCCAGGAAATGGTGATCGGGTCGCCGATGATATGGCCGGCGATGTCGGTCTTGGGGTAGATCTTCTTCAGCGCATCCAAGGCGAGCTGCACGCGCTTTTCCACCGGGTGCGGCAGCATCTTCAGGGCGTCGCTCATCCAGGCGTAGGACAGGCAGATCACCCCTGGTTTATCGTCGCCGTTGTCGAACAGGTAGGTACCGCGGGTAAGGCGATCGGTGAGGGTCATGCTCATCAAGTCGCGGCCAGTCTGTGGGTCCTTGTCCTTCCAGAACGGCCGGTCGACCATGACGAAGGTTTTCGACGACTGCATGTAGCGGGTGCGGTCCAGGGCCATCCACATCTTTTGCGAGAACAGCGACTCTTCGCAGTCGATCTGGGTGGTCAGCAGCCAGCTCTGGCAGGTGGCGAGCACCGCGCCGTAGTAGCGGGTGTCGCCCCAGTTGTCGGTGACTGCCAGGCGCCCGTCGGCGGCGCGCGCAATGCGTTTGACCCCGGTGCGAGGGGCGCCGCCATGCAGCGAACTGAGGCTGGTGCCTTCCGGCCAGTGGGCACAGCGTTCCGGCACATGGCGCCAGATGCCTTGGGGGACTTGCTCCACGCCTCCGACGATCAGGTGCTGGTGGTCGTCGCAGTTGGTCATCACCACGCGGAAGATTTCCAGCATCGAGTTGGGGAAGTCCGAGTCCCAGCCACCGGTGCCGAAACCGACCTGGCCGAACACTTCGCGGTGCTGGAAGCTCAGCTGGGCGAACGAGCGCGAGGTGGCGACGAAATCATAGAAGGTGCGGTCGTCCCACAGGGGCACCAGCTTGTTCCACAGTGCTTTCAGCCGAGGTACGTCTCGGTCACGGATCGCCTGCTGGATGTCGGCGAACTGTGCACCGCTTTCCAGCGCATCGGCCCAGGCGTCGGCCACTTCATGGAACAGCTGGGGCAGGTCGCTGGCCTTTTCGGCGTAGTAGGTCTGGCCTTCGAGGTCGATCACCGTGCTGCCCGAGGCACAGGTCAGCGGGTTGGGGAAAGGCTTGGTTTCCAGGCCCAGCTTGTCGACGTAATGGTAGAAGGCGGTGGAGGACACCGGGAAGCGCATGCCGCCGAGTTCGGCGATGATGCCGTCGGTGCCGTTGAAGGCTTGCGAACGCAAGCGTCCGCCGAGTTTCGAGGCCTCGTACACCACAGGTTTGAGGCCCAGCTTCATCAATTCGTAGGCCGCGACCAGTCCGGCGATGCCGGCGCCAACGATGGCGACCTCCTCACCATGGCGCTCGGCCGGGATGCTGCCCAGGCCGGCCGGGTGTTCCAGCCAGTCGTCGAAGGCGAAGGGGAAATCCGGGCCGAAGATGGTGATGGGTTGTTTGCCGTCGGCGGGGTGGCGGTTTTTCTTGTTCATGAAGTGACCTTGCCAGAGCGGCTGCGCGGGGGGCGGAGCCTGAGTATAGGAGATGGCTGTGAGTCATTTTATGAAGCGGGGTGTTCGTAATTAAGATGCAGAATGATGTCGTAATGTGCGTTGGATGGTCATATCGACCGACCATCTGGTCATTCTGATGATAAACAGGCAGCGCATTGCTGTGGGCGCGGTTTTAGAGCGGCTGCCCGCGATCGACCTTGCTGCTGAGGATGATCGACGTGGTGGTCTTCTCCACCCCTTCGACACTGCCAATCTGGTCCAGCAACTGGTCGAGTTGCTCCGGCGAATCGCTGCGCAGCCAGGCCACGTAATCGAACTCGCCACTCACCGCGCACAGCTGTTGTACCTGCCCCATGGCACTCAGGCGCCGTACCACTTCCTTGCCGGAGCGTGGCTGCACCTTGATCCCGACATAAGCCTGCAGCCCACCACCAATCAGGCGCTGGCCGAGGCGTACGCCATAGCCGGTGATGACCTTGTTCTTCTCCAGCCGCTCCAGGCGCGAGTTGACCGTGGTACGGGCGATACCCAGCTGGCGGGCGAGGGTAGCGACGCTTTCGCGGGCGTTGATCTGCAGCAGGGCGAGCAGCTGGCGGTCGATTTCATCGAGGGTGATGGGGCGGGCGTCCGACATTGTGAGTCTCTACGGTGGGTCCGCTAGCCTAGCCAGCCGAAGATGAGCAGGGCAAGCCCCTAATCGTTGGCACCCAGCGGGCACAAAAAAGCCGCGCTGATGCGCGGCTTCTTCATGTCTGGTGGGCCCACACGGACTCGAACCGTGGACCAAAGGATTATGAGTCCTCTGCTCTAACCGACTGAGCTATAGGCCCTCAGTAAGTGCCCGGATTATAACGAGGGTTTTGAAAGCGTGCCATCCGAAAGATCAGACAGTGCTATACGAAGAAACGACGCCGCGAATTCATCCGGTGGCAACGGCAGGCTGACGATGTAACCCTGAATCTGCTCGCACCCTTCAGCCGCCAGGAAGCGTTGCTGCGCCTGGTTCTCCACGCCCTCGGCAATGATCGTCAACTGCATGCTGCGCCCCAGCGCAATGATGGCGCGGGCGATGGCGGCGTCGTGGGGGTCGTCCGGCAGGCCACGGATGAACGACTTGTCGATCTTGAGAATGTCCAGCGGCAGGCGCTTGAGGTAACTCAACGACGAATAGCCGGTGCCAAAGTCATCGATTGCCAGCTGCACACCCAGTTTCTTGAGCTGGTGCAGCACGGTCAGGGCCTCTTCGGCCTGGCTCATGATGAAGTTTTCGGTGATCTCCAGCTGCAGGTCGCCTGCTTTGAGCTGGTAGACCTTCAACAGATGCTCGATGCGCTTGGCGAGGTTGGGATGGCGTAGCTGCGCGCCCGCCAGGTTGATCGACAGGGGGCCAAAGGCCTGGTAGGCCTTCTTCCAGCGATGCATCTGCTGGCAAGCCTGCTCCAGCACCCAGTCGCCCAGCTGCAGAATGGTGCCGTTCTCTTCGGCCAGGTGAATGAAATGCTCGGGCGGTACCTCGCCGAACGTCGGGTGGCTCCAGCGAATCAGCGCTTCGGCGCCGACCAGGGTTTGGGTCTTGAGGCTCAGTTTCGGCTGGAAGCTCAGGCTCATCTCGTTACGTTCGATGGCGCGCCGCAGTTCATGCTCCATGGCGATGCGTTCGCTGGCCTGCACGGTCAGGTCACGGGTGTAGGCTTCCACGCGGTTGCGACCTTTGGCCTTGGAACGGTACATGGCGGCGTCGGCGTTGCGAATCAGCGTGGCGACGTCGGTGCCATCCTGCGGGTAGAGGCTGATGCCGATGCTGGCGCTGGTGAAGAACTCGTGCTCGCCGGCCTGGAACGGTGCGGCGAAGCAGGCCAGCAATTTGTTGGCGATGGCATGGGCATCGCTGGGCTTGTGCAGGCCGGGCAGCAGGATGATGAACTCGTCGCCACCCAGGCGGGCCACGGTGTCGACGTCGCGCACTTGCTCCTTGAGGCGCTGGGCGATGCCCTTGAGCAGCAGGTCGCCGACCGGGTGGCCGAGGCTGTCGTTGATGTGCTTGAAGCGGTCCAGGTCGAGGAACAGCACGGCGCCCTGGCGGTTGGACACCTGCGCGCAGGTCAGCACGGCCTGCAGCCGGTTTTCGAAGAGGGCGCGGTTGGGCAGGCCGGTCAGCGGGTCGTGGTGGGCCTGGTAGTCGAGTTTGGCCTGGGCGTGCTTGAGGCTGGAGATGTCGGCGAATACGGCGACGAAGTGCGTAATATCGCGCTCGCTGTTGCGTACGGCGCTGATGGTCAGCCAGCCGGGATACAGCTCGCCGTTCTTGCGCTTGTTGTAGATCTCGCCCTGCCAGTGGCCTTCAGCGGTGAGCTGGTGCCACATGGCGGCATAGAAGGCGCTGTCATGCTGACCGGAGGCGAGCAGGCGCGGGGTCTGGCCCAGGGCTTCGATTTCGCTGTAGCCGGTGATCTCGCTGAAGGCGCGGTTGACCGCACTGATGCGTTGGTCGGTGTCGGTGATCAATACGCCTTCGGCGGTATTTTCGAACACGGTGGCAGCCAGTTGCAGTTTTTCCTGCATCAGGTGGCGTTCGGTGATGTCGCGGGCGATGGTCAGCATGCAGTCGACCCCGCCGATCGGCAACGGCCGTGCCGACAGCTCGCAGAGGCGAATCTGCCCGTCACTGCGGCGCAGGTGGCAGCTGAAGTCTCGCACGAAGCCATCGCGGCCGAGCTGGTCGATCAAGCGCTTGCGCTCGTTGAGATCGACCCAGATCCCCAGGTCGAAGGAGGTCTGATCGATAGGCGGGTTGAACTCGTAGCCCGTCAGGCGGCAGAAGCCCTCGTTGACCTCCAGCAGCAGGCCATCGCTCTGGCGTGACAGCAGCAGGCCGTCAGGCGAGGCGTGAAAGGCCTTGGCGAACTTTTCCTCGGAGGTTTGCAACTGCTGCTGGGTTTGCTTGAGCTGGCTGATGTCGCGAACTGCCACCACCAGCGCCGGGGTGCCGTCGAGCTCGAAGCTTTCGGCTGAGGTCAGGCCGGTGAACATCTGGCCGTTGCTGCGGCGGAAGGTCATTTCCAGGTTGCGGATGCCGCCTTGGTGCAGGCGTTCGAGCAGCTTCGGGCCCATGCCTTCGATGCCCCACAAGTTGAGCTCGGTGGCGGTGCGGCCGATCACCTCGCCGGGTGTCAGGCCGATCTGTTCTTCGAAGGCTTCGTTGACTTCGAGCAGCACGCCATCGCTGTGCCGTGCAATCAGCAGAATGTCCGGGCACTGCTCGAACACCGAGGCGAATTTCTGTTCCGAAAGGCGCAGGGCGTCTTCGGTACGCTTGGTCTCGCTGATGTCGATCATCAGGCCGCGCATCAAGGGCCGGTGGCCGTGTTCGATCATGCTGACGATGTTGCGCACCCACAGAGGCTGGCCATCGGCGCGCATCACCCGGTAATCGAGGCTGTGATCACGCCCGGCGGCGGTTTCACTTTCGCAGAATGCCTGGGCCCAGAGCGCATCGTCGGGGTGCAGAATGCTGCGCCAGAAGCCGGGTTTGAGCCAGTCGTGCAGCGGGTAGCCCAGCAGGTCTTCGGCGTGCGGCGAGACGTAGCTGTAGGTGAAGTCGTTGGCGTCGGCCTCCCAGGCGATTGCCGACAGGCTTTCGATCAGGCCGCGGTAGTGGTATTCGCTGCTGCGCAGTTCCTGCTCCAGGGCGATGCGCCGGGAGATTTCCGAACTGAGCCGGCGATTGATGCGGATGACCACGGCGAGAATGGCGATCAGCAGCAGGACGGCGGGCAGGCCATAGATGAGTGTGTCATGCCAGAAGCTGCGCTGGTCGACCACATTGCCGACCCAGCGTTGCTGGATATGGCTGATTTCATCGCTGGACATGTCAGCCATCACCTTGTCGAGGATACCGATCAGTACCTGCTGGTCACGGGGCGCGGCCATTGCCAGTTGATAGCGATAGGGGGTGTCGCCGCTGACATACAGGCCTTCGAGCTTGAGTTGGCGCAGGCTCCAGATGCTCGAGGCGAGGTCACCGACCACGGCATCCACCGCATCGGTGGCCAGTGCCTGCAGGGTCGAGCTGACATTGGGCATTGCCACCAGGTTGAGGTCCGGGTGGTGGGTGCGTAGCAGTTCATGGGGGGCGTAGTTCTCCACCACGGCCACCTTCAGCCCATACAAGTCCTTGAGCGTGCGCGGTTGCGGACCGCCTTCATGGGCCAGGATGACGATGGGGAAATCGAGGTAGGGGCGGGTGAATGCCAGGTAGCCCTGGCGTTCCGGCGTCGACATGATGCCGGGCAGCAAATCGATGCGGCCTTCGCGCGCCTGCTGCAGCACTTCGGTCCAGCTGCTGGGCTCGACCGGTTTCAGTGCTACCTCCAGGCGATCCTGGAGCAAGGCGATGTAATCGGCGGCCAATCCCTGGTACCGGCCCTCTTGGTCACGAAATTCGAATGGTGGCCAGGAGGCGTCGACGCCCAGCCTCAGCTGCGGGTGGGCAGTGAGCCAGGTTTTTTCCTCGTCTGTCAGGGTCAGGGCGCCGGCCGTTGTGTTCCAAAGGATCAGGAGCAGCAACAGAATGGCCGGCATCGGCAGCATAGCGGCCTCGCATTCAGTTGGTCTGAAGTCGAGTGTAGACGGGCATTCAGCCAGCCGGCCAGCTGGACACAACTATTTGTCGGATAAGAAAAACCCCGGCCTGGGCCGGGGTTTGTCATCACTCGTCGAGGAAGGAGCGCAAGTGCTCGCTGCGAGTCGGGTGGCGCAGTTTGCGCAACGCCTTCGCTTCGATCTGACGGATCCGCTCACGGGTCACGTCGAACTGCTTGCCCACCTCTTCGAGGGTGTGGTCGGTGTTCATGTCGATGCCGAAACGCATGCGCAGCACCTTGGCTTCGCGTGCGGTCAGGCCCGAGAGCACGTCACGGGTCGCTTCCTTGAGGCTTTCGACCGTGGCCACGTCGATCGGGGACTGCATGGTCGAGTCCTCGATGAAGTCGCCCAGATGCGAGTCTTCGTCGTCACCAATCGGGGTTTCCATGGAGATCGGCTCTTTGGCGATCTTCAGTACCTTGCGGATCTTGTCCTCAGGCATTTCCATGCGCTCACCCAGCTCTTCCGGGGTCGGTTCACGGCCCATTTCCTGCAGCATCTGGCGGGAAATACGGTTGAGCTTGTTGATCGTCTCGATCATGTGCACCGGAATACGGATGGTGCGCGCCTGGTCGGCGATCGAGCGGGTGATCGCCTGGCGAATCCACCAGGTGGCGTAGGTCGAGAACTTGTAGCCGCGACGGTATTCGAACTTGTCCACCGCCTTCATCAGGCCGATGTTGCCTTCCTGGATCAGGTCGAGGAACTGCAGGCCACGGTTGGTGTACTTCTTGGCGATGGAGATCACCAGACGCAGGTTCGCCTCGACCATTTCTTTCTTGGCGCGGCGGGCTTTCGCCTCACCGATGGACATGCGACGGTTGATTTCCTTGATCTCGGCGACAGTCAGGCCGGTCTCGGTCTCGAGGTCGATCAGCTTCTGCTGGCAGGCGACGATGGCGGCGTCCTTTTCACCCAGGGCGGCAGCCCACTTGGTGCTGCGCTTGGCCAGGTCACCGGACCAGGTCTGGTCGGTTTCGTTGCCCGGGAACAGACGCAGGAAGTCGGCACGCGGCATGCGGGCGTCACGCACGCACAGCTGCATGATCGCACGCTCTTGCTGACGCAGGCGGTTCAGGGCATCGCGCACGCGCTCGACCAGGACGTCGAACTGCTTCGGCACCAGCTTGATCGGCATGAACAGGTCAGCCAGGGCCTGCAGGGCCTCGATGCTTTCCTTGACGTCACGGCCGTTCTTCTTCAGGACCTTGGAGGTGGCCTGGAGCTGATCGGCAACGGCGCCGAAGCGCTGAGCTGCAACGACCGGATCAGGACCGCTTTCGGCCTCTTCCTCGTCGTCACCGCCTTCACTTTCTTCGTCTTCGTCGTCCGACTCTTCCTTGGCCGCAGGTGCCTTGGCACCCGGTACCGGCACTTCGTCGGTGGGTGCGGCAATGTTGTCGTCAGGGTCGATGTAACCGCTGAGGACGTCGGACAGGCGGCCGCCTTCGGCGGTGACGCGGTCGTATTCGCCGAGAATGTAGTCGACAGTACCCGGGAAGTGAGCGATGGCGCCCATGACTTCACGGATGCCTTCCTCGATCCGCTTGGCGATTTCGATCTCGCCTTCACGGGTCAGCAGTTCGACGGTACCCATTTCGCGCATGTACATGCGCACCGGGTCGGTCGTGCGGCCGATATCGGTTTCAACTGCCGCCAACGCAGCAGCGGCTTCTTCGGCCGCGGCTTCGTCGGTGTCGGCTTCCGCCAACAGAAGGGCATCCGCATCCGGAGCACTCTCGAATACGTTGATCCCCATGTCGTTGATCATGCGGATGATGTCTTCCACCTGTTCCGGATCTGAAATATCCTCAGGCAGGTGGTCGTTGACCTCCGCGTAAGTCAGGTAGCCCTGCTCACGACCGCGGGTGATCAACTCTTTGATACGAGACTGCTGTTGCGCTTTTCCGGACATAACACCCTATCCACTGAAGGTCTTGGCGGGCAAAAAACAAGCCGAGGATTATACCCGAGCATGGGCCTCACGCGCCAGATGAGGTCGGCGTTTGTGCGGGAACATTCCGGCTCAGCAGGGCGAGGAGCTGTGATTTTTCCTCGCTGGTCAATTCGCTTTGACGTGATTTCCTGAGCAGTTGTTCCAGGCTGCGCTCGCGTTGGCGGGCGGACAAGCTAGTTATAGTGTCGAAAAACTGTTGTTCAAGGTTGTCGGCCACGATCAACCATTCCTTTTCTGCCAGGGCCCGCAGCAGGCGGCCTTGTTCAGTGCCGTGCCAACGTGCGATCAGCTGCATAGAGCTTAGCCCAGGATTCTTCTGCGCCGCTTCGATCAGCGCCACCAGCAGCTGGCTGTACAGGTGCTCTTCGTCGGCGAAGTGGCTGGCATCCTCGACCTTGCCGGCCAGCAGCGGGTGGTGCAGCAAGGTGCGCAGAGCGGCCAGGGTTGGTGGTTCGACTGGTGCCGGCACGCGTGGCGGCGCTTCGTCGCGTTGCTGCCATGGCTTGCCGCCCTTGCGGTTCTTGTCCCAGGGCTTGTCGCTCCACTGCTTTTTGCCCCCGCCCTTGTGCGGCTTCCACTCCTGTTCCTGATGAACGGGCGCGTAGTCGTGCTGCGGCATGTCGCCGTAGTCGGGGGTGTAGCTGGCCATGGCATCGTAGTCGTAGCCAGGGTCGTAGTCCGGCACATTGCTGGCCGCTGGCGCCTGCTGTGCCAGTTGCTCGACCTGCTGCGGATCGAGGCCGGTGATTTCCTTCAGGCGGTTGCGCATCAACTGGCGCAGGTTGGCACCGGGGATCTTTTCGATCAACGGTGCGGCCAGGGTCGCCATGTGTGCCTTGCCTTCCAGCGAACGCGGGTCGGCTTCGTTGCTCAACTGCTCGAAGAAGTAATCGGCCAGCGGTTGTGCGTGCTGGTTGATGCGGGCCATGAAGGCGTCGGTGCCTTCGGCGCGAACCAGGCTGTCCGGGTCTTCGCCCTCGGGCAGGAACAGGAAGCGCGCCCGGCGGCCGTCCTGCAGCGCCGAGAGGGTCGACTCCAGTGCGCGCCAGGCGGCCTTGCGCCCGGCCTGGTCGCCATCGAAGCAGAACAGCACGCTGGGCACCACGCGGAACAGGCGCTTGAGGTGCTCCTCGCTGGTGGCGGTGCCGAGGGTGGCCACGGCATTGCGCAGGCCCTGCTGGGCCAGGGCGATCACGTCCATGTAGCCCTCGACGACGATGATCTCGTCGAGGTTGCGGTTGTGCTTGCGTGCCTCGTACAGCCCGTAGAGTTCCTGGCCCTTGTGGAATACCGGGGTTTCCGGGGAGTTGAGGTACTTGGGCTTGTCATCGCCCAGGACCCGGCCGCCGAAGGCGATGATACGCCCGCGGCTGTCACGGATCGGGAACATCACCCGGTCGCGGAAGCGGTCATAGCGTTTGCCGCTTTCGGCGTTCTCGATCAGCAGGCCGGCGTCGATCATCACCTTCTGTTGCAGGGTGTCGGCGCCCAGGTGCTTGAGCAGGTTGTCCCAGCCCGGCGGTGCGAAGCCCAGGCCGAAGTCCCGGGCGATTTCGCCCGACAAGCCGCGGCCCTTGAGGTAGTCCACCGCCGCCTTGCGGGTCGGATGGCTGCGCAGGGCCTGGCGATAGAACTCCGAGGCGGCGTCCAGCAATGGGTACAGCGGTGAATCGGTCGGCTGGCGCGGTTTGTTGTCGCGACGGCCTTGCTCCCTGGGCACTTCCATGCCGGCAGCGCGGGCCAGTTCTTCGACAGCCTGGGGGAAGTCCAGGTTGTCATGGTCCATGACGAAGCCAAGGGCGTTGCCGCCAGCGCCGCAGCCGAAGCAGTAGTAGAACTGCTTGTCGGGGCTGACCGTGAAGGAAGGGGTCTTTTCCTTGTGGAACGGGCAGCAGGCGGAATAGTTCTTGCCGGTCTTTTTCAGCTGAACGCGCGAACTTACCACGTCGACAATGTCGAGGCGGTTGATCAGGTCGTCGATGAAGCTCTGGGGAATTAGCCCGGCCATGGCAGTCTCGTCATCTGGCAACTGGCAAGTCTAAACGCTTACGGGGCAAGTGGTGCTAGGGGAAATGCGAGGGGGTGTGTGCTCGTCGCCAGCCTCCAGCTTAACTGGGGGCTCGTCAGTCAGGACGTGCACGCCTGGCCGAAACCAGATCTGACGTTTTGCAACCATTTGCCCGCTGCGCGTGGCGACAGGCTCCTTGGGCTAGCTGCTCAAGGTCAAGCAAACCGCTGCCATCGGCCCGGCGGTGAGCCGGGCAGGGCAGAAGCTCTAGCGAAGAACGTCTGTATTAGTACAGACGAACGGCGCGGCGCTGTTCGCGCTGAACTTTCTTGGCGTGACGCTTAACAGCAGCAGCTGCTTTGCGCTTACGCTCGGCGGTCGGCTTCTCGTAAAACTCGCGGCTACGAACTTCAGCCAGTACACCGGCTTTTTCGCAGGAGCGCTTGAAACGACGCAGAGCTACGTCGAAGGGTTCGTTCTCTTTAACTTTGACGGCTGGCATCCAGGGCTACCTTAATTCATTACCGGGGTAGACGTGCTCCTGGCAAAACAAAAGGTGTGCTGGAGAACGTCGGTTTTCAAGGGTTGCGGATGTTAACCCTTAGTACGCCGGAATGCAAAGCCTCTGATCGAAAACCGCTGGTCGGCACCCGGCACGGGGACTATCATGCGCGGCTTCGAATTCAGCCCCCACAAGGGACGAACCCATGCTAGTACTGGGATTGGAAACATCCTGCGACGAAACCGGCGTCGCATTATACGACAGCGAACGCGGTTTGTTAGCCGACGCGCTGTTCAGTCAGATCGACCTGCACCGCGTATTCGGTGGCGTGGTGCCCGAGCTCGCCTCGCGTGACCACGTCAAGCGCATGCTGCCGCTCATCCGCCAGGTGCTGGAGGAGGCCGGCTGCGTGGCCACCGAGATCGATGCCATCGCCTACACGGCGGGCCCTGGCCTGGTCGGTGCGCTTTTGGTCGGTGCCTCGTGCGCCCAGGCCCTGGCTTTCGCCTGGGATATTCCGGCGATCGGTGTGCACCATATGGAAGGCCACCTGCTGGCACCGATGCTGGAGGAAAACCCGCCCGAGTTCCCGTTCGTCGCTTTGTTGGTTTCCGGCGGCCATACCCAGCTGGTGCGGGTAGATGGCATCGGCCAATACGAGCTGTTGGGCGAGAGCCTCGACGATGCTGCCGGCGAAGCGTTCGACAAGACCGCCAAACTTATCGGCCTCAATTACCCAGGTGGCCCGGAAATCGCGCGCCTGGCCGAGCAGGGTGTGCCTGGGCGGTTCGTCTTCCCGCGGCCGATGACTGATCGGCCGGGTCTGGAGTTCAGCTTCAGCGGCCTCAAGACCTTCGCCCTGAATACCTGGCAGCAATGCAAGAATGCTGGCGACGACAGCGAGCAAACCCGTTGCGACCTGTCGCTGGCATTCCAGCAGGCGGTGGTGGAGACTCTGACCATCAAATGCAAGCGGGCCCTCAAGCAGACCGGCCTCAAGCGCCTGGTCATCGCCGGTGGCGTGAGTGCCAACAAGGCGTTGCGTGCCTCGCTGGAAGACATGCTGGCCGGTCTCAAGGGTAACGTGTACTACGCGCGTCCGCAGTTCTGCACTGACAACGGCGCGATGATCGCCTATGCCGGTTGCCAGCGCCTGTTGGCCGGGCAGCAGCAGGACCTGGCGATCAGCGTGCAGGCACGCTGGCCGATGGAGCAGTTGCCGCCGGTGTGAATGCCTGCGGGCGCGTCAGAAATGCCTTTCGCGCCCGGCAAACAAATCGCGCAGATTGTTGCGGTGGCGCCAGACGATCATCACCGTGAGCACGGCGATTGGCAGCAGCGCCTCCGGCTCGCGCCAGGCCAGCAATGGCAAGGTCAGCGGGGTCGCGACAAGCGCCGCCAGGGAGCTGGTGCGGGTGAGGTAGAAAGTCAGTAGCCAGGCGCCGAGGGCCAGCAATGCGGCCGGGAAATACAGGCCCATGAGCATGCCGGCGGCGGTGGCGACACCCTTGCCGCCGCGAAAGCGGAAATACAGCGGGAACAGGTGACCGAGCACTGCGCACACGCCGACCCAGGCCTGCTCCTGCAGACCAAGGCCGGCAGCACGGGCGAGCAAAACCGGCAACAGGCCCTTGCACAGGTCGCCCAGCAGGGTCAGGATCGCCAGTTTACGGCCCGCCAGGCGTAGCATGTTGGTGGCGCCAGCATTGCCCGAACCGCTGGAACGCGGGTCCGGGCTGCCTGAAAGGCGGCTGAGGACGATGGCGAAGGACAGCGAGCCGAGCAGGTAGGCGAGCAGCGCCAATAACCAAAACATGCTAACTATTCCGGGCGAGGACGCCCTGATTCTAACGGCGCCCGTCGCCCTTGTCGTGCTGTGGAGAGAAGTGCTTGGACAGAGTGTTCATCGAAGGCCTGGAAGTCGATACCGTCATCGGTGCCTATGACTGGGAACGGGATATTCGCCAGTGCCTGCGCCTGGACCTGAGTTTCGCCTGGGACAACCGCCCGGCGGCGGCCGGCGATGATCTGAACCTGGCGCTGGACTATGCCAGTGTTTCGGCGCGGGTCCAGGCCTTTGCCGAGCAGGCGCGCTTCGAACTGGTGGAAACCTTTGCCGAGCGCCTGGTGGCGACCTTGATGGAAGAATTCCACATTCCCTGGGTGCGGCTGAAGCTGACCAAGCCGGGCGCCGTTCCTGCCGCGCGTGGCGGTGTTGGCGTGGAGATCGAGCGCGGATGTCTCTGAGCACGGTTTATCTGGGCCTTGGCAGCAACATCGATCGCCACCAGCACCTGTGTGCGGGGCTTGATGCATTGGCGGCCATTCTCAGCGACATGCAATGTTCACCGGCGTTCGAGAGCCAGGCGGTGGGGATCAAGAGTGGGCCGTTCATCAACTTCGTGGTCACCGGCAAGACCGATCTGCCACTGATGGAGCTGGATCGCCGGCTCAAGTTCATCGAGGCCGACAATGGCCGCTATGCACCGGATCGCAAGGGCTTGCCGCTGGATATCGATGTACTCATGTATGACGATCTGCACGGCACGTTCGATGGGCTGGTGCTGCCGCGGGCGGAGATCCTGAAGAATGCCTTCGTGCTGTGGCCGTTGTCGCTGCTGGCGCCGGAGCTGATCCACCCAGGGGCGGAGAAAAGCATGGCGCAGTTGTGGCAGGAGGCGCAGATCGACCAGGTTCTGGCGCCGGTCGCATTCCAATGGCGTGGGTTGCAGCTGACTCCGGCGTAAGCCTGTACCGGCCCTTTCGCGGCTAAAGCCGCTCCCACAGGGACCGCATATGGTTTGGCATGATGCGGTCCCTGTGGGAGCGGCTTTAGCCGCGAAAGGGCCGGTGTGGTCAGCCCAGCTTGTAAGCCTCTAGTGCTTTGAGTCGCTCACCCTTGAGCGCCTCGCCCAGACCTTGCCCGGTCAAACCCGCTTCCACCAGTGGCTTCACATCCACCGCCCGGGCTGCCGCCGCAGCTCCACGCAGATAATCGCCCTGTGGATAACTTTCACAGGCGGCCATCTCACACGTCGCAATGAAATCCTCGAAGCGCTGCGGTCGCCGATAGACGTCGAATTTCTGCAGCATTTCCAGCAATTTTCCCGGCGTTAGTTGCAAAGCGTCATCGGCTTGCCCGGCAAATTCACCCACCAGCACGGCCAGTTCCTGGCATTCACGCGGTGCCTTGAAGCGCTGATTGAGCGCTTTGATCGCCGCCGGCTCCAGCCCGCGCAACAAGCACGCCCAGCGTACTGCCAGTGGTTGCTGGTGCTCCGCTGCCCGCTGCAGTGCCTCCAGCGTAATCACGCCATGCTCCAGCTCCGGCATTAGCTCCGTCAGGGCGTCAGCTTCGCGCAGCACCTGGATGAACACCTGCGGCTGGCTTTCCATCAGCGCCCGCTCGATCTCCTTCCAACTGCGCTCGGCGGTCAGCGCCTGCAGTTCGCCCGATTTGGCGATCTGGCGCATCAGCGTCATTGTTTCATCGGCAACCTGGAACCCGAGGGGGGCATAGCGCGCAGCAAAACGGGCAACGCGCAGTACACGCAGGGGATCTTCGGCGAACGCCGGGGAAACATGGCGCAGGATGCGTTGTTCAAGATCGGCCTGGCCGTGGTAGGGGTCATGGACTGTGCCCTGTTCGTCCTCGGCCATGGCATTGATGGTCAGGTCGCGGCGGATCAGGTCTTGTTCCAGCGTTACGTCGGGGCTTGCGTGAAAGGTGAACCCGCCATAACCGCGTCCACTCTTGCGCTCGGTGCGCGCCAGGGCATATTCCTCGCCCGTCTTCGGGTGCAGGAAAACCGGAAAATCAGCGCCGACCGGGCGATAGCCCTGGGCGTGCATGTCTTCGACCGTGGCGCCGACCACCAGCCAGTCGATATCGCTGACCGGGCGCCCGAGCAGACGGTCGCGTACCGCGCCGCCGACTTTGTAGATGTGCATGTGCAGCCTCCATTACTGCCCACAGGATACCCTGTCGGCAGTAATGGCGGTGCATCAGAGGTGGTGGATGACGGCGAGGTCCATGCGCCCGTAGTCGCCGCTCTCGGCATGCTCCCCACGCGGCGGCATGTGATGGGTCTTGACCACCTGGTCGCCCTGTACGGTCTCCAGGTGGATATCGAAGCCCCACAGGCGGTGCAGGTGCTTGAGCACTTCCTCGGTGGAGTCGCCCAGCGGTTTGCGGTTGTGCTGCTGGTGACGCAGGGTCAGCGAGCGGTCACCACGGCGGTCGATGCTCCAGATCTGCACGTTGGGTTCGCGGTTGCCGAGGTTGTACTGGGCAGCCAGTTGTTCACGAATGATCCGGTAACCGGCCTCGTCATGGATGGCCGGTACCAGCAGGTCGTCGCGCTGGTCGTCATCGAGGATGCTGAACAGCTTCAGGTCACGGATCACCTTGGGTGACAGGTACTGCAGGATGAAACTCTCGTCCTTGAAGCTGCTCATGGCGAACTTGATGGTAGAAAGCCAGTCGCTGCCAGCAATGTCGGGGAACCAGCGGCGATCCTCCTCGGTAGGGTTTTCGCACATGCGGCGGATGTCGGTGTACATGGCAAAGCCCAGCGCGTACGGGTTGATGCCGCTGTAGTACGGGCTGTCGAAACCGGGCTGGAATACCACGCTGGTGTGCGACTGCAGGAACTCCATCATGAAGCCTTCAGTGATCAGGCCTTCGTCGTACAGGTCGTTCATCAGGGTGTAGTGCCAGAAGGTCGCCCAACCTTCGTTCATCACCTGGGTCTGGCGTTGTGGGTAGAAGTACTGGGCGATCTTGCGCACGATGCGCACGACTTCGCGCTGCCAGGGTTCGAGCAGCGGGGCATTCTTCTCGATGAAGTAAAGGATGTTTTCCTGCGGCTCGGAAGGGAAGCGCGCATCGTCGCGCTCACCACCTTTATCGGCACTCTTGGGAATGGTGCGCCACAGGTCGTTGATCTGCCGCTGCAGGTGCTCTTCGCGGTCCTTCTGGCGCCGCCGTTCTTCTTCGGCAGAGATCGGATAGGGGCGCTTGTAGCGATCGACGCCGTAGTTCATCAGCGCGTGGCAGGAGTCGATCAGGTCTTCCACGGCATCGATGCCGTGGCGCTCCTCGCACTGGGCGATGTACTGCTTGGCGAAAACCAGGTAGTCGATGATCGACGTGGCGTCGGTCCAGGTGCGGAACAGGTAGTTGCCCTTGAAGAAGCTGTTGTGGCCATAGCAGGCATGGGCGATCACCAGTGCCTGCATGCACATGGTGTTCTCTTCCATCAGGTAGGCGATGCACGGGTCGGAGTTGATCACGATCTCGTAGGCAAGGCCCATCTGCCCCCGGCTGTAGGACTTCTCGGTGCTGAGGAACTGCTTGCCGTAGGACCAGTGGTGATAGCCCAACGGCATGCCGACGGAGGCGTAGGCATCCATCATCTGCTCGGCGGTGATCACCTCGATCTGGTTGGGGTAGGTGTCCAGGGCGTAACGCTCGGCCAGCCGGCTGATTTCCCGGTCGTAGGTCTGGATCAGCTCGAACGTCCACTCGGACCCGGTGGAAATGGGTTGGCGTCTCTGTGCTCTGGCGGTCATGTGGCTAACCTGCGCTGGAAGAGTTCACGGAAGACCGGGTAGATATCGCCGGCCGATACCAACTGCTGCTGGGCGAATGTGTCGGGGAAGGCCTCGCCGATTCGCTCATACTCGTACCACAACGCCTGGTGCTCACGCGGGGTGATCTCAACGTAAGTGTAGTACTGCACATGCGGCATGATCTGCTTGGACAGGATCTCGCGGCAGATCGGCGAGTCGTCGTTCCAGTTGTCGCCGTCGGAGGCCTGGGCGGCATAGATGTTCCAGTCCGCGGCAGGGTAACGTTCGGCCATGATCTCCTGCATCATCTTCAGTGCGCTGGAGACGATGGTGCCGCCGGTTTCCCGGGAGTAGAAGAACTCTTCCTCGTCGACTTCACGGGCGCTGGTGTGGTGGCGGATGAACACCACCTCGATGCGGTCGTAGTTACGCTTGAGGAACAGGTAAAGCAGGATGAAGAAGCGTTTGGCGATATCCTTGGTGGCCTGGGTCATCGAGCCGGACACGTCCATCAGGCAGAACATCACGGCCTTGGAACTGGGGTTGGGCTGCTTGACCAACAGGTTGTACTTGAGGTCGAAGGTGTCGAGGAAGGGCAGGCGGTTGATGCGTGCCTTGAGCCGTTCGATTTCCTGTTCGACTTCCTGGATGTCGGTGAAGTTGTCGGGTTCCTCGACTTTCAGCCGGCCCAGTTCCTTCTGAGCTTCGCGCAGCAGCGCACGGCTGCTGCCGGTCAGGGCGATGCGCCGGGCATGGGCCGAACGCAGGGTGCGGACAATGTTGATGCGTGACGGGTTGCCTTCGTTGGCGATACCGGCTCGCACGGTCTTGAAGGTGTCGGCGCCAGTCAGGTGGCGTTTGACCAGGTTGGGCAGTTCGAGGTCTTCGAACATGAATTCGAGGAACTCTTCCTGGGTGATCTGGAAGACGAAGTCGTCCATGCCCTCGCCGGAGTTACCGGCCTTGCCGCGGCCGCTGCCACCCCCGCCGCCCTGGGGCCGAGGGATATGCTCGCCGGCGGTGAATTCCTTGTTGCCTGGGTGCACGATGGTCTGCTTGCCGCCACGACCATGGTGCAGCACCGGTTCATCGATGTCTCGCCCCGGAATGCTGATCTGTTCGCCGTGTTCCATGTCCATGATGGAGCGGCGGCTCACGGCCTCTTCGACGGCCTTCTTGATGTGTTCACGGTAACGCCGCAGGAAGCGCTGGCGGTTGACCGTGCTCTTGTTCTTGCCGTTCAGGCGTCGGTCGATAACGTAGCTCATGGTCCCTCCGGTGACTGGATGCAGCTGCAAGCCACAAGCTTCAAGCTGCAAGTAAGAGCAGCCACCGCTGCTGCAAGCTGCGGCGCAGGCCGGAGCACTGACGCCGAGCAGCTTGCAGCTTGCGGCTAGAAGCTTGCCGCTTTATTGCGATTTCCTGACCCGCAGGTACCATTCCGACAGCAGGCGTACCTGTTTGTCGGTATAGCCACGCTCCACCATCCGCGTGACGAAGTCGTTGTGCTTCTGTTGATCCTCCTTGCTGGCCTTGGCGTTGAAGCTGATGACCGGCAGCAGGTCCTCGGTGTTGGAGAACATTTTCTTCTCGATCACCACCCGCAGCTTCTCGTAGCTGAGCCAGCTCGGGTTCTTGCCGTTGTTGTTGGCCCGGGCACGCAGCACGAAGTTGACGATTTCGTTGCGGAAATCCTTCGGATTGCTGATGCCTGCCGGTTTCTCGATCTTTTCCAGCTCTTCGTTGAGGGCGATGCGGTTGAGGATTTCGCCGGTTTCCGGATCGCGGTACTCCTGATCCTGGATCCAGAAGTCGGCGTACAGCACGTAGCGGTCGAAGATGTTCTGACCGTACTCGCTGTAGGACTCCAGGTAGGCGGTCTGGATTTCCTTGCCGATGAACTCGATGTAACGCGGTGCCAGGTACTCCTTCAGGTAGCGCAGGTAGCGCTCGCGTACTTCAGCCGGGAACTGTTCCTGCTCGATCTGCTGTTCCAGCACATACAGCAGGTGCACCGGGTTGGCCGCCACTTCATGCGGGTCGAAGTTGAACACCTTGGAGAGAATCTTGAAGGCGAAGCGGGTCGACAGGCCATTCATGCCTTCGTCCACGCCTGCAGCATCGCGGTACTCCTGGATCGACTTGGCTTTCGGGTCGGTGTCCTTGAGGTTCTCGCCGTCGTAGACGCGCATCTTCGAGTAGATGTTGGAGTTTTCCGGCTCCTTGAGGCGTGAGAGCACGGTGAACTGGGCAAGCATCTTCAGCGTGTCTGGCGCGCAATGGGCCTTGGCCAGCGAGCTGTTGACCAGCAGCTTGTCGTAGATCTTGATCTCGTCGCTGACGCGCAGGCAGTACGGCACCTTGACGATGTAGATCCGGTCGATGAACGCCTCGTTGTTCTTGTTGTTGCGGAAGGTGTGCCACTCCGATTCGTTGGAGTGGGCCAGCAGGATACCGGTGTAGGGAATGGCCCCAAGGCCTTCGGTACTGTTGTAGTTGCCTTCCTGGGTGGCGGTGAGCAAGGGGTGCAGGACCTTGATCGGCGCCTTGAACATTTCGACGAATTCCATCAGGCCCTGGTTGGCCCGGCACAGTGCGCCCGAGTAGCTGTAGGCATCGGCGTCGTTCTGCGGGAATTCCTCGAGTTTGCGGATATCCACCTTGCCGACCAGGGCAGAGATGTCCTGGTTGTTTTCGTCACCCGGTTCGGTCTTGGCGATGGCGATCTGGTTGAGGATCGAGGGGTACAGCTTCACCACCCTGAACTTGCTGATATCACCGCCGAATTCCTGCAGGCGCTTGGTGGCCCAGGGCGACATGATGGTGTTCAGGTAGCGCCGCGAGATGCCGTACTCTTCTTCGAGAATGGCCCCGTCTTCGGTGGCGTTGAACAGGCCAAGGGGGGACTCGAATACTGGCGAGCCCTTGATTGCGTAGAAGGGCACCTTCTCCATCAGCTGCTTGAGCTTTTCGGCCAGCGACGATTTGCCGCCACCTACCGGGCCCAGCAGATAGAGGATCTGTTTCTTCTCTTCCAGGCCTTGGGCGGCGTGGCGGAAGTACGAAACGATCTGGTCGATGCACTCTTCCATGCCATGGAAGTCGGCAAAGGCCGGATACCGGCGAATAACCTTGTTGGAGAAGATTCGCGACAGCCTGGAGTTGCTAGAGGTGTCGATCAGTTCTGGCTCCCCGATGGCCAGCAACAGCCGTTCAGCCGCCGATGCGTAAGCACTGCGATCCTCTTTGCACAGCTCGAGGTACTCCTGCAGCGAGAGTTCTTCCTGGCGCGTAGACTCGAAGCGTTGTTGGAAGTGGCTAAAAATACTCATGACGTCACCTCGCTCGATACGTGGAGACGACGCCGGATCAGTCAGCTGATGCTGGCATGCAACCGGGTTCGCCGATTGCTGTATACCCCCCAGAACACCCTGAAACGCTACCGATGACCCGCACGCCGGTGTACCGGCTCTCCCCTTTTTTTGGATGGCCTGCGCTTAAGAATAGTTGGTTATCCGCAAGGTCAAGGGCGAGCGGTGGAGAAGTTGCGAACGACCGTTCGTCAGGTGGGCTGCAAGCCCGCGTGGGGCGCGGGCTGCAGTAAAAATGAAAAATTATTCGGCAGTGCCTTGGGCGGTCTCGGCCGGGTAGGTGGTGCGCCACAGTTCGAAGCCGCCATCGACGCTGTACACGTCGGAGAAGCCCTGGCCTACCAGGTAGGCGGCTGCACTCTGGCTGGAGTTGCCGTGGTAGCAGACCACGAGGGTCGGGGCATCCAGGTCGGCATTGCGGATGAACTCGGCGACCGAATGGTTATCCAGGTGCCGGGCGCCAGTGATGTGGCCGGCGGCAAAGGCTTGCGGGTCGCGAATGTCGACGACTACCGCACCTTGCGCGCGCAGGGCCAGGGCCTGCTCGGGAGGGATGCGCTTGAATTCGCTCATGGGTACGGCTTCCTTCAGGGGTGGTCGATAAGTGTAGGTGGTCAGGCGGGGAGGCGTAAGTTACCGTCGTCGGCGCAGTCACAGCGGTGGTATTCGCCGCTGTCGACGTTGTACAGGGTCATGGCGCCGCCCCACACGCAGCCGGTGTCGAGGGCGATGATACCGGGCACGTCGACCTGGCCCTGGAGTGCTGCCCAGTGGCCGAAGATGATCTTCACGTGGCGCGAGCGGCGCTCCTTGTGCGCAAACCAGGGCTTGTAGCCTTTGGGCGCAGTGTCCAGGCCTTCCTTGCTCTTGAGGTCAAGCTTGCCTGCCGCGGTGCAGAAGCGCATGCGCGTGAGGTAGTTGGTGATGACCCGCAGGCGCTCGACGCCGGTGAGGCTCTTGCTCCACTTGTTCGGCTCGTTGCCGTACATGCCGTCCAGGTATGGCTGCAGGCGGTTGTCGTCGCGCAGCACTTGCTCGACTTCTCCTGCCAGTTGCAGCGCCTGGCCGAGTGTCCACTGCGGTGGGATGCCGGCATGCACCAGGGCGATGCCGCGGGGCTCGTCGTAATGCAGCAGTTTCTGCTGGCGTAGCCAGTCGAACAGCCGGTCGGCATCCGGTGCCTCGATGATCTCGCGCAGGGTATCGCTTTTTTTCAGACGCTCGACGTTGTGCCAGGCGGCCAGCAGGTGCAGGTCATGGTTGCCCAGCACGCACACCAGCGACTGGCGGATCGAATAGAGATAACGCAGGGTTTCCAGTGACTCGGGGCCACGGTTGACCAGGTCGCCGACCAGCCACAGGCGGTCGACCGCCGGGTTGAAGTTGACCCTCGCGAGCAGGCATTTGAGCGGTTCCAGGCAGCCTTGCAGGTCTCCGACGGCGTAGGTGGCCATCAGTGCAGCGCCCCCGGGACCGCAAGGCGGAACGGCGCGATGTCGGCTTCGAAGCGCTTGCCGTCTTCGGCGAACATCTCGTAACTGCCCTGCATGGTGCCGACGCGCGTGCTGATCACCGCGCCACTGCTGTAGGTATGGCTCTGGCCGGGTTCGATGGTCGGCTGCTGGCCGACAACGCCGGCGCCGCGTACTTCCTCGACCTCGCCGTCACCGTTGGTGATCAGCCAGTGGCGCGACAGCAGCTTGGCCTTGACCGAGCCGTTGTTTTGCACGGTGATGGTGTAGGCGAAGGCGAAGCGACTGCTTTCGGGGTCGGATTGTTCTTTCAGGTAACGGGTCACGACGCTGACGTCGATCTGATAGCGAGGGTCGGACATGCAAGGGCCTTGGGCGAACTGACGCAATAATGCAGTCTAGGCCATTGGCGGGGGGGAGGGCCAGCGGTGTGGGGCATTGAGCCTGTGTTGTCTGTGCCGGCCCTTTCGCGGGTAAACCCGCTCCCACAGGGGCAGCACAGATTTCGAATTCTATGGGGACCTTGTGGGAACGGTTTTACCCGCGAAGGGGCCGGTGCAGGCTGAATCAGGCTTGCTGAGCAGCCAGCTGGTCGGCCAGGCGCACGAAGGCTGCGAGGTCGAGCTGTTCAGGGCGCAGGCTGCCATCCACGCCAGCGGCTTCGATGGCGGCACTGTCGAGCAGACCTTTCATCGTGTTGCGCAGGGTCTTGCGACGCTGGTTGAACGCTTCGCGCACCACCTGCTCCAGCAACCGTGCATCCTTGGCCGGATGCGGCAGCACTTCATGCGGCACCAGGCGCACGATAGCCGAATCGACCTTCGGCGGCGGGTTGAACGCGCCAGGGCCAACGTTGAACAGGTGCTCCACGCGGCAGTGGTATTGCACCATGATCGACAGGCGGCCCCAATCGCCACCGCCTGGGCCGGCAGCCATGCGCTCGACCACTTCCTTCTGCAACATGAAGTGCATGTCACGGATCAGCCCGGCGTGGCTGAGCAGGTGGAAGATCAGCGGAGTGGAGATGTTGTAGGGCAGGTTGCCGACCACCTTGAGGCTGCGTGGCGGCACGCCCAGCTGGTTGAAGTCGAACTTCAGGGCGTCACCCTGGTGCAGGCGGAAATTGCTGCGGCCGGCAAACTTGTGCTGCAGGATCGGCACCAGGTCTTTGTCCAGCTCCACCACGTCCAGCTGGGCACCACTGCCCAGCAGGCCTTCGGTCAGGGCGCCCTGGCCCGGGCCGATTTCCAGCAGGTGTTCGCCAGCCTTGGCGTTGATGGCGCGCAGGATGCGGTCGATGATGCCCGCATCGTGCAGGAAGTTCTGGCCGAAGCGCTTGCGCGCCCGGTGTTGGTATTGCTCGTTCATGGTCGGTTCTCGGCCATCTGGTAGGCGGTTTCCAGGGCGACGCGCAGGCTGCCGGTGTCGACCTTGCCGCTGCCGGCGAGGTCCAGGGCGGTACCGTGGTCGACCGATGTGCGGATGATCGGCAGGCCCAGGGTCACGTTGACGGCAGCGCCGAAGCCCTTGTACTTGAGCACGGGCAGGCCTTGGTCATGGTACATCGCCAGCACCGCATCGCAGTGCTCCAGATATTTGGGGGTAAACAGGGTATCGGCCGGCAGCGGGCCGCGCAGGTCCATGCCTTCGGTACGCAGGCGGGCCAGCGTCGGCTCGATGATGTCGATTTCTTCGCGGCCAAGATGGCCGCCTTCTCCGGCGTGCGGGTTGAGGCCGCAGACCAGGATGCGCGGGTTGGCAATGCCGAACTTGTCGCGCATGTCGGCGTGCAGGATGCGGGTGACCCGTTCCACGCGTTCGGCAGTGATGGCGTCGGCAATATCCCGCAGCGGCAGGTGCGTGGTCACCAGGGCTACACGCAAGCCGCGGGTGGCCAGCATCATCACCACCTGGGCGGTGTGGGTCAGGTCGGCAAGGAACTCGGTATGGCCGGAGAAGGCGATACCGCTTTCATTGATCACGCCCTTGTGCACGGGCGCGGTGATCATCCCGGCGAATTGCCCGTCAAGGCAACCTTGGCCGGCACGGGTCAGCGTCTCCAGTACGAATGCTGCGTTGGCTTGGTCCAGCTGGCCTGGCACCACTGGCGCGGCCAACGGTGTGTCCCACACGTACAGGCTGCCAGCTGGTGCAGGCTGGTCAGGCCATTGACCAGGCGTTACCGGCAGCAGGCTGACAGCCAGCCCCAGCTGCGTGGCCCGCTCGACGAGCAGGTCACGGCTGGTGATGGCAATCAGAGGGTGGGGCTGGGCGTCGGCGGCGAGCAGCAGGCACAGGTCGGGGCCTATGCCGGCTGGTTCGCCGGGGGTGACGGCGAAGCGCAGGGGCTTCACTGTGCGGCCTGGTCGGCGCCAGGCAGCTTGATTTCAACGTAGGCTTCGTCGCGGATCTGACGTAGCCAGGTCTGCAGCTCTTCGTCGTACTTGCGGTTGCGCAGCACGTTCATGGCCTGTTGCTCACGCGCCTGCTCGGTGCTGTCGGTGGCGCGGCGGCCCAGCACTTCCAGGACGTGCCAGCCGTACTGGGTCTTGAACGGTTTGGTCACCACACCTTGCTGGGCGTTGGCCATCTGCTCGCGGAACTCCGGTACCAGGCTGTTCGGGTCGACCCAGTTGAGGTCGCCGCCGTTGAGTGCGGAGCCTGGGTCTTCCGAGAAGCTCTTGGCCAGCTCGCCGAAGTCTTCGCCGTTCTGGATGCGCTCGTACAGGCGCTCGGCCAGTTGCTTGGTGGCCGCCTCGCTGCGAATCTCACTCGGCTTGATCAGGATGTGGCGGACATGCACTTCGTCACGCAGCACGTTCTCGCCGCCACCGCGCTTCTCCTCCAGCTTGAGGAGGATGAAACCGTTGGGGATGCGGATTGGCTGGGTGATGTCGCCGACCGCCATGCTGCTGAGCATCTTGGCGAAGTCCGGTGGCAGCTGGGCAGCTTTACGCCAGCCCATTTCACCACCCTCGAGGGCGTTTTCGCTGGCCGAGTTGGCAATCGCCACCTGGCCGAAGTCCGCGCCCTGACGCAGTTGCTGGTACAGGTCACCGACCTTGCGCGCCGCTTTCTGGATGTCGTCCGAGTTGGCGGCTTCCGGGGTCGGGATGAGGATGTTGGCCAGGCGGTACTCTTCCGACATCTGCATCTTGCCCATGTCTGAGGCGAGGAAGTTCTTAACTTCCTGCTCGGAAACCTGGATGCGCTCGGCAACCCGGCGCTGACGCACGCGACTGATGATCATCTCGCGCTTGACCTGCTCACGGGCGTCGTCGAACGACAGACCGTCATGGGCAAGGGCGGCGCGGAACTGCTCCAGCGACATGCCATTGCGCTGGGCAATGGTGCCGATGGCCTGGTTCAGCTCTTCGTCGGTGATGCGGATGCCCGAACGTTCGCCAATCTGCAGCTGCAGGTTCTCGACGATCAGGCGTTCCAGTACCTGCTGCTCCAGTGCGCCGGTCGGTGGCACACCGCCGCCACGCTTGGCAATGGTCTGCTGAACCTCGTGGACGCGCTGGTCCAGTTGGCTCTGCATGACCACGTCGTTGTCGACGATGGCCACCACGCGGTCCAGAGGTTGTACCGCGGCATGTACCGCGCCACTCAGCAATGCAGCGCCCAGCAACACCGGGCGCAGTCGATCAATAAGCTTGGTCTTCACGTGTACGGTAACCTTGAATGCCTTGGTCGAGGAACGATTCCACCTTGTTGCCCACTACGCCGCCGAGGCCTTTCAGGACGATTTGCAGGAAGATGCCGTGGTCGCCTTTTTCGTTGGCTGGCGTGGCCTGACTGAAGTCGTCGTAGTCGACCCAGTAACGGTTGATCAGGCGCAGCTTCCAGCAGCAGTTGTCGTACTCGAAACCGCCCATGGCTTCCAGGGTGCGGTTGCGGTTGTAGTCATGCTGCCAGCGGGCGATTACGCTCCATTGCGGTACGACCGGCCAGATGACCGAGAAGTCGTGTTGCTGGATCTTGTAGTAATCCTTGATGTAGTTCGGATCACCCGGGGTGCCGTAGTCGCCACCACCCACCTTCCAGGTACCGGTGGTGGAGTCGAAGGCGATGGTGTCGTTGCGGTAGCGATAACCGACGTTGACGATCTTGTTCGGGTTGTCTTCAGGCTGGTAGTGGAACATCGCGCTGCCCGAGCGGGTGCTGCGGCTGTCCGGATCCCAGTTGAAGTCCGAGTTGAAGCGCCAGTCGCGGTTGAAGAAGTAGTTGTACACCAGCGCGTATGGCGATACGTCGGACTGCGAGTCCTTGCGGGTGCGATAGTCGATACCCGGCAGCTGGACTTTACGATCCTTGAAGTAGTACGCCTGGCCGATACTGAAGTTCTGGCGCTCGAAGCCATTGTCCTCGATCCAGCGGGTGGTCACGCCCAGCGACAGCTTGTTCTCGTCGCCGATGCGGTCGGTGCCGGAGAAGCGGTTGTCACGGAACAGCGAGTCGTAGCTGAACAGGGTTTCGCCCGAGTCGAACAGCGGGATGTCCTTCTGGTCCTTGTACGGGACGTAGAGGTAGTACAGGCGCGGTTCGAGGGTCTGACGGTAATTGGTGCCGAACAGCGAGGTGTTGCGGTCGAAGTACAGGCCGCTATCGACAGAGGCGATCGGAATGTCGCGGTTCAGCGTGCTGTTGTAGCTGCCGTATGCCGGATTGGCCGACTGTGCGATCGCTTGCGCCTGGCCTTGGCTGTCCAGGTCGAGGTCATAGTGCGTGTATGCATACTTCAGTTTGGGCGTGATGTAGCCATAGCTGGCTTGCATCGGCAGGCTGATCGACGGCGCAACATTCAAGCGCGTACCGTTGGCCCGTGCAATGCCACTGATGTTCTGATCCAGGCGGCGGCCATCGGCGCCAGCGGTGGTGTCCAGATTGCCATCCTTGTCGAACACCGTGTCGTTCTTCAGATCGCGGTCGAAGCGCACTGCTTCGGTCTCGTAGCCAATGTTCAAGCCGCCTGGCTGGAATGGCAACATACCGTTGAGGGTGAGCTGCGGCAGCTTGTTGTACGGCGTGATCTGCGACAGGGTCGCCATCTCGTAGGCTTGCGCGTTCAGGCGAGCGGTGTAGCTGTCGCCACGCCAGGTGAGGGCACCCTGCTGATTGACCACGTCATTGCTCTTGACGCCGATCTGGTCGGTTTCCAGGTCCTGGAAGTAGAACGGGTCGCTGATGTCGGTGTAGTCAACTTCAGTCATCAGGCGCTCGTCCAGGCCACCTTTGTGCTGCCAGTTGATCATCCAGCGTTCTTTCTTGTAGTCCGTCTGCAGCTTGCGATCGTCATCCTCGTCGTTGAGGTAGCCGCCGCCGAACTGGCCTTCGCTGGACTTGGTCAGGTAGCGGAACTCGCCTTCCATCAGCAGGCCGCGCTTGGTCATGTAGCGCGGGTACAACGTGGCGTCATAGTTGGGCGCCAGGTTGAAGTAGTAAGGCGTGACCAGCATGAAGCCGGTGTCGCTGGTGCTGCTGAACGACGGTGGCAGGAAGCCGGACTGGCGACGGTCGTCGATCGGGAAGTAGATGTACGGTGTGTAGAACACCGGGAAATCCTTGACCCGCAGGGTGACGTTGGTCGCGGTACCGAAACCGGTTGCCGGGTTCAGGGTGATGTTGTTGCCCTTCAGCTGCCAGGCATTGCTACCCGGTTCGCAGGTGGTGTACGTACCGTCCTTGAGGCGGATGATGGCGTTTTCGCCACGCTTGGCGTACAGGGCGTTGCCGCGGATGTGCGACTTGTGCATCACGTATTCGGCGTTGTCGACCTGGGCTTCGCCGGTGTCGAGCTGGATCTGCGCCTGGTCGCCGACGACCAGCGAGCCATTGTCGCGAATCTTGACGTTGCCCTTGAGCTCGCCACGGTTCTCGGCCTGGTACAGGTTGGCTTCGTCGGCTTCGGCCTGCATGCTGCCCTGGCGCATGACCACGTCACCGGCCAGGGTAGCGATCTGCTGCTCCTGCTGGTACTTGGATACCTTGGCATTGATGTAGGTCGGCGACTCGTCCTTTGGCGTGGAGTCAGCCATGCCTGGGCGGGTAGGCTCGATGTAGGCGCCACCGCAATACGGGCCGGTCTCGGCCAGCTGGGCGGCAGTGAGCTTCTCGCGCGGCACCCAGTCGAGGTGGCTGTAGTCTTCGCTGCGCGACTTCAGGCCGCGGCCCTTGGCCTCGGTGACCAGCATCGGCTTGTCGGCGCTCTCGGCCTCGGCCGACTCCGTCCCGGTACCGGACGTGAGTGCGGCGCCTTCATGCACCGGGCGCGGAGGCAGGTTGTTGACTGGGGTCTTGGGCTTGCAGTCCCAACCACCGGAGGCGGACACTTGGCAGTCGAACTGCTCGGCTGCCACCACATAAGAGGTGGCCAGAGGTTGCATGGCCAGCAGACCGCCGGTTACCAGCAACGGAAACTTTCTACGAAACGCGGGGGATTTCAATGCCATCTTATTAGTCCGGGCTTCCTGCGTGCCATCTGCCCGCGTGTGGGGCCGCACGCCTCTCGATGGTCTGAAAAAGATGCTGGATAATAAAGCATGACCCGCTTGACGGCTAGGGCCGTCGGAGACCCTTGTAATGCCTGAACACGATGTACGCCTGCAACAACTGACTGTCTGGCTCCATGAGCAGCTCGATCAACTTTTCCGCAAGAACGCCTGGGGCGAGGTGCCCGAGGGCAGCCTGACCGCCGCCAGCAGCGATGCCAGCTTCCGCCGTTACTTCCGCTGGCAGGGTGCAGGCCACAGCTTCGTGATCATGGACGCGCCGCCGCCTCAGGAAAACTGCCGACCATTCGTCGCCATCGACCACCTGCTGGCCGGCGCCGGCGTGCATGTGCCGCAGATTCATGGTCAGGACCTGGAGCGCGGCTTCCTGCTGCTGGGTGACCTGGGTCGCCAGACTTACCTGGACATCATCAATGCCGAAAACGCCGACGCATTGTTCGCCGACGCCATCGATGCGCTGCTGGCCTTACAGCGCCTGCCGATGGACGTGCCATTGCCCAGCTACGATGACGCCTTGCTGCGCCGCGAAGTCGAACTGTTCCCGCAATGGTACGTAGGCCGTGAGCTGGGCCTGGCCTTCAGCGACGCGCAGAAGGCCAGCTGGCAACGTATCAGCCAGCTGCTGATCGACAGCGCCCTGGCTCAGCCCAAGGTGCTGGTGCACCGTGACTACATGCCGCGCAACCTGATGCAGAGCAGCCCCAACCCAGGCGTGCTGGACTTCCAGGACGCGGTCTACGGCCCGGTCACCTACGACATCACCTGCCTGTTCAAGGACGCTTTCCTCAGTTGGCCGCAGGCGCGGGTCGAGGGCTGGCTGCGCAGCTACTGGGAGCAGGCGCAAGTCGCCGGTATTCCAGTGCAGCCGGCGTTCGAAGATTTCCAGCGTGCCAGTGACCTGATGGGCGTGCAGCGCCACCTCAAGGTGATCGGTATCTTCGCGCGAATCTGCCATCGTGACGGAAAACCGCGTTATCTGGCCGACGTCCCGCGATTCTTCGCCTATATAGATGAAGTGGTCAGCCGTCGCCCGGAGCTTGCCGAACTGGGCCAGCTGATCGCCGATTTGCAAGCCGGAGCGCGTGCATGAAGGCAATGATTCTTGCGGCAGGCAAAGGCGAGCGCATGCGCCCGCTGACCCTGCATACCCCCAAACCGCTGGTGCCAGTCGCGGGTCAGCCACTGATCGAGTATCACCTGCGCGCACTGGCGGCGGCCGGGTTTACCGAGGTGGTGATCAACCACGCCTGGCTTGGCCAGCAGATTGAAGACCATCTTGGCGATGGCAGCCGGTTCGGCCTGCGCATCCGTTACTCGGCCGAAGGTGAGCCGCTGGAAACCGGCGGCGGAATCTTCAAGGCCTTGCCATTGCTGGGAAATGAGCCGTTCGCCCTGATCAACGGCGATGTCTGGACCGACTATGACCTGGCTCGCCTGCGCACGCCGTTGCACGGCCTGGCGCATCTGGTGCTGGTCGACAACCCGGGCCATCACGGGCGTGGTGACTTCCGCCTGAAGGGCGAACAGGTGGTCGATGGTGACGACGCCCCCGGCACGCTGACCTTCAGCGGCCTCTCGGTATTGCACCCGGCGTTGTTCGAAGGCTGCCAGGCGGGCGCCTTCAAACTGGCGCCGTTACTGCGCCAGGCGATGGCCGCAGGCCAGGTGAGTGGCGAGCACTACCGTGGCCACTGGGTGGATGTCGGCACCCTCGAGCGCCTGGCTGAAGCCGAGCGCTTGATCGGCGAGCGCGCCTGACATGTGGTGGCCAGGCACGCTAATCGGACTGGGCGCAGGCTTTGCGGTCGCCAGTATTCCCGGTGCGTTGCTCGGTGCCTTGCTGGGCCAGGCGATGGACCGGCGCATCCGCTTGCAGGGCTGGGAAGACATGCGCGAGCGCCTGGGCGGTCGCCCGGCCTTGCAAGACGATGAGTTGCTGTTCGTGCTGCTCGGGCGCCTGGCCAAGAGCGATGGCCGTGTGGCCGAACAGCACATTCAGCAGGCACGGCAGGAAATGGTCCGCCTGGACATGGCTGAGGCCGCGCGTTTGCGGGCGATAGCCGCGTTCAACCGGGGCAAGGCAGGCAAAGACAGGCTGACTGGCCACCTGCGCCGCATCCGGCTGCAACCGCATGCTGCCGAAGGCACCTTGCGCGCTTGCTGGCGCATGGCCTGGGCCGACGGCAAGGCCGGGCGGCGCGAGCGCGAACTGCTACTGGATTGGGGGCAGAAGCTGGGCCTGAGCCGGCGTCAGGTGCAGGCAATGTCGCTTGAGTACGAACCGCGCAAGGCGCCGGTGTCTGGTGGCGTGATGAACTATGCGGCAGCGCTGCGCCTGCTGGGCATCGAGGACGATACCGAAGGCGACCAGGTCAAGCAGGCTTACCGGCGCCTGGTCAGCAGGCATCATCCGGACAAGCTGGCGGGCAGCGGAGCGAGCGAGGCACAAGTGCGCGAAGCGACCGAGCGGACCCGCGAACTGCACCAAGCCTACGCCATCGTTCGCAAGCGGCGCGGGTTCTAGAAGGGGGCGCTCTGCGCCCCTGGCATTCCCGGCTATTGTTGCGGGCTCATCCAGCCCCGAACCCTGCGGAACAGCTGCTCCTGCTCACCGTCCTTGTTGGCTGGCATGGCGATCAGCGACAGCTGTTTATACTGGCTGTCCTTCTGCCGCTTGCTGGCCTGCAAGCGCTGCGCTGCAGCATTGCGCTCGCCAGTGCGGGTGGCGAAATAGAGATCGGCCGTCGGCACCTTGAGGGTGGGCGTCAGGCTTTCCAGGCCATGCTCGACCCGCGCCGGTGTCTGCGCAGCAACCATCACCAGCTTCTGCACCTGCGGCGGTTGCTGCTCGCTCAGGTAGCGTGCGGCCCAATAGGCGCCGCTGCCGTGGCCGATCAGTACGATGCTGCGCGAGTTGTGCTGCTGAGCGTAGGCCACGGCGGCGTCCAGGCGGGCGAAGATGCGTTCGGCGTCGGCCGCGTCGTTCTGCTCGCCAGCTTGCTCGGCGTCGGTGCTTTCTGCGGTATCGGCGTCGGCGGCGGTGGCCTGGGCGACGTTGGCGTTGGCGTCGGCGGGTGTGTCCTTGGCCGGGGCGCTTTCGCCCGCTTTTTTCTCAGGCTCTGCCGCTGGTTTGGCCTCGACCCGTGCCTGCGGGGCGTCGGCGAGCAGGTCGGGCAGGCTCACGCTCAGGCTGTGCCAGCCGATGTCCGGGAACTTGCGCCGCAGCGGGCCGACCACGTTGGGCCAGTCGGCATTTTCGCCAGCGCCAGGGACGATGATCACGGCACCCTGCGGATCGCTGTCGTTGGCCGGCTTCCACAGGGCCAGGAAGCTGTCCGCTCCAGCCTGCAGGGTCTGCTGTTCGGCCTTCGGCACCAGGCGCTCCAGGGCTTGTGCATCCTCCTGGCTGCGTTCCAGCAGGGGCGGGCGTGGCGCCGGGGCGGCGGGGGCCTCGGCTGCAGCCTCCGGCTTTGTGGCATCAGCGGCCAGGGCGCCGAGTGGTAGGAGCGAGGCCAGGCAGCACATTGCCAGCGTCGTGCGATAAAGTGTGGACATGAATCAACCCAAGGCCAGAATGATACCGGCAGCCTAATAGTATTTGCCCGCGGCGGCCATGCTGCATGGCCGCCCTTGCCAAGACGAGCGTGTAGATGAAGCGATTGCGTCGCCTGTTGGTTATCGGCGGTTTATGCCTGCCCTTGATCGCCTTGGCACGGCCGGACGTGCCGCCGACGGTGGTGCTGGAGCCTGCCCAGCAGCAATGGCTCGATAGCCATCGCAGCCTGCGGGTCGGCCTGGTGCTGCAAGCGCCCTACGCGCAGTTCGACCGCCGTCTGCAGCAGCTTTACGGCGCCAACGTCGAGTTGGTGAACAGCTTGGGGCAGGCATTGGGCCTTGACCTGACCTGGCGCAATTTCGCCGACCAGGCCAGCCTTGAACATGCCCTGCAGGCGGGTGAGATCGATTTTGCCCCCGGTCTGACGCAAACGCCGGCCAGCCTGCGCCTGTGGCTGTTCAGCGACCCTTACATGCGGGTACCGCAGCTGGTGGTAGGGCAACGCACCGGGGCGATGGCCGTGGAGCTGGAAAAGCTCGATGCACAAACCCGCGTCGCGGTGCGCATGCCCAGCGTCCTGGCCGACTACCTGCGCGGCAATTACAGCGGCCTCAACCTGCAGGGCGTGCCCAGCGAACGCGAGGCTTTGCAACTGGTGGTCGGTGGCCAGGCCAGTTATGCCGTGCTCGATGAGGCACAGCTGAGTCGGCTATCACGGGAAAGCGAGTTCGCCGAGCTGGTGGTGGTGGGTGATATCGGCTTGCCGCAATTGCTCCGGGTGGGCTCGCGACGCGACTGGCCGGTGCTTGCCGATGTGCTCGAGCGCGGGTTGCAGGCAATGCCGGCCAAGGAGCTGGAGCAACTTCACCAGCGTTGGTTGCAACCCAAATACCCGCGCTTGAGCGAGTCGCCTGGCTTCTGGCAGAACCTGGCCCTGCTGTTCGGCCTGTTGCTGCTGTGCGCCCTGGCCACGCTGGTGTGGCAGCGTCGCCAGCAACGCCAGCTGGAGCGCAGCCTGCTGGCCACGCGGGAAAGCCTGACCGAGCGGCAAGGGCGGGAGGAGGCACTGCGCCTGAGCCAGTTTGCCATCGATCAGAGCACGGTGGGCATTCTCTGGGTCAACTGGGACAGCCATGTGCGCTACGCCAACCATGCAGTGGAGGACATGCTCGGCTATGCCGAGGCCGAACTGCTGGAACGCCCGCTGAGCGATTTCGAGCCCAACCTGACCATGGATCGCTGGCTCGAACTGTGGAAGGGGGCCCGTGCCGGCGATGGCGGTGCCCGGCAGTTCGAAACCCAGTGCCGGCGGGCCGATGGCAGCTTGCTGCCGGTAGAACTGTCGCTCAGTTTCCTGCGTTTTCGCGATGCTGAATACCTGGTGGTGTACCTCGCCGATGTCACCGAGCGCCATCGCGCCCTGGCGGCATTGCGCGAAAGCGAGGCGCGGCTCAAGGGCATTGCGGGCAACGTTCCAGGCCTGGTGTTCCGCCTCGAGCCCGCGCCTGCCGAAGGTGAACCGGAGTTTCCTTACATCAGCGAGGGCAGCGAGGCACTGGTCGGCTACACACCTGCGCAGATCCAGCACCCGCTGATGGGGCTGCGCAATCTCGTTCATCCAGACGATCGGGCCGACTATCACCAGGTACAGGATCTGGCCATCGCCAGCGATAAGGACTGGTCGTGGCAAGGGCGCATCCTCACCCGCCAGGGTGAGCAACGCTGGGCCGACATCAAGGCCAGTGCCCGCCGTTTGTCCAATGGCCGGGTGGCCTGGGACGGTGTTGTCTGGGACATCACCCAAGGCAAGCGTGCCGAACTGGCGCTGGCCCAGTCACAGGAGCAGTTGCGCGAGCTGTCGGCGCATCTGGAAAGCGTGCGCGAGGAAGAAAAGGCCCGCATCGCCCGTGAAGTGCATGATGAGCTGGGCCAGATGCTGACCGTGCTCAAGCTGGAAGTGTCGATGTGCGAGCTGGCCTTCGGCGAACTCGACCCTGGGTTGCATGAGCGCCTGGGCAGCATGAAGCGCCTGATCGCCCAGCTGTTCCAGCTGGTGCGCGACGTCGCCACCGCGTTGCGCCCGCCGATTCTCGATGCGGGCATCGCCTCGGCCATCGAATGGCAGGCGCGGCGCTTCGAAGCGCGCACGCAGATACCCTGCCTGGTGCAGGTACCGGATAATCTGCCCGCATTGAGCGATGCCAAGGCCACCGGTTTGTTCCGTATCCTGCAGGAGGCGCTGACCAACGTGATGCGACACGCCCAGGCGCACAGTGTGGAGATCGAGCTGGTGCGTGAAGACGGGCAACTGCGCATGACCGTCAGCGACGATGGCACCGGGTTCTGCCGGGACCAGCCCAGGCCCACATCGTTCGGCCTGGTCGGCGTGCGTGAACGGGTGCTGATGCTTGGTGGCAGCATGGCATTGGACAGTGAACCAGGCGAGGGCACCAGCCTGAGCGTGGCCATTCCCTTGGAGTAGGAGAGCGAGCGTGATTCGAGTGCTGGTGGCCGAAGACCACACCATTGTCCGGGAAGGCATCAAACAGTTGATCGGCCTGGCCAAGGACATGCAGGTGGCAGGGGAGGCCGGGAATGGCGAGCAGTTGCTCGAGACCTTGCGCCACACGCCCTGCGAGGTGGTGTTGCTGGACATTTCCATGCCGGGGGTGAGCGGCCTGGAGGCGATCCCGCGTATCCGTGCGCTGCACGATGCCCCGGCAATCCTGATGCTGTCGATGCATGATGAGGCGCAGATGGCCGCCCGTGCGCTGAAGGCCGGCGCCGCTGGCTATGCGACCAAGGACAGCGACCCGGCCCTGCTGCTGACGGCCATTCGCCGGGTGGCGAGCGGCGGGCGTTACATCGACCCGGCGCTGGCTGACCGCATGGTCTTCGAGGTGGGGCTGACCGAAACCCGGCCGCTGCACACGCTGCTCTCCGAGCGCGAATTTTCGGTGTTCGAGCGCCTGGCCCAGGGTGCCAACGTCAACGACATCGCCCAACAGCTGGCGCTGTCGAGCAAGACCATCAGCACCCACAAGGCCAGGCTGATGCAGAAGCTCAAGGTCAATTCGCTGGCGGAGCTGGTGAAGTACGCCATGGAGCACAAACTGGTCTGAGTGTTCTGATTGCGACAGCTGCCATATCCGACACAGTGGCGAACCCTGTGGGAGCAACTGTCTTGCTCAATGTCTAGAATCTGGCGCTCAGATCCCTGTGGGAGCGGGCTTGCCCGCGAACACGGGCGAAGCCCGTGCCATTCACCACGGTGTCGGCTTCGCGGGCCAGTGCGCTCCCACAGGGAGTTGTCTCTGTGCTGAAAGCGCCGTTCTTGTAGGGCAATCCCTACAGCAAAACTTCCAGCCGGATGATCGCATTCTCTCAGCACCGCCGATTTTCGGGCGCCTGCGGCTCTTCTACTCTTTTGCCTACGCAGTCATTCCAACAAGAAGGTGCAGGCATGAGCGAGGCGAATTCGAACGCTGCCACCGGCGAGACGCTGGTCAGCTTCCGTGGTGTGCAGAAGAGCTACGACGGCGAATCGCTGATCGTCAAAAACCTCAACCTGGACATTCGCAAGGGTGAATTCCTTACCCTGCTCGGCCCCTCGGGTTCGGGCAAGACCACCAGCCTGATGATGCTGGCCGGTTTCGAAACCCCCACCGCCGGTGAGATCCAGCTTGCCGGGCGTTCGATCAACAACGTGCCGCCGCACAAGCGTGACATCGGCATGGTGTTCCAGAACTACGCCTTGTTCCCGCACATGACCGTGGCCGAGAACCTGGCCTTCCCGCTGACGGTGCGCGGCCTGAGCAAGACCGACATCAGCGAGCGGGTCAAGCGTGTGCTGAACATGGTCCAGCTCGATGCCTTCGCCAAGCGCTACCCCGGGCAGCTGTCCGGTGGCCAGCAGCAGCGCGTGGCGCTGGCCCGGGCGCTGGTGTTCGAACCTCAGCTGGTGCTGATGGACGAACCGCTGGGTGCCCTCGACAAGCAACTGCGTGAACACATGCAGATGGAGATCAAGCACATTCACCAGCGCCTGGGCGTGACCGTGGTCTACGTGACCCACGACCAGGGCGAGGCGCTGACCATGTCCGACCGCGTGGCAGTGTTCCACCAGGGCGAGATCCAGCAGATCGCCGACCCGCGCACCCTCTATGAAGAGCCCTGCAACACCTTCGTCGCCAACTTCATCGGCGAGAACAACCGCATCAACGGCACCCTGCTGGCCAGCGATGGCAAGCGTTGCCAGGTGCAGTTGGCCCGCGGCGAACGGGTCGAGGCGCTGGCGGTGAATGTCGGCCAGGCCGGCGAGCCGGTGACCCTGTCGGTACGCCCCGAGCGTGTGCGCCTCAACGGCCACAGCGAAAGCTGCGTCAACCGCTTCTCCGGCCGAGTGGCCGAGTTCATCTACCTGGGCGACCACGTACGGGTGCGCCTGGAAGTCTGCGGCAAGGCCGACTTCTTCGTGAAGCAGCCGATCGCCGAGCTCGACCCGGCGCTGGCCGTGGGCGATGTGGTACCGCTGGGCTGGGAGGTGGAGCACGCCCGCGCGCTCGATCCGATTGCCGAAGCCCACTGATGGATTGCTTCACCAACCCTGTACTGTGGAGAGAATAATAATGCGCAAGCAGTTGAAACTGACCGCCCTGGCCCTCGGCCTGTGCGCCGCCGGCCAGAGCATGGCGGCGGACCTGACCGTGGTTTCCTTCGGCGGTGCCAACAAGGCGGCCCAGGTCAAGGCGTTCTACGAGCCATGGGAGAAGGCCGGCAAGGGCAAGATCGTCGCAGGCGAGTACAACGGTGAAATGGCCAAGGTCAAAGCCATGGTCGACACCAACAGCGTGTCGTGGAACCTGGTGGAGGTTGAGTCGCCAGAGTTGGCCCGTGGTTGCGACGAAGGCATGTTCGAAGAACTCGACCCGGCACTGTTCGGCAACGAGTCCGACTATGTGAAGGGCGCCATCCAGCCGTGCGGCGTGGGCTTCTTCGTCTGGTCGACGGTGCTGGCCTACAACGCCGACAAGCTCAAGACCGCCCCGACCAGCTGGGCCGACTTCTGGGACACCAAGAAATTCCCGGGCAAGCGTGGCCTGCGCAAGGGTGCCAAGTACACCCTCGAGTTCGCCCTGATGGCCGACGGCGTGGCGCCGAAGGACGTGTATCAGGTGCTGGGCACCAAGGAAGGCGTGGATCGCGCGTTCAAGAAGCTCGACGAACTCAAGCCGAGCATCCAGTGGTGGGAAGCGGGCGCCCAGCCGCCACAGTACCTGGCCTCGGGTGACGTGGTCATGAGCTCGGCCTACAACGGCCGTATCGCCGCCGTGCAGAAAGAGAGCAACCTCAAGGTGGTGTGGAACGGCGGCATCTACGATTTCGACGCCTGGGCGATCCCGAAAGGCGCCAAGGATGTGGAAGAGGCCAAGAAGTTCATCGCCTACACCGTGCAGCCGGAGCAGCAGAAGACCTACTCCGAGAACATCGCCTACGGGCCGGCCAACTCCAAGGCCGTACCGCTGCTGGCCGATGCGGTGAAGAAAGACATGCCGACCACGCCTGAGAACATTGCCAACCAGGTGCAGATCGACGTGGCCTTCTGGGCCGACAACAGCGAGCAGCTGGAGCAACGCTTCAACGCCTGGGCGGCGAAGAAGTAAGAAACCGGGAAGCGGGGCCGCTGTGCGGCCCATCGCTGGCAAGCCAGCTCCTGCAGGGGCCACGCCATTTCCGAGGTCGGTGTGGCAACTGAGGAGAGATTCCACAGGGATCAGCAGCTTCCAAGCCAGTGCAGTACCTGTGGGAGCCGGGCTTGCCGGCGATGGGCTGCGCAGCAGCCCCAATTTCAGCCTGTATCGCGGAGTTCGCCATGGCCATTGCAGTGCCCCTCAACGAAGGCGCAGGTCCAAGCCTCAAGCAGCGCCTCAAGCATGCCGAGCGGGTCAACCGCTGGAAAGCGCAGGCGTTGATCGCGCCGCTGGCGCTGTTTCTCCTGCTGGTGTTCCTGGTGCCGATCGCGGCGCTGCTGTACAAGAGCGTCGGCAACCCGGAAGTGGTGGGCGGCCTGCCACGCACGGTTGAAGTGATCAGCCAGTGGGACGGCAAGAGCCTGCCCGGTGAAGACGTCTACAAGGCGCTGAGCCAGGACCTGGCCGAATCACGCAAGAACCAGACCCTGGGCGACCTTTCCAAACGCCTGAACATGGAGCTGGCCGGCTACCGCAGCCTGCTGGCCAAGACTGCACGGGCGCTGCCATTCAAGGCCGAGCCTGCTTCTTATAAAGATGCCTTGCAGGCGCTCGACGAACGTTGGGGCGACCCGGCCTACTGGCAGGCGATCCGCCGCAATACCAGTTCGGTGACCTCGTTCTACCTGCTGGCTTCGCTCGACCACCGTATCGATGACCTCGGCGAGCTGGCCAAGGCCACGCCCGACCAGGCCATTTACCTGGATATCTTTGCCCGCACCCTGTGGATGGGTGTGGTGATCACCGCCATCTGCCTGGTGCTGGCCTATCCGCTGGCCTACCTGCTGGCCAACCTGCCAACCCGACAGAGCAACTTGCTGATGATTCTGGTGCTGCTGCCATTCTGGACTTCGATCCTGGTGCGGGTGGCCGCGTGGATCGTGCTGCTGCAGTCCGGCGGTTTGATCAACAGCGCGCTGATGGCGATGGGCATCATCGACCAGCCGCTGGAACTGGTGTTCAACCGCACCGGCGTGTACATCTCGATGGTGCACATTCTGCTGCCGTTCATGATCCTGCCGCTGTACAGCGTGATGAAGGGGATTTCGCCGAGTTACATGCGCGCGGCGATTTCGCTGGGCTGCCACCCGTTCGCCAGCTTCTGGCGGGTGTACTTCCCGCAGACCTACGCCGGGGTAGGTGCCGGTTGCTTGCTGGTGTTCATCCTGGCCATCGGTTACTACATCACCCCGGCGCTGCTCGGCAGCCCGAACGACCAGATGGTCAGCTACTTCGTCGCCTTCTACACCAACACCAGCATCAACTGGGGCATGGCCACCGCCCTGGGTGGGTTGCTGCTGCTGGCGACCGTGTTGTTGTACCTGATCTATAGCTGGCTGGTCGGCGCCAGCCGCCTGCGCCTGAGCTGAGGAGCCTTGAGATGCTGAGCCCCTACATGTCGCCCGTCGAACGGGTGTGGTTCTACACCCTGCGCACCCTTTGCGGCCTGATCCTGCTGTTCCTGGTGCTGCCGGTGCTGGTGATCGTGCCGCTGTCCTTCAACAGTGGCAGCTTCCTGGTGTACCCGCTGCAGGGCTTCTCGCTGCAGTGGTACCACGACTTCTTCGCCTCGGCCGAGTGGATGCGGGCGCTGAAGAACAGCATCATCGTCGCGCCGGCGGCCACCGTGTTGGCGATGGTCTTCGGCACCTTGGCATCGATCGGCCTGACCCGTGGCGATTTCCCCGGCAAGTCGCTGGTGATGGCGCTGGTGATTTCGCCGATGGTGGTGCCGGTGGTGATCATCGGCGTGGCCAGCTACCTGTTCTTTGCCCCCTTGGGCATGGGCAACAGCTTCATCTCGCTGATCCTGGTGCACGCGGTGCTGGGTGTGCCGTTCGTCATCATCACCGTGTCGGCGACCTTGCAGGGCTTCAACTACAACCTGGTACGTGCTGCGGCCAGCCTGGGCGCGTCGCCGTTGCTGACCTTCCGTCGGGTGACCTTGCCGCTGATTGCCCCTGGGGTGATCTCGGGTGCGCTGTTCGCCTTTGCCACGTCGTTCGATGAAGTGGTGGTCACGTTGTTCCTTGCCGGGCCGGAGCAGGCGACCCTGCCACGGCAGATGTTCAGCGGCATTCGCGAGAACCTCAGCCCGACCATCGCGGCGGCGGCGACCTTGCTGATCGCTTTCTCGGTGGTGCTGTTGCTGACCCTGGAGTGGTTGCGCGGGCGTAGCGAGAAGCTCAGGACGCAACAACCCGCCTGATGATGGCTGCCTGTACCGGCCTCTTCGCGGCTAAAGCCGCTCCCACAGGGATTGCGCAGGTCGTCAGATGTGCACAGAACCTGTGGGAGCGGCTTTAGCCGCGAAGAGGCCGGTACAGGTTGATGCTAATCAGCGCTCATCCGCTTCCCTGAGTTACAATGCGCGCCACCGTGATTCTGCCAACAGGTGCGCCATGCAGCCCTACGCTATTGCCCCCTCCATTCTCTCTGCCGATTTCGCCCGTCTGGGCGAGGACGTCGACAAGGTTCTGGCCGCGGGTGCCGACATCGTCCATTTCGATGTCATGGACAACCACTACGTACCCAACCTGACCATCGGCCCGATGGTCTGCACCGCGCTGCGCAAGTACGGCGTGACCGCGCCGATCGATGTGCACCTGATGGTCAGCCCGGTTGACCGCATCATCGGCGACTTCATCGAGGCCGGCGCCACCTACATCACCTTCCACCCGGAAGCCTCGCAGCACATCGACCGTTCGCTGCAGTTGATCAAGGACGGCGGTTGCAAGGCCGGCCTGGTGTTCAACCCGGCCACCAGCCTGGATGCACTGAAGTATGTGATGGACAAGGTCGACATGGTCCTGCTGATGAGCGTCAACCCAGGCTTCGGCGGGCAGAAGTTCATCCCCGGCACCCTCGACAAGCTGCGCGAAGCCCGCGCGCTGATCGACGCCAGCGGTCGTGACATCCGCCTGGAAATCGACGGTGGCGTCAACGTCAACAACATCCGCGAGATCGCTGCCGCTGGCGCCGACACCTTCGTGGCCGGTTCCGCGATCTTCAACGCCCCGGACTACCAGGAAGTCATCGCCAAGATGCGCGCCGAACTGGCCCAGGCCCGCCCATGAGTGGCTTCGAGCAGCTGTTCCCGGGGACGCTGCCCAGGCTGGTGATGTTCGATCTGGACGGTACCCTGATCGACTCGGTCCCCGACCTGGCTGCCGCCGTCGACCGCATGCTGCTCGAACTGGGGCGCCCGCCCGCGGGTCTTGAGGCGGTGCGCCACTGGGTTGGCAACGGCGCCCAGGTCCTGGTGCGCCGCGCACTGGCAGGTGGCATCGAGCATGATGCCGTGGACGATGCGCTGGCCGAAAAAGGCCTGGCGCTGTTCATGGAGGCCTATGCCGAAAGCCATGAGCTCACCGTGCTCTACCCCGGTGTGAAGGACACCCTGCGCTGGCTGCAGAAGCAGGGGGTGGAAATGGCGCTGATCACCAACAAGCCGGAGCGTTTCGTCGCGCCGTTGCTGGACCAGATGAAGATCGGCCGCTATTTCCGCTGGATCATCGGCGGCGATACCTTGCCGCAGAAAAAGCCCGACCCGGCAGCGCTGCTGTTCGTCATGCAGATGGCCGGTGTCAGCCCGCAGCAGTCGCTGTTCGTCGGTGATTCGCGCAGCGATGTGCTGGCGGCCAAGGCGGCCGGGGTGCAATGTGTAGGCCTCACCTACGGCTACAACCATGGCCGGCCAATCACCGAGGAATCCCCCAGCCTGGTGGTCGACGACCTGCGCGCACTGCTGCCCGGTTGCGCAGACCCGGCCACTGGGATAACGTTGGCGGACCTTCAAGCCTCCCAAGACAGAGAGTCCACCGTGGCGGTCACTGGCAAATTCTGGATGAAAGTCATCAAGGCCCTGGCCCGTTGGCGCTGGCGCGCCTGACTCCTGCCCGCCGGCGCCTGCCGGCCCGTCCGCTTGCCCGACCCTATTGCTGCTTGCCACGAGGCTACCCATGACCCGCGAAGAATTCCTGCGCCTGGCCGCTACCGGCTATAACCGCATCCCTTTGGCCTGTGAAACCCTGGCCGACTTCGACACGCCGCTGTCGATCTACCTGAAACTGGCTGATCAGCCCAACTCCTACCTGCTCGAATCGGTGCAGGGCGGCGAGAAGTGGGGCCGTTACTCGATGATCGGCCTGCCGTCGCGCACCGTGATGCGCGTGCATGGCTACCACGTGAGCATCCTGCAGGATGGTGTCGAGGTGGAAAGCCACGACGTCGAGGACCCGCTGGCCTTCGTCGAAAGTTTCAAGGACCGTTACAAGGTCGCTGACATCCCAGGCCTGCCACGTTTCAACGGTGGCCTGGTCGGTTACTTCGGCTACGACTGCGTGCGGTATGTGGAAAAGCGCCTGGGTGCAAGCCCGAATCCGGATCCGCTGGGCGTGCCGGATATCCTGCTGATGGTCTCCGATGCGGTGGTGGTGTTCGACAACCTGGCGGGCAAGATGCACGCCATCGTGTTGGTCGACCCGGCTGATGAGCAGGCTTTCGAGCAAGGTCAGGCCCGCCTGCAAGGCCTGCTGGAAAAACTGCGCCAGCCCATTACCCCACGCCGAGGCCTGGACCTGAGCGGGCCGATGGCGGCCGAACCGGAGTTCCGTTCCAGCTACACCCGTGACGATTACGAGAATGCGGTGGGTCGTATCAAGGAATACATCCTGGCCGGCGACTGCATGCAGGTTGTGCCGTCGCAGCGCATGTCGATCGACTTCAAGGCTGCTCCGATCGACCTGTATCGCGCGCTGCGCTGCTTCAACCCGACGCCGTACATGTACTTCTTCAACTTCGGCGACTTCCATGTGGTCGGCAGTTCGCCGGAAGTGCTGGTGCGGGTGGAAGACAACCTGGTCACCGTACGGCCGATTGCCGGTACCCGCCCGCGTGGGGCTACCGAGGAAGCCGACCGGGCGCTGGAAGACGACCTGCTGTCGGACGAAAAAGAGATCGCCGAGCACTTGATGCTGATCGACCTGGGCCGCAACGACGTGGGCCGGGTGTCGTCGACCGGCAGTGTGCGCCTGACCGAGAAGATGGTGATCGAGCGCTACTCCAACGTAATGCATATCGTGTCCAACGTGACCGGGCAGCTGCGCGAAGGCCTGACGGCGATGGATGCGCTGCGGGCGATCCTGCCGGCGGGCACCTTGTCGGGCGCGCCGAAGATCCGTGCGATGGAGATCATCGACGAGCTGGAGCCGGTCAAGCGTGGCGTCTATGGTGGTGCGGTCGGCTACTTTGCCTGGAATGGCAACATGGATACCGCAATTGCTATCCGCACTGCGGTGATCAAGAACGGCGAACTGCATGTGCAGGCCGGTGGCGGTATTGTCGCCGATTCGGTGCCGGCGCTGGAATGGGAAGAGACCATCAACAAGCGCCGGGCGATGTTCCGTGCGGTGGCCTTGGCCGAGCAGACTTCCGTCAAGTAAACCGATTGGGGCTGCTGCGCAGCCCTTTCGCGGCTAAAGCCGCTGCTACAGGCATGTGTGGCTCCTGTAGGATCGGCTTCAGCCGCGAAAGGGCCACAAAGTGGCCCCGGCGATTCAGAAGTCGACACTGACGCCCAGGCTCACCCCCTGCTGCGTCAGCTCATCACTCTTGCGCCAGTTGTAGTTCCCGCGCAGATGCACCCCCGCCACCAGCTCATGGCTTACCCCCAGACTCGCCCGAGTCAAATCACTGTGCGGCGTATACCCGGTCAAGGTGAAGTCATTGGCTGGCAATGTCTTCAAGTGCAGGGTCACGTCCTGCTGGTCATCCTCGAACTCATGTTCCTGCGCCACCTCGGCGAACAGCCTGGTGCTCGGCAGTACCTGCACGCTGCCTAGCAGCCCGACGCCCAGGCGCCGCGACGTCCGTTCCTGATCATCGAAGCTCAGCGCCGTCGAACGCCCGCTCTTCTCGTCATAGCCATCGACCTTCACCCGCGCGTAGTCGGCACTGATGAAGGGGGCCAGTTGCCAGCGGCTTTTCTCGGCCGCCAGGTTGTAGCCCAGCCGGGCAGTCACGGCCCAGGCCTCGCCATCGGTGTCGCCCTTCTCGCTGCGGTCGTTGACGCCAAGTGCGAAGGTGCGCTTGAGGTCGTGGTAATCAAGATGGCCGGCGCTCAGCGCGGCATCGGCCCACCAGCGGTCCTGACGGAATTGGGCGAAGGCGCTGGCCAGGTAGCTGTCGAGCTTGTAGTCCGAATCCTGTTCACCGGCTTCCAGCTTCTGCCGGTACACGCCACCGGCCAGGCCGAGGCGCCAGGCGTCGTTCAGTCGGTAACTGCCACCGAGGGTCAGGTTGTAGCCGCGACCGTCAGCACTGGCGACGCTGCGCTGATTGTCGAAGTCCAGGTCCTGGGCGCCGGTGCTGACGAAGGCTTGCCATTGGCCAACTGCCTGCCAGGGCGCTTGCCACTGGTTGCGCAGTTCGTCCTGGTGCGCGCGCAGGCTGGCGTGGGCCATTTCCGGGAGCAAGGTCAGCTCCCAGGGGGCAGAGATGATCGAATAGGCGTAATCGGCAATCAGTTGCTGGCCGGCGATAGTCGGGTGTACGGAGTCGTTGAACAGCAGTTTGGTCGGGTCTGGCGAAAGGCCGTTGATGCCATGGATCGGGTTTTCCACGCACCCTTCTCCGCTGTAGCAGGTACCCACCAGATTCTGGCCGGTGGCCAGGCCGAACTGACTGGGGCTGGCCAAAGCCTCGCTCAGCAGCACCGGGATGTTCAGCGGGATGATTTCGGCATCAATCTGCCCCAGCTGGCTGAGCAGCGACTGATTGAATGCACCGGACAGCAGTGACAGCGGGTTTTGCTGTGGTGTGCCGCTGAAGTTCGGCGTCAGCCCGAGGTCGGGCAGCAGCCAGACCACGATGTAGCGGGCGCCACCTTGCTGCAGGGCCTGGGCACTGGCGGCCAGGCGGGCACCGGCGGCCACGGCGTCGGCCGGGCTGTTTATCAGGCCTTGCAGGAAGTCATTACCGCCGCCGGTCAGGTAGTACAGCGCGTTTGGGTCGGCGCGCAGGCCGTTGGCCAGGTAGCCTGGCTTTTCACGCAGCACTTGCCCAGCGCCCGGTCGCCCGGGTGGGATGACCGTTTCGGACGTGCTGAGGATCGAGTCCAGGATCTGTTGTGTGGTATAGCCGCCAACCGCCCAGTTGTTGCCGTCGGGAAGCCCCAGCGCCGGGTTGAGCGCAGAGGTGGATGGGCCCAGCTCTGCCGGGTCTACACCCAGCCGCCCGCCGAGGATCATCGGCGACACCGGGGCATAGTTGCCATTGGCATCACGGTTGGTGAAACGCACCCCGCCAAACTGCCCAGCGTCGCTGAGGCTGTCGCCAAACACGATCAGGCTGGAGTAAGGCGAGGGCGCAGCGATGGCCTGGCTGCAGGCCAGGGCTAATGTGGCGAGGGTGAAACGCAGCAGTGGAGCTTTTCGCATCAGAGAACATCCTTTTCTTTGTTTTTATGATGGCAACCCGATCGACCTTAGCAAATCGCTGTGCATCGCTTCCAAGTCCATTCGTTTCCCCGTGTTTACGGGCATATTGCGCCCGCCGCCCCGGTAGGCTACTGTGCGTGCAAGTATGAGCGAGACTTATCCTGTGTTGATCGTCAGCAAACTCTTGATGCGCGTTATCAAGGCCCACGCCCGTTGGCGTTGGCGCGCCTGACTTTATCTCCTGCCGGCCTGTCCGGCCCGTCCCCGTTTGCCTTCCTGTTCGTTTAGCGACCGCCCTTCGTGGCAAAGCCGTGTCTGTATCTGATGTAGGAAGGTTCGTTTTTTAAAGTCAGTAGATTCAAGAGGTTTAGCCCGATGTTACTGATGATCGACAATTACGACTCATTCACTTACAACGTCGTTCAGTACCTTGGCGAGCTGGGTGCCGAGGTCAAGGTCATTCGCAATGACGAAATGACCATCGCCGAGATCGAAGCCCTCAACCCTGAGCGCATCGTCGTTTCCCCCGGGCCGTGCACGCCAAGCGAAGCCGGCGTGTCCATCGAAGCCATCCTGCACTTTGCCGGCAAGCTGCCGATCCTCGGCGTATGCCTGGGCCACCAGTCCATCGGCCAGGCCTTCGGCGGTGATGTGGTGCGTGCCCGTCAGGTCATGCACGGCAAGACCAGCCCGGTGCACCACCGCGACCTCGGCGTGTTCGCCGAGCTCAACAACCCGCTCACGGTGACCCGCTACCACTCCCTGGTGGTCAAGCGCGAAACCCTGCCGGATTGCCTGGAAGTCACCGCCTGGACTGCTCATGAAGACGGTTCGGTCGACGAGATCATGGGCCTGCGCCACAAGACCCTGAACATCGAAGGGGTACAGTTCCACCCCGAGTCCATCCTCACCGAGCAGGGCCACGAGCTGTTCGCCAACTTCCTCAAGCAGACCGGCGGCCGCCGCTAAGGATCGATCATGGATATCAAGAGCGCGTTGAGCCGCATCGTCGGCCACCTGGACCTCAGCACCGATGAAATGCGCGATGTCATGCGCCAGATCATGACGGGGCAGTGCAGCGAAGCGCAGATCGGTGCCTTCCTGATGGGCATGCGCATGAAGAGCGAGAGCATCGACGAGATCGTCGGTGCGGTCTCGGTGATGCGCGAGCTGGCTGACAAGGTCGAGCTGAAAAGCCTCGATGGCGTGGTCGACATCGTCGGTACCGGCGGTGATGGTGCCAACATCTTCAATGTTTCCACCGCGTCGGCGTTCGTCCTCGCCGCCGCCGGCTGCACCGTGGCCAAGCACGGCAACCGTGCGGTATCTGGCAAGAGCGGCAGTGCCGACCTGCTGGAAGCCGCTGGCATCTACCTGAACCTGACCCCGACCCAGGTCGCCCGCTGCATCGACAGCTTGGGGATAGGTTTCATGTTCGCGCAAAGCCATCACACCGCCATGAAGTATGCCGCTGGCCCGCGTCGCGATCTGGGGCTGCGTACCCTGTTCAACATGCTCGGCCCGCTTACGAATCCGGCCGGAGTGAAGCACCAGGTGGTCGGCGTGTTCACCCAGGCGCTGTGCCGTCCGCTGGCCGAGGTGCTGCAGCGCCTGGGCAGCAAGCATGTGCTGGTGGTGCATTCGAAGGATGGCCTGGACGAGTTCAGCCTGGCTGCGCCAACCTTCGTCGCCGAGCTGAAGAACGGCGAGATCAGTGAGTATTGGGTCGAACCCGAAGACCTCGGCATGAAGAGCCAGAGCCTGCATGGCCTGGCCGTCGAGACGCCACAGGCCTCGCTGGAGCTGATCCGCGATGCCCTGGGCCGGCGCAAGACCGAAAACGGTCAGAAGGCTGCCGAAATGATCGTGCTCAATGCTGGCGCGGCGCTGTATGCCGCTGACCATGCCATGAGTTTGAAGGGGGGCGTGGAACTGGCCCACGACGTACTGCACACCGGGTTGGCCTGGGAGAAGCTGCAGGAACTGGGCGCCTTTACTGCAGTATTCAAAGTGGAGAACGAAGCATGAGTGTGCCGACGGTGCTGGAAAGGATCATCGCCCGCAAGTTCCAGGAAGTGGCCGAGCGCAGCGCGCGCGTAAGCCTCGCTGAACTGGAGCGCCTGGCCAAGGCTGCCGATGCCCCGCGCGGCTTTGCCAATGCGCTGATCGAGCAGGCCAAACGCAAGCAACCGGCGGTGATTGCCGAAATCAAGAAGGCTTCGCCGAGCAAAGGCGTGATCCGCGAGAACTTCGTGCCGGCCGATATTGCCGTCAGCTATGAGAAGGGTGGGGCGACTTGCCTGTCGGTGCTGACCGATGTGGATTACTTTCAGGGTGCAGACGAGTACCTGCAACAGGCCCGCGCCGCTGTTTCGCTGCCGGTGATCCGCAAGGATTTCATGGTCGACCCGTACCAGATCGTCGAAGCTCGTGCCCTGGGCGCTGACTGCGTGTTGCTGATCGTGTCGGCGCTGGATGACGTGAAGTTGGCCGAGCTGGGTTCGGTGGCCAAGGATTTCGGCCTCGACGTGCTGGTAGAAGTGCATGACAGCGATGAGCTGGAGCGTGCGCTGAAGATCCTCGATACGCCGTTGGTTGGAGTGAACAATCGTAACCTGCATACCTTCGAGCTCAGCCTGGAAACCACACTCGACCTGCTGCCACGCATTCCACGTGACCGCCTGGCAGTTACCGAGAGCGGTATTCTCAACCGTGCCGATGTCGAGTTGATGGAAATCAACGAGGTCTACTCGTTCCTGGTCGGTGAAGCATTCATGCGCGCCGCGCAGCCGGGGCTGGAATTGCAGCGGTTGTTCTTCCCTGATCAGGTTAAGAAGACTGTTCAGTCTCTGGACTGATCGATACGAAGCCGGCTTTATGCCGGCTTTTTTGTATGCCTGTTCTGGCCTTTTCGCGGGCAAGCCCGCTCCCACAGGTACTGTGTACGCCCGAGGGCGATAGAAATCCTGTGGGAGCGGGCTTGCCCGCGAAGAGGCCGGTAAACCCAACATCAAAGGTGGATCAATGACCGATCAACCCCTGGCGCTCACTGTTGAGCAAGGTTTGCATGCCGAGCAGGAGCTGTTGGCCGCCGTCTGCCGCGGCGAGCGCGATGCCGGTGTTTTGTTCTGGCGGCCAACCGACCACGCACTGGTCATGCCCCGGCGCATGAGCCGCCTGGAAAACTTCGAAGCCGCCTGCGCGGAACTGGCGATTGCCGGCTGGCCGGTGCTGTTGCGTGAGACCGGGGGCGAGCCTGTGCCACAGTCGCACGCGACGGTGAACATTGCGCTGGTCTACGTGGCCCCGCGCAGCGAAGGTGATCATGGCCGCATCGAAAGCGCCTATGAGCGCCTGTGCCTGCCATTGTGTGAGGTGCTGCGCGAGTGGGGCGGTGTGGCTTCGGTGGGCGAGATCGACGGTGCCTTCTGCGATGGCCGTTACAACGTCAACCTCAATGGTCGCAAGCTGGTCGGTACGGCCCAGCGCTGGCGCCAGGGGCTGGGCGGCAAGCGCCCGGTGGTGCTGGTGCACGGTGCGCTGCTGCTGGACAACGAGCGCGAGTCGATGGTCGCCGCGGTAAACCGCTTCAATGAATGCTGTGACCTGGAGCAGCGCTGCCGTGCCGACAGCCATATCGCCTTGCACGAAGTGGCGCCTGAGGCGCCCTGGTTAGAGCGCCTGTCCCTTGCCTATCGCGACGTGCTGGCAGCCCTGCCGAAGGATTAACGGGTGCCGTAGACCACCATGGTCTTGCCCTTGACCTGCACCAGGCTGCGTTCCTCGAGGTCCTTGAGGACGCGGCCGACCATTTCCCGCGAGCAACCGACGATACGGCCGATTTCCTGGCGGGTGATCTTGATCTGCATGCCGTCCGGGTGGGTCATGGCATCCGGTTGCTTGCACAGGTCGAGCAGGCAACGGGCCACGCGGCCGGTGACATCGAAGAAGGCCAGGTCGCCGACCTTGCGCGTGGTGTTGCGCAGGCGCTGGGCCATCTGGCTGCCCAGAGCGTAGAGAATCTCCGGGTCCTGGCGAGCCAGTTCGCGGAACTTGTCGTAGCTGATCTCTGCCACTTCGCACTCGGTCTTGGCGCGCACCCAGGCGCTCCGCTGCTGCTCGCTGCCAGCCGGTTCGAACAGCCCCAGTTCGCCGAAGAAGTCGCCATTGTTGAGGTAGGCGATGATCATCTCGTGACCTTCGTCGTCTTCGATCAGGATGGTGACCGAGCCCTTGATGATGAACGACAGCGTTTCGGCACGATCACCGGCGCAGATGATGTTGCTTTTGGCGGTGTAGCGGCGGCGCTGGCAGTGAACCAACAGCTTGTCGATATTCTTGATCTTGGCAGGTAGGGCTGAGGCAACCATCACGAAATCCTGTTCGATGCGAGGCATAGGCGCTTGTTAGAGCTTGTCTGACGCGACGCGCCAGTCAATTGGCGCCAGCTTATCAGACAGCGCTGGAAGTTTTGGCACTAAAGCGACTCGCATTGAGCTTTTCCGACAGGCATACAAGGCTTAAGCTGACACCCTTTTGCGAAATCCAGGAGTACGGACAGATGAAGGCACGCATCCAGTGGGCCGGTGAGGCGATGTTCCTCGGTGAATCGGGCAGCGGCCACGTAGTAGTGATGGACGGCCCCCCCGAGGCCGGTGGCCGCAACCTGGGCGTGCGCCCGATGGAAATGCTCCTGCTCGGCCTTGGTGGCTGCAGCAGTTTCGACGTGGTGAGCATCCTTAAGAAGTCGCGCCAGGCGGTGGAAAGCTGCGAAGCGTTCCTGGAAGCCGAGCGCGCCAGTGAAGACCCGAAGGTATTCACCAAGATCCACATGAACTTCGTGGTGAAAGGGCGTGGGTTGAAAGAGGCCCAGGTCAAGCGTGCGGTGGAATTGTCGGCCGAGAAATACTGCTCGGCGTCGATCATGCTCGAGCGTGCTGGTGTTGAAATCACCCATGGTTACGAGATCGTAGAGCTGGGCTGAGTACCGGACATTGGGGCCGCAAGGCGGCCCCGGCAATCTTCAGTCAGTCGCGCAGGGCCGGAAGGGCAGTGAGCAACCATTCCGGCAAGCTGCTTCTGACCGCCTGGCTCAACTGCTCTCGCCGCTTCTGATACCCCAGCCCCAAACCGATCACCCCCAACCCGATCAAGGTCAGCACCACGGGGAACAGCAGTGATTCGGCAAACACCTCGTAAGACAGGTAGCCCAGATAAGCCGCTACCCCCAGCGCCCCGAAGACCATGAACACCGGGCGGCGCAACAGCACCGCCATGCCCATCAACCCCAGGTTGATCAGGCAGTACAGCGCCTTGCCCAGTTCACTGTCGCTCTCCATCATCGTCAGCCCGCCCCAGAACGCCGCCAGGCCGGCCAGGTAGCCCCAATGGGCATAGTCCTCGCGGGTACGCCCGTCGACGACCAGGAACACCAGCAGCAAGCCGAGCCCGAACCAGAGTGACACCGTGCGCCGCTGTTCCCAGGAAAAGGGCGAGCCATACACCCATTCGCTCAGGTCCATCGACATGAACCACAGCGCTACGGCAATCGGCATCACCACGAAGGGGTAGGGAATCAGGCGCAGCATCAGCAGCCCGGCAACCACGGTGGCGGCCTCCATCAGCAACCACCCGCCCTGCACGTAGGTGTAGTACTGGTGAAAGTCCGCTTGCGCATCATCCAGTGGCCACCAGCCCGTCAGGCGTTCGATGGCAAACACGACCAATGGCACGATGCTGACTGCGACGGCGGCCAGCACACCGGCGGCAACGGCTTGCTTGCGCCGCTGCAGGGTCAGGGCGAAAGAAGTGAGAAGAACTATATAAAGGATGGCGACGGCCAGCAAAGCCCCGTCGCCAATGGTCATCCAGGCTTCGGTGAGCAGCCAGCCCATCGCCCCCATGATCAGCAGGGCGCCAAAGTAGAAAGCGACATGGGCAAGCTGGAAACTGCCCCGGGCTGGTGGTTGCTGGCGCAGAAACGCCAGCAGGGCCTGGTCCTGGCCTGGCTGGAGAATGCCGGCTTGCACGGCGCGCGCCAGGTCCTTGGCGTCGATACGGTCCGTCATGGGTGCGCCCTTCAGATGCGGTAGGTGCTCTTGGTCATGACCTTGGCCAGCAGGCTCATGCCGAAACGCACCGGCAACGGGAAGCGATAGCCGCCAGCTTCGAGTGCGGACTCGGCATGCTGCTCTTCATCCACGCGCATCTGTTCAAGGATGGCGCGGGACTTTTCGTCCTGCTGGGGGAGCTGCTCCAGGTGTTCGTCCAGGTGCTTGCATACCTGATGCTCGGTGGCGGCGACGAAACCGAGGCTGACCTTGTCGCTGACCAGGCCGGCGAGGGCGCCGATGCCGAACGACATGCCGTAGAACAGCGGGTTGAGCACGCTTGGGTGGCTGCCCAGCTGGCGGATGCGTTGTTCGCACCAGGCCAGATGGTCGATTTCTTCTTCGGCTGCCTGTTCCATGGCCTTGCGTACTTCCGGCAGCTTGGCGGTCAACGCCTGGCCCTGATACAGCGCCTGCGCGCAGACTTCGCCGGTGTGGTTGATGCGCATGAGCCCGGCGATGTGGCGGGTCTGGTTGTCGTCCAGTTCGGTATCCGGCTGGATGATCGCCGGCGACGGGCGGGATGGTTGGCCGCTGAAGGGCAGCAAGGTGCGCATGGCGGTATCGGCCTGCAGCAACAAGCGGTCGAGCGGCGAGTAGTGACGTTCGGTGGCCATCGGGCACCTCCGCTGAAGTGATGCCCGACAGTTTACCTCAATCGCCCGGAGGGGGCTTGCCTTGGGTCAGCCCGGCGGCCAGTTCATCTGGCGCTGGCCAAGCACGTGCATGTGGATGTGATACACGGTCTGGCCGCCTTGCTCGTTGCAGTTCATGACCACCCGGAAGCCTTCCTCGCAGCCCAGTTCTTTCGCCAGGCGCTGGGCGGTGAACAGGATGTGACCGGCCAGGCCCTTGTCCTCTTCGGTCAGGTCGTTGAGGGTGCGGATGTGCTTCTTCGGGATGACCAGAAAATGCACCGGCGCCTGCGGCGCGATGTCGTGGAACGCCAGAACCTGGTCGTCCTCGTAAATGATCTTCGCCGGGATCTCCCGGTTGATGATCTTGATGAATAAATCTTCCACAGCACTTGCTCCATGGTGAGTGTCGGCCGAGTGTACTCAGCCGGGCGCCACTCGCCCAGAGGCTATTCCATGCCGACCGGGCAGTAGCGGCGGTGGATGAAGCCGGCCAGCTTGCGCGCCAGCCAGCGTGGCAGCAGGCGCGGAGCGAAGGCCAGCCAGCGATTGCGCCGTACTGGCATGATCACTGCGCGATTCCTGGCCAGGGCGCGCACGGTGAACAACGCCACTTCTTCAGGGCTCAGGCAACGGCTGTTGCCTTCAAGCCTGGGGATGCGCCGGCGCGACGAGCGTACCGGGCCGGGGCAAAGTACCGATACCTTGATGCCGGTAGGCTTGAGCTCTTCGCGCAGCGCTTCGCTGAAGCTCATCACATAGGCCTTGCTGGCGGCATAGGTGGCCATGCCCGGGCCTGGCGCGACGGCGGCCAGGCCGGCGACGTTGAGAATCTGCCCGCCGCCTTGCACCGCCATCAGGTTGCCAATGGCATGGCACAGGCGGCTCAGGGCAAGGATATTGACCTCCAGCAGGTCCTGCTCGTCGGCCCATTCGTGGGCCAGGAAAGGGCCGTAGGTACGTTGGCCGGCGCAGTTGACCAGCAGGTCGATACGTCGCTCGCCTTCTTCCAGTTCCAGTACGAAACCCGACAGGCGCAGGGGCTGGCTGAGGTCGCAGGCGCGCAGCAGCACTTCGACGCCGAAGCGCTGGGCCAGTTCGAGTGCGACCGGCTCCAGCGTTTCTCGATGGCGTGCTACCAGGATCAGGTTACGCCCGCGCCGTGCCAGGGCTTCCGCCAGGGCCAGGCCCAGGCCGCTGGAAGCACCGGTGATCATGGCGTAACGGGTCATGCAAGGCTCCTGGGGGCTGAAGAGGGCGCCTAGTGTACAGCCTGGCCAGGCGAGTTGTTGCCTTTTGCTACACGGTCTTGGCGCGCAATGCCTGGGAACGCTAGGGCGTCGCGGTACTCGCCGCGCAGGCGCTCGATCAGTGTGGCGGCTGCGGGCAGGTCATGGATCTCGCCTACGCCCTGGCCGGCGGACCAGACGGTTTTCCAGGCCTTGGCTTCGTCGTCGATCGGCTTGAGCTTGCCTTGCTCGTGCCCGGACTTCAGTGCCGCCATGTCATAGCCGGCCTGTTCCAGGCTGGGGCGCAGGAAGCTGGCCGGGATACCGGACACGGCAGGCGTGTGGATGATGTCGGCAGCCTGGGCATCGAGCAGCATCTGCTTGTAACCGTTCTGGGCATGGCTTTCCTGGGTGGCGATGAAGCGTGTACCCATGTAGGCCAGATCGGCACCGAGCAACTGTGCGGCAAGAACCTCGTGGCCGTGGTTGATGCAGCCGGCCAGCAGCAAGGTCTTGTCGAAGAACTGGCGAATTTCGGCCACCAGGGCGAACGGGCTCCAGGTTCCAGCATGCCCGCCGGCGCCCGCTGCCACGGCGATCAGGCCATCGACGCCAGCCTCGGCGGCTTTTTCGGCGTGCCGGCGGGTGGTTACGTCGTGAAACACCAGGCCGCCGTAGCCATGCACCGCATCCACCACTTCCTTCACGGCGCCAAGACTGGTGATGACGATGGGCACGCGATGCTCGACGCACAGTGCCAGGTCGGCCTGCAAGCGTGGGTTGGTCGGGTGCACGATCAGGTTTACCGCATAGGGCGCTGGCGCCTGCAACTGCGCCAGGCCTGCCTCGATTTCCTCCAGCCAGGCCTTGAAGCCGGCGCTGTCACGCTGGTTCAGTGCCGGAAAGCTGCCGACCACGCCGCTGCCGCAGCAGGCCAGTACCAACTGAGGGTTGGAAATCAGGAACATCGGCGCTGCGACCACAGGCAGGCGCAAGCGTTGTTCGAGCGAAGCAGGCAGGGGCATGGGCGAGGCTCCATCGTTGTATGTCAGAACGGTTTGACCACCACGAGAATCACGATGCCCAGCAGGAACAGCACCGGTACTTCGTTGAACCAGCGGTAGTACACGTGACTACGGGTGTTGGTGCCAGCGGCGAAGCGTTTACGCTGGGCACCACAGATGTGATGGTAGCCGGTCAGCAGAATCACCAGGGTGAGCTTGGCATGTAGCCAGCCTTGGCTCAGCCAGCCAGGGGTGAGGTAGAGCATCCAGGCGCCGAACACGTAAGTGGCGATCATTGCCGGGTTCATGATCCCGCGGTACAGCTTGCGCTCCATGGTGACAAAGCGTTCCTGGCTGATGCTGTCCTGGCTCTGGGCGTGGTAGACGAACAGCCTGGGCAGGTAGAACAGGCCGGCGAACCAGCAGACCACGCTGACGATATGCAGCGCTTTGATCCATAGGTAAAGCATGGAGGGAGTTCCTTCAGGTAATCACGGTCGTCAGATAGTAGAGCGCAAGCGCCCGAAGGGGCACCCCAAGAGTTGTTACAGGCGCTTTGCGCCCCTATCATCGTGCGCTTTCCAGACGGCTCGTTGAGAAGGGGCAAGCGTTATGATCAAGGTCGGTATCGTCGGCGGCACGGGTTACACCGGCGTCGAACTGTTGCGTCTGCTGGCACAGCATCCACAGGCCGAAGTGGCGGTCATCACTTCGCGCTCCGAGGCGGGCGTGGCGGTCGCCGACATGTATCCGAACCTGCGCGGCCACTACGACGGCCTGGCTTTCAGCGTGCCGGACAGCAAGACCCTGGCCGCTTGCGACGTGGTGTTCTTCGCCACCCCGCACGGTGTCGCCCACGCCCTGGCTGGCGAACTTTTGGCCGCCGGGACCAAGGTCATCGACCTGTCGGCGGACTTCCGCCTGCAGGACGCGACCGAATGGGGCAAGTGGTATGGTCAGCCGCATGGTGCTCCTGAGCTGCTCAAGGACGCCGTCTACGGCCTGCCTGAAGTCAACCGTGAAAAGATCCGCCAGGCGCGCTTGATTGCCGTGCCAGGCTGCTATCCGACTGCCACCCAGTTGGGTTTCCTGCCGTTGCTCGAAGCCGGTCTGGCCGACCCGTCGCGGCTGATTGCCGACTGCAAGTCGGGCGTCAGTGGCGCGGGCCGTGGCGCCGCGGTCGGTTCGCTGTTCTGTGAAGCAGGCGAAAGCATGAAGGCCTACGCGGTCAAGGGGCACCGCCATTTGCCTGAAATCAGCCAGGGCCTGCGCCTGGCTGCCGGCAAGGACATCGGCCTGACCTTCGTGCCGCACCTGACGCCAATGATCCGCGGTATCCACGCCACCCTGTACGCGACCGTCGCGGATACGTCGGTCGACCTGCAGGCGCTGTTCGAGAAGCGCTACGCCGATGAGCCGTTCGTCGACGTGATGCCGGCCGGCAGCCACCCGGAAACCCGTAGCGTGCGTGGTGCCAACGTCTGCCGCATTGCCGTTCATCGCCCGCAGGGTGGTGACCTGGTGGTGGTGTTGTCGGTGATCGACAACCTGGTCAAGGGCGCGTCGGGCCAGGCGGTGCAGAACCTCAACATCCTGTTCGGCCTGGATGAGCGCATGGGCCTGTCCCACGCCGGCCTGCTGCCATAAGTGTTTGTCGCTTGAAAGGGCCCGCACTGTGCGGGCCTTTTTGTTTGTCGCGACTAAAGCCGCACAATTCTTGACCAATTTTCTCGGAGAAGCGGATAATGCGCGTCATCGAGTTTTATGGCGGCTACAACGCCGGGAGAATCAACATGAGCGTCGAAACCTTCACCCCTACGGCTTTGGAATTCACCCATGGCGCCGCGCAAAAGGTGAAGAACCTGGTTTCCGAGGAAGGCAATGACCGCCTGAAGCTGCGCGTGTTCGTCACCGGTGGCGGCTGCTCGGGCTTCCAGTATGGTTTCACCTTCGATGAAGACGTGGCCGAAGATGACACCATTGTCGAACGTGAGGGTGTTTCGCTGGTAGTCGACCCGATGAGCTTCCAGTACCTGGCCGGTGCCGAAGTGGACTACCAGGAAGGCCTGGAAGGTTCGCGTTTCGTGATCAAGAACCCGAATGCCGCGACGACCTGCGGTTGCGGTTCTTCGTTCTCGATCTGAACCAGGCTGTACGAAAACGCCGCGCACTTGCGCGGCGTTTTGCATTCTGACTTAGGATCAGGCTGGGTAGATCGCGCCGAGCACGCGTGGGCCCTTGGCCGCAGTCACGCTTGGGCGATTGGCGGCAATGCCCTCGAGGCAGCAGTGGGCGAGCCAGGCAAAGGCCATGGCCTCGACCCAGTCCGGGTCCACGCCCTGTGCGCCGGTGCTGGTGACCCGGGTCTGTGGCAACAGTTCGGCAAGGCGAGCCATCAGGGCCCCATTGCGAGCGCCGCCGCCGCATACCAGCAGCGCCTCGGTGCCTTGCTGGGCGTTCAGTAGCGATTCGATGATGCTGCGCGCGGTCAGCTCCAGGAGCGTGGCCTGGACATCTGCTTCACGGTAGGCCGGCAGACGCGTCAAGTGGCTATCCAGCCAGGGCAGGTTGAACACCTCGCGGCCGGTGCTTTTCGGGCCGCTGCCTGCGAAGAACGGGTCACTCAGCAGGCTGCTCAGCAAATCGTCTTGCACGTTGCCACTGGCAGCCCAGGCGCCATTGGCATCATAGGCCTGGCCACGCTTGCGCTCGATCCAGGCATCCATCAGCACGTTGCCTGGCCCGCAGTCGAAGCCATGCACGGGCTTGTCGCGCTCGATCAGGCTCAGGTTGCTGAAACCACCCACATTGAGAATCGCCAGGCGCTGGCCAAGGTGGCTGAACAGGGCTTCATGGAAGGCCGGCACCAGTGGTGCGCCCTGGCCGCCCGCCGCCACATCGCGACGACGGAAGTCGGCGACCACGCTGATACCGGTGAGTTCGGCCAGCAGCGCCGGGTTGCCGATCTGCACGGTGAAACCGCGAGCCGGCTCATGACGGATGGTCTGGCCGTGGCTGCCGATGGCTCGGATGGCCTCGGCCTGCAGCCCTTGCTGGCCGAGCAATTGCCGTACACCTTCAGCTGCCAGGCTGGCCCAGCAGTTTTCTGCCAGGGCGGCGCGGGCAATCTCGTCTGGGCCGCTGCTGCACAGGCTGAGCAGATCCTGACGCAGGTCGTCCGGCATCGGCAGGTAATGAGTGGCGAGCAGTTGCAGCTGCTCGCCTTGTTCGATCAGGGCGATGTCCAGGCCGTCGAGGCTGGTACCGGACATTACCCCCAGGTAAAGCGCCATGAGTCAGCGCTTGTTCGCCGCGAGCATGGTGGCCTTTTCCTGGTCCATGCGGGCGATCAGTGGCTGGCTTTGCTGCAGGAAACGCTGGCGTTCATTCTTGGCGATCGGGTCTGCCATCGGCACCTTCTGGCTCAGCGGGTCGACGTGCACGCCGTTGACCTGGAACTCGTAGTGCAGGTGCGGGCCGGTCGACAGGCCAGTGGTGCCGATGTAACCGATGATCTGGCCCTGTTTAACGTTGCTGCCGGTCTTGATGCCCTTGGCAAAGCCCTGCATGTGACCGTAAAGGGTCTTGTAGCTGTTGCCGTGGGCAATGATCACGGTGTTGCCGTAACCGCCGCGGCGCCCAGCCAGCTCGATGCGGCCATCGCCCGCTGCCTTGATGGGGGTGCCCCGCGGGGCGGCGTAGTCCACGCCCTTGTGCGCACGGATCTTGTTCAGGATGGGGTGTTTGCGGCCGGCGGAGAAGCGCGAGCTGATGCGGGCGAAGTCGACCGGGGTACGGATGAACGCCTTGCGCAGGCTGTTGCCGTCGGCGGTGTAGTAGCTGGTGTTGCCCTGTTTGTTGGTGTAGCGCACGGCGGTGTAGGTCTTGCCGCGGTTGGTGAAGCGCGCGGACAGGATGCTGCCGGTGCCAACCACCTTGCCATCCATCACCTTCTGCTCGTAGACCACGTCGAACTCGTCGCCAGGACGGATATCCTGGGCGAAATCAATGTCGTAACCCAAGACCTTGGCCATGTCCATGGTCATGCTGTGGGACAGGCCGGCGCGCTGGGCCGAAGCCGACAGCGAACTCTTGATGACGCCGTGAGCGTAGGCGGTACGGACCACTGGTTTGCTGATCTCGCGATCGAAGGTGTAACCCTTGGCGGTCTTGGTCAGGCGGATGGTTTCAAGGTTGCTGACCTTGCTGTGCAGGCTGGCCAGTTGGCCATCCTTGTCGAGTTCGAACTGCAGCACCTGGCCATGCTTGAGCTGGCTGAACTGCTTGGCTTGCTTGTTGCTGGCCAGCAGGTCGTGCACTGCGTTGGTTGGCAGGCCGACCTTGGCGAACAAGGTGGACAGTGTATCGCCGCGGGCTACGGTCACTTCGCGGTGACCAGGTTCTTTGACTTCAGGCTTTTTCTCGGTGGCAGGCGCCTCTTTTGCGGCCTGCTCGGTGTTGGTTTGAGCCTCGTCGATCTGCGCGAAGGGAGACCCCTGATCGCCTTGAGTCTGTACCAGCGGGGCAGCGCTGGATTCGTCCTTCAGCTGTTCGGCCGGGCTTTCCAGCTCCAGGCTGAGGGTGGTCTTCTTGGCTTCGACTTCGCTGGAGGGGAATACCAGCAGTGCCAGGCTGAGCAGGGCGGCGATGCCGCTGGCGGCCAACAGATGGCTTTTCGGATAAAGCGGGGGCGCTTTAGGCGTTTCGTTGGTCATAGGTAAGGTGACTTTGAAGAAAAATGAATATGGAAAAGATGAATGACATGATGAAGATGAAATAACTGTATAAAATATAACCAAATCTAGTTTCGCGCAAGGGCGCGTAGACGCCGTGACGCGTCGGTCGGGTCACATTTCATTTCGAAACTTGTAATTGATGGCCGATCTTGTATGGTTGGCTCCCTTTGAATCTGAGCCTTGCGGGTCTGTCTATGAAGTCGGTTGAAGAGCAGCTGGCGCTTATCAAGCGCGGTGCGGAAGAGGTGTTGGTCGAGTCGGAACTGGTCGAGAAGCTCAAGCGCGGCCAGCCACTGCGTATCAAGGCAGGCTTCGACCCGACTGCACCTGACCTTCATTTGGGGCACACAGTACTGATCAACAAGCTGCGCCAGTTCCAGGAGCTGGGGCATCAGGTCATCTTCCTGATCGGTGACTTCACCGGCATGATCGGTGATCCGAGCGGCAAGAGCGCCACGCGTCCGCCGCTGACCCGCGAGCAGGTGCTGGAAAACGCCGAGACCTACAAGCAGCAGGTGTTCAAGATTCTCGACCCGGCCAAGACCGAGGTTGCGTTCAACTCCACCTGGATGGACCGGCTGACCCCGGCCGACTTCATTCGTCTGGCATCGCAGTACACCGTTGCGCGCATGCTCGAGCGTGATGACTTCGACAAGCGCTACACCACCAACCAGCCGATCGCCATCCACGAGTTCCTCTACCCGCTGGTGCAGGGTTATGACTCCGTGGCGCTGAAGGCTGATGTGGAGCTGGGCGGTACCGACCAGAAGTTCAACCTGCTGATGGGGCGCGAGTTGCAGCGCGCTTATGGTCAGGAAGCACAGAACATCGTGACCATGCCATTGCTCGAAGGGCTTGATGGCGTGAAGAAGATGTCCAAGTCGCTGGGCAACTATGTCGGCATTCAGGAAGCGCCGGGCGTGATGTACAGCAAGCTGGTGTCGATCCCGGATACCCTGATGTGGCGTTACTTCGAGCTGCTGAGCTTCCGTTCGATGCAAGAGATCGATCAGTTCCGGGCCGACGTTGCCAATGGCGCCAACCCGCGTGACATCAAGATCAAGCTGGCTGAAGAGATCGTTGCGCGCTTCCATGGTGAAGAGGCGGCGGCTAACGCTCACCGTGCTGCGGGTAACCGTATGAAGGAAGGTGAGCTGCCGGAAGATCTGCCGGAAATCGAAGTGGCTGCTGCTGAAGATTTGCCAATCGCCGCCGTGCTGAATCGCGCGGGCCTGGTGAAGAACTCGGCACAGGCGCGTGACCTGCTCAGTGGTGGTGCGGTGAAGGTCGATGGTGCGGTGGTCGACAAGGACTTCATCTTTGTCCTTGGTGCGACGCATGTGTGCCAGGCAGGCAAGAAGTCGTTTGGCCGGGTTACCCTGAAGGCTGAGTGATCGCCAGATGGTGTAGCTATATAGAAGCGGGGAGGCCGACAGGCCTCCCCGCTTTGCTTTTCAGCGATATTGAAGTTTCTTGAAATTAAGGGTTGACGCCCTTCCGAATCCCCTTATAATGCGCCCCACTTCCAGCGACAACGGAACGACAAACTCCTTGAAATTCAACGAGTTAGGCGATTCGGAAGGTGCTGAAAGGGCTTCGATCAAATGATCGATAGCGGTTGAGATGAAGGTTGACAGCGGTTTTAAACGCTGTATTATTCGCCTCCCGCTACGAGTGATCGCAGCGAGTCAAGTGTTTGAAGCTAAACGAGTTTCTCGCAAAAAACTTCAAAATAAACGCTTGACAGCAAATGAGGAAGGCGTAGAATGCGCGCCTCGGTTGAGACGAAAAGCTCTTAACCAAACGCTCTTTAACAAATCGAATCAAGCAATTCGTGTGGGTGCTTGTGAGTACGGACTGATAGTCACAAAGATTATCAGCATCACAAGTGGCCATGCGAGAAATCACATAGTCATTTGAGATTGCTGAGCCAAGTTTAGGGTTTCTTAAAAACCCAATCAGTATTGAACTGAAGAGTTTGATCATGGCTCAGATTGAACGCTGGCGGCAGGCCTAACACATGCAAGTCGAGCGGATGACGGGAGCTTGCTCCTTGATTCAGCGGCGGACGGGTGAGTAATGCCTAGGAATCTGCCTGGTAGTGGGGGACAACGTTTCGAAAGGAACGCTAATACCGCATACGTCCTACGGGAGAAAGCAGGGGACCTTCAGGCCTTGCGCTATCAGATGAGCCTAGGTCGGATTAGCTAGTTGGTGGGGTAATGGCTCACCAAGGCGACGATCCGTAACTGGTCTGAGAGGATGATCAGTCACACTGGAACTGAGACACGGTCCAGACTCCTACGGGAGGCAGCAGTGGGGAATATTGGACAATGGGCGAAAGCCTGATCCAGCCATGCCGCGTGTGTGAAGAAGGTCTTCGGATTGTAAAGCACTTTAAGTTGGGAGGAAGGGCAGTAAGCTAATACCTTGCTGTTTTGACGTTACCGACAGAATAAGCACCGGCTAACTCTGTGCCAGCAGCCGCGGTAATACAGAGGGTGCAAGCGTTAATCGGAATTACTGGGCGTAAAGCGCGCGTAGGTGGTTTGTTAAGTTGGATGTGAAAGCCCCGGGCTCAACCTGGGAACTGCATCCAAAACTGGCAAGCTAGAGTACGGTAGAGGGTGGTGGAATTTCCTGTGTAGCGGTGAAATGCGTAGATATAGGAAGGAACACCAGTGGCGAAGGCGACCACCTGGACTGATACTGACACTGAGGTGCGAAAGCGTGGGGAGCAAACAGGATTAGATACCCTGGTAGTCCACGCCGTAAACGATGTCAACTAGCCGTTGGAATCCTTGAGATTTTAGTGGCGCAGCTAACGCATTAAGTTGACCGCCTGGGGAGTACGGCCGCAAGGTTAAAACTCAAATGAATTGACGGGGGCCCGCACAAGCGGTGGAGCATGTGGTTTAATTCGAAGCAACGCGAAGAACCTTACCAGGCCTTGACATGCAGAGAACTTTCCAGAGATGGATTGGTGCCTTCGGGAACTCTGACACAGGTGCTGCATGGCTGTCGTCAGCTCGTGTCGTGAGATGTTGGGTTAAGTCCCGTAACGAGCGCAACCCTTGTCCTTAGTTACCAGCACGTTATGGTGGGCACTCTAA